>PAOC01000093.1 GCA_002708465.1 Planctomycetota bacterium
CAACTCGAGGCTCTCCGCAGCGGCCAGCCTTCGGGAAAACTGCCCTACCAGAACGGGAATATCCCGAATTCTCTCCCGAAGCGGCGGAACGACAAGAAGAACGACATTCAGCCGATAGTAGAGATCGAGGCGNAAACGTCCTTCCCTGACCTCCCTGTGNAGATCTTTATTGGAGGCCGCGATAATCCGCGCATCCGTATCGATCAGNGTCGTTCCTCCCAGCCTCCGAAGCTCGCGTGATTGCAGAACCCTCAAGACCTTCACCTGCATGGCCGAGGACATCTCNCCCACCTCATCGAGGAANACCGTNCCGCCATCNGCGAGCTCAAACAGGCCCTTGCGTCTCTCGACGGCGCCGGTAAAGGCNCCCCTCTCATGGCCGAAAAGTTCACTCTCCAGCAGCGCCTCGGCGAGGGCTCCGCAGTTGATCGCCACGAAGTCCGCGTCGGCTCGCGGGCTGCCCTGGTGAAGGTGACGGGCCAGCACCTCTTTGCCGGTTCCACTCTCCCCCTGGATCAATACCGTCGTGTCAGTGGNCGCCACCCTCNCGGCAAGCGAGANGACCTCCTTCATGCGATCGCTCTCACAAACCAGNTCCACTCGACCNCAGGGGGCAGTCNCATTCCGCCGGCGTCCGNCCNGTCNCCCNGCAGCCTTGTCAACGCGAAACGAGGGCTCAGGCACTGGTATAGATCCGCTCCCTGTAATAGGTAAGATGACCCAGGAAGATGCCGACGATNTCGCTGTCAAGGTGGCTGCCNGCGGCGGCCGCCAGGTTTTTGCGNATCGTTGATTCAGCCAGGCTGTCCTGGTATGGACGACAACCCGCCATGGCATCGTAGGCATCGCAGACCGCCAGGATTCTCGCCTCGACCGGGATCTCTTCCCCCACGAGCCCATCGGGATAGCCTCCCCCATCCATCCGTTCGTGATGGTGCCGAACAGCCGCCGCCGCCCAGTCGCAATCCAGCAGGCGAGCGAGCGGCGCGACCAGGGTCTCTGAATATTCAGGGTGAGCCTTGATCTCTTCGTATTCCTCGTGCGACAGCTTGCCGGGCTTCCTGAGAACCTCGCCTGAAATGGCCAGCTTGCCGACATCGTGAAAAGCTCCGACCCACTCGAACTCGGCGGACTGCTCCCTCGACAGGCCGAGGTCCGCGGCAAGCATAGCCGAGAGAAGTCCCACTCGCCTCGAATGCTCATCGAGATATTCAGCCTTGCAACGCAGAGCTGCCATGAAGTCATTGGTGCGTTCCCGCAGAATCGTCTCGGTGGCGGTGGCGCTGAGAGACTCGATGGGGCCAATAGCCAGGGGCGCCGCGACCTCTGCAAGGGCGCCGCGCAGGAGACAGGTGTCCGGCCGGGATCGACCCGGGGAGACAACTGGCTCGCCCTGGAGGCCCGGCAGGATGCAATCGGTCAGCAGCGCTGCAGTCGAGGGGAGCGCCGCCGGGGAGGTGTTCTCGACTGCACGGGCAACGCGAACCGCTCCGGCCCGCTCTTTCCCGCTACCTGTTTTTCTCTTTTGCGACATATTCAACTCCCGCTATTGCGATGCGGACTCTCTATCGTCCCTGGCTCGGAATCGAGCCGACGAGAAAGCAAGAACCTGTCAACCTCTGCCCCGAAATGAGGCCGGAGACGGTTTATTTCGGCGGCTTCGGCGCCTCCGACCCAGAAGCCTGAGATCCCGGCTGGAAGATCATGGAGATCGACCGTCCCCTTCGTCGCGCGGAGAACTCCCTGGAGCGCTGCCTCGAGTTGGAGACAGTTCCCCGGCCAGGGGTAGGTGGCCAGCGCCCCGAAGGCCTCGGGGCTGAACTCACGACCTCCTGGAGAGCCCTCGAGCTCGCAGGCCTGGTGATCGAGCAGACTGCCAAGATCCCGCATCCTTCGGCGCAGCGGAGGAACCGTAATAACAGAGCGGCTGAGACCTTCAAAGAGGCGCCGTGAGTAAAGTCCAGCCCGGGTGAAAGACGCAAGGTTCCTTGGGCTCGACAACAGGAGCCGTACCGGGAAGCTTCCCTCGAGGTAATCGGCAAGCCGACCCTGCAATCGCAGGGAGAGCTCTTCGCACCGGGAAAGGTAGCAGGTACCGCCCGCGGAACCCTCCTTGAGCCGCAGAAGAACTCCCTCCAGTTCATCCTCGAAAGACCTCGAGCAATCCACCGCCTCGAAGGGCAGGTTGCCCGCCTTTGACCCCGCATGGATGAAACGAGCGATTCGCTCCTTGCCGACACCCCTCTCGCCCATCAGGAGAACGGACCCTTCCGACTCAACAGCCGCCATGACGGCCGCGCGAAGTTCCACCGCAAGTGAGCTTGACCCGCCCAGGATCCCGGGACAATGCGTTTTCATCGACTGCTCATCCGGCAATCCGCGCCGGCGGGCGCCGCCGGGCATGAGAAACCCGAAGGTATTGGGGTCCAGGTGATCTGGCATGGTTTAACATCCGCTTGATTCAACAGCTTCTTCGCGGTTGAAGGCGCTACGCGGGCTGCTCGCTCGCTATAACTGCCCTAACCGCCAATCTGCCTGACAGCGATTGACAAACCCCAAAACCCAGTGCCAGAGAAGTATATGGCCTGTTAGGAACACCGTCAAACCGCCCTGAACGCCGATAAAAGGGCTCCCTGCGGCCTCCAGACGGCTCTTCTGCCGGCATCTCGACCGAAGCTTCTCCCCGCCGGCTGTTTTCGGAAGTTCNGATGGTCCGNGAAACTCAGGCTGAGNTGCTGGTGGCNANAGCCTNCATCTCGTCTGGATCGTAAGACTCCAGCGAAACAGCGACNCTCTTCGACACCCCGCGCTCCTCCATGGTGATTCCGTAGAGCGTGTCGGCCTGGCCCATCGTCACCTTATTGTGGGTGATGATGATGAACTGGGTATTTTCNAGGAAGTCATCCAGNAGAACCGTGAATCNTCTCACATTGNNATCATCCAGNGNCGCATCCACCTCGTCCAGNATACAGAAGGGNCTGGGCTTCGACTTGAAGATGGCCAGCANCAGNGCGATGGTGGTCATCGTCTTCTCACCGCCTGACATCAGCGCGAGAGTACGAAGCTTCTTGCCGGGAGGCCGGGCNACAATGTCGATCCCCGCCTCCAGTATGTCCACCCCNTCCTCGAGGACCAGCTCGGCGCGGCCGCCGCCGAAGCACTTTCGAAAGAGGTCCTTGAAGTTCANCTGGACGGAGTCAAAGGTNTCCTGGAANAGNTNCCTGCACTTCNNGTTGAGCTCNGCNATGACGGCCTGCAATTTNTTAGAGGCATCCTGGAGATCAGNCTTCTGATCCATCTGGAATTTGTAGCGTTCCTCGAGCTCCTCGAGNTCCTCNANCGCCTCGAGNTTCACGTTTCCNAGNCGNNTCATCTTCCCCTGCAGATCCTTCAGCTCTNCNGCAGCCGCGGCGCCATCCCAATCCGGCAGGGGCTTGAGGAATCGTTCCTCATCGCTCAGCTCCTCAGNCTCATCGNNCGACTNGCTGTCTTCCTCCCNGACCCCGGNCTCATCTTCCTGCCCNGCTCNCNCTCCACNGTCNGNGAGNACTTCAGNACTCTCCGCGCAACCCTGGACGNCNGGTTCCCCNGCNACCTCNAGCCCNGGCNCACAGGTCTCCTCGATCGNTTCCCAGTCAGGCGCATTCGCAACCAGNGCCTTCAGATCGANACCGTACTCCTCTTCGATTCTATCGAGCGCCGTCTCCCGGCNATGACGCTCNTCCTGGTCTTTCAGGCTGATGGATTGTTTCCTCTCGGTGTGTTCGCTGANCCTGGCCCGAACNCNCTCGCATTGCCGGCGGATCNCATCTTCCTCCNGCGNGAGAGCCTGNTCGCTCTCNTCGAACTTATTGAGNTCATCGACCAGGCCGGTCTCTCTCTCGCCCANCTCCAGCAGNCTCGCGCGCGAATCNACCTGCTCATTGCGGGTCTGGGAGATTCGTTCCTCGCTCAGNCGGCTGGCCTCACGCAGATCANNGCACCTGGATTTCTGGTCGTCCAGGTTCCTGACATGCTTATCGAAGAACTCCCTGAGATTCCTGTCTTCATTTTCCACCTTGCCCAGGGCGACCCTNGCCTCCGANGCATCATCTTTCGCNNCATCNGCCCNGGCAGACAGGGTCTCGAGCTCCAGNTCGATTCGCTCGATCGAANCCTCNGCTTCCGCGCACTCTGAATCCAGGCGGGCNATCTCTCCGGAATAATCCGCTTCTACAGAGGTCTTGCGGGCTCTCTCNACCTTNANCTCTTCCAGCTCANGCCGGCTGACCTCGAGNTCNCCCTCGAGNTTCTCAANCTCCCGCGCAGCCTGGGCNACCTCTCCCTCGCAAACCAGNACCCGCCTCCTCACCTCATCNGCCGAACGANCCTTNTTCTTCAACGCCAGCTTGAGCTGCCCCAGCTTCCGGCGGTGNCCATNAATANCCCGGCTCAAGTCATCGCACTCTTCCTCTCTCGTCCTGATCGACCTGCTGAGGCTGTCAAGCTCCGCCGCATCGACCGCCCCGCCGGAGCGGGCTCCGGGAACCGAGAGTCCTCCCCAGGGCTCGAGCAGCTCCCCGCTGGAGGTCACGAGCCGNTACGCCCCAGCCCCGTTCCTGACGAGAGAGAAGGCTGTCTCGATGTCCTTCACCAGGACNACATCTCCAAGAAGNCGATCGGCGATCNTCTCGAAGCCNGNCNGGACCTCGACAAGCTCTCGAAGAATCCCGACCACGCCCTCAACCTNCGGCAGCACGCCNAGGTCGGGNGACTCGANCCGGTCGAGCGAGATGATGNCNGCCGATTCGCCATCTTCNCGCCGNACACGNCCAAGCANCTCNAGAGCNCCCTCCTGTCCCTCCACGACAACCGCATGGCGCATCTCTCCCAGGGCCGCATCCAGCGCCATGGCNCAGGANTCATCAGCGCTGATGANNGAACCTACGCTCCCATGAACCTNGNCGGNGGANCCCANCTCNCCCGAGCGGCGGGAGAAGACAGCGGAGCTGTCCTGCAGAGAGTTCAGAGCCTCAAACCGCGATGTGTCTCGATTCAATTCCTGGCGGAGCTCCCGGAGTTTCGCCTCCTGCTCCTCGATTCNCACCTCGAAGACCCCCATGGCNTGAGNGATCTTCTCGCGNTCGGANTCCACCTGNNCGAGCGCCGCGTTGCTCTCCATNGTTTCCTTATTGAGACCGCCGCCGCCTGTCGCGCAGCGNCCAAGNGCCTCCTCCTGCCGGATGATCNGCCCCTCGTAGTGGGCNTCCCTCTTCTCGAGCGCCTTCAGGTCAGCCGNCGTCTGCACCAANAGGTTGTAGGTCGTCGCCCTCTCCTGGAGNCCCTCAACCAGGCCCTCCTTGCGTGNGTCAAGTACGCCCCTGGACTCNNNGAGCAGATCGCGGCGAAGCTTCAGCTCTTCCTTTGTNTTCNTCAGCAGGNNNCGGCATCTCTCGATCTCNGAGTCGACCCGGCCNAGCTTCTGNCGTTCTTCTNCCACCTGGNTCTCCGTCCGCCGCAAGCNGNCGANGGTCTGNTCGAGATCCCGCTTCCTGTTTCTCTCTTCTTCAACAAGCTCTACATAACGCTTNTCAGCCTGGTTGATCTTCTCCATCGTNCGCTCGCGGGCGATGCGCTCACCCTCCACCTCATCCCGCGCCGNCTGNAGCTTCCCGCGAAGCTTCTCACGCTCCCCCCGCTTCAGCTCAATCGAGGCGGCCAGGCGNTCGAGCTCTTGCTCNAATTCGCTGATCTGGGCAAGCACCGCATCGAGGCTGGTGGTCAGNCTCGANCCCTCATCCAGNGAGCCAAGGTACGNCTCGAGAGCGATCCGTACTCGCAGATCCTTGATGCGCTCGGCATAGGCCCGATACCTTCTCGCTTTGCTGGCCTGGGCCTTTACGCGTCGAACCCTCTTNCCNACCTCATCGATGAGATCCTGGAGCCGGTCNAGATTGTCCTCTGTTCGCANCAGGGCTCTGAGACNCTCAGCCTTCCTGAGCCTGTACTTCGANATACCGGCNGCCTCTTCAAANACNACACGCCTGTCGGAATTGNTCGCCTGCAGNAGAACGTCGATTTTTCCCTGCTCGAGGATCGAGTAGGAGGTCGCTCCGAAGCCGGTATCCAGGAAGAGATTCTTGATGTCCTTGAGGCGACAGCGGTTCTTGTTGATGAGNTATTCGCTCTCACCGCTTCGAAACANCCTTCGGGTNATGGCNACCTCCGAGAAGTCGATGTCGAAATACCGNTCTGTATTNTCGAAAACGACAGTGACCTCGGCATAGCCCAGCGGCTTGCGATNCTGGGTNCCACCGAAGATGACGTCCATCATCTCAGTNCCCCTCAGNCCCTTGGCAGACTGGCTGCCNAGAATCCACTTGAAGGCATCGACGACATTGGACTTTCCGCAGCCATTGGGACCGACAATTCCGGTTATACCCGGTTTGAAATCGAGGCTCGTTCGGTCAGCGAACGATTTGAAGCCTACGAGNTCTAGCTTCTTTAGATNCACCTTGACCGTCTCTCTTCACTTCAAGTTCACGCCTGGCATGGTCCNCCTCGAACCATCACCGCCNNCGGCGGATTTTCACTTCTTCAATTCCGTAATAGCCGAATCTTTNCTTGTCTCCCGCGCCGGCTGTTTTTNCCGGGTGGACAGCGNCAGCGCCTCAGAGAGAAACTCTGANAACNTCCGCGGNCCCAGCNCGNCCAGGTCCANCCCCTTCCCCACGACTCCTCCGCGGGGAACNACGNNCCTCAACAGGNCGGCATCNANTTCNATGGTCTTCAGCGGATCCTCCTCACGAGTCCGCACTCCATCNGTATACAGATGTCCAGCCTCTGCGAGGGCCGAGANATATTCCGGGTAGAGGCGCCCATCCATCTCCTGCAACCGCAGGAGNTCACCCCTGTTGAGGCTCTCCTCNAGTACAAGCCTCAGGCCNAGTCGCCCCTNCTCAGCCTCCAGCTTGGCGCCGAGCCTTGCNACNAGNTCNCTGCCCTTGTCCAGNGCCGCNGCNGACTCGTGCAATTGAGAGCCNGCCAGGTAGCTGACGCATTCGTTCAGNCCCACCAGGCCGACAATGCCCACAGCCTCATTCTCCAATCCTCCGGAAANCGNCCCCNGGGATTCTTCGGCCCCGGAGTGAAGCCNCGAGAGGAAACGGGTCTTNTCGAGAAGCCCCTTNACCGCNAGATCAACCAGNTCATCCAGNTCGCTCTCTATACTCGCNGNGGAGTCNCGCGCGGANCGATAGGCTGCCCGGGGAAGATTGAGAGTCACCTTTCCCGCGACGATNCCNTCGNCGGGGAACCNTCCACAACCAGGCGGNAACAGGCTGACCGTAGCCCCCGCCGAGACNAGNTCACACAACCTGCNGGCCAGNACAGGGAGTTCTCCCANNTCGGCTNNCAGGAGCCTGATGACCAGCGCCGGCGTGGANCCCTCCGCGCGNANCGNTTCNACCAGGGNTTCGAGAGCTTCCAGNCAGCCNGGGTCGGCGCAGTCNANCTGGAAAACNGTNCCCNTGGNAAATATCCCCCGNCGCCACCCNGAGGATTCAGCGCGGCTGACCAGGATCTCCCTGGAGACCTGCTCCTGGAGCTCCGGCAAACGATCACCAAGATCCTCATTCCAATCGGACAGAAGCCTGTAATAGCGAAGCGGGTTTCCCAGGCTATGAAGATAGAACCTGCCGTTTCGATGGCNCCGGGCCACCTCCGGCGAATACATTTCCCCNAGCGAATACTGCAGGAGCAATTGCCGNGCNATGCCCTTCTCNATGNCNCGNGGGCTCTGCCTGNCCTCTGCACGGATCANCTGCTCGATATCGTAGCGCGGCAGNCTGAGNGGNGCCTGCTTCTTCANCTTGGCATCATAGCCGCGCTCAAAGAGCTCNTTGTCGACCAGNTCCCTGATCAACGCTGTCGAGATGAGCAGGATCCCGGTCCGCAGCACCTTTGCCTCTACNCTCGCCGCGATCTCCTCNGCTACCGCGGGATCAAGATCGGCCTCCCGGATCAAGGCCGCCGTGATGCGGGATTTGCTCCAGCCGGAAACTCCAGCATCGGTCTTCTCAACCGAAGGCAACCCCCCGGCCTCTGCCGCGCGACCGGTGCCGGGATCCCGTTCCCTGCGAACCTCGAGCGTCTCACGAAGAATCTCGCGCTTCCTGCGATAGAGGATATAGGACTTGGCCGCCTCGCCGCAATCCGGCCGCGCCATCAGAACCTTCTCCACTACATCCTGGATTTCTTCTATGTGGGGTACGCCATCGCGCCGGCCACCCGCGCTCTCGGCTGTGAGGAAGTGCTCNACAACCTCCGCCANCTCCCGCGCATAGGCTCTGTCTCCNGCCCCCACCGCGAGCTGCGCCCGGTGGATCGCATCGGANATCTTATCAAGATCGAAAGGGACAACCCGNCTGTCGCGCTTTCGCACTTCGCGAATTNTGNTCATGACATTGCNCAGGAGCCGCACCGGCCCTGCCGTATTCTCTGCGATGGTTCGTCTGTCTGTAGAGACCCGCAACAGTGTCACACAATTAGGGGGCAATGCTCAATACCACTCAGCCAAGGACTTCATCTTTTTGCTCCGCCAGCGCAGGGGATACGCTGTCGGATTGCGAACGCCGAAGAGGCTCTACCGTCTGGTGGAATTGTTCCACATCAGTAAATTCACGATAGACCGAGGCGAANCGCACATAGGCCACCTGGTCGATATCCTTGAGAATTTCACTCACATGCTCTCCCACCGAACGAGTGCTGACCTCGTTGTCGTACTTCTCAAAGACCTCGGNCTCAACCCGGCTGGCAATCGACTCGAGNTGTTCCTCCGATATGGGCCGCTTCTTGCAAGCNAAGCGNAGTCCCTGGAGAATTTTATCTCTGTTGAAATGCTCACGCCGCTGGTCCTGCTTGACCACGAGACGGGGCGCGGCCTCGATGCGCTCGTAGGTGGTAAACCTCTTGTCGCAGGTGAGACATTTACGCCTTCTGCGAATAGAACGCCCTTCGCCTATTACACGCGAATCGACAACCCTGTCGTTGTCCTTCTTGCAAAAGGGACATTTCATAGACTACCTGGCTCCTCTTGTAAAATCGGCGCAAACGCCCGATCTCAGAGCCCAAAGACGGCCTCCTGGAAAGGTCGCTGAGATACGCTGATAACCTGAGACTCCTCCAGCAGTTGGAGTGCCTCATCACATTCTCTTCTTTTTTCTTCACTTCTGTCCCACTACCTCTGGGACGGGTACATTAATTAACACACAACCATCAGTGGTGCAAAGGTTAATGTTATCGGAGNNGNGCTTTTTACCCCTACTTGCCGATGCAGAAGCTCGAAAAGACGTGATCGAGGACATCATCGGGCGTCACCTCCCCGACCAGGTCNTCCAGGCTCCTCAACGCGNCGCGCAAATCAGCCGCCNCCAACTCCAGCCCNGAGTCGGCGGCAAGAGCTTCTCCTGCCCTCTCAACTCCCTCCATGGCCAGCTGAAGGGCNGANTCCTGGTGCGAGCTCACCAGGAATCTCGCGGGCTCCCCTCCCAACGCCCCAGGCCGCCCGTCTGCCCCGGCCAGGTCCCGCACGGCGGCGCGCAACCCCCTGAGCCCTGTCCCATCCAGCGCGCAGACCAGCAGCGCTCCCGGATAGCTCGAAGCGAGAAGATTTCCCGCCGCTTCATCCAGCAGATCCACCTTGTTGAAGACCAACAGCTTAACCTTCGCATCGAGCGCCTGGAAGGCATCGATGCTNCCGGCGATATCCCCNGAAGCATCTACAAGCCAGAGGACTCCATCCGCATGCTCCAGNTCCAGGCTGGTCAACCTCTCTACGGCCCCCCTNGTNTCGGGACTCATGTTCCTGTCAAGCCCCGCAGGCTCGCCTCTCTCCTTNCCCGAGTAGCACCCGGCGAGGTCCACCCAGGTCACATCGACCCCNTCTTCGGAGCTCGTCCCGCGCACNGGATCACGGGTGGTNCCCGCAAGCTCGGAAACAAGCGCCTCCCCACGGCCGAGGATGGAATTGAGAAGACTCGACTTCCCCGCGTTGGGGTAGCCCGCCAGCACGCAATGAAAAGAGCCCGGGGCGACCATTCGCAGCGAAGATGACCGTCTCAGTCCGTCGACCGCCTCGCCGACCTCTTCGATCTTCCGCGCCAGCCTCTCCCCTGAGATCTCGGGCAGCTCCTCGTCCGCGAAATCTATACCGGCCTCCAGCAGGGCGAGGGTCTCGATCAGGTTGTCCGCGATAAGCCGGACAGCATCACCAAACTCTCCAGAGAGACCTCGGCGCGCCGCCTTCAGCTCAGCCTCCTCGGAAGCGTTGATGACCTGGGCGACCGCCTCGGCCTGGGCGAGGTCGAGGCGACCGCTGCGAAAGGCGCGCAAGGTGAACTCGCCGGGGCCGGCCCAGCGCACGCCCTCCTGGACGACAAGAGCCCGGGCTATCATTCCCTGCACCGGCAGGCTTGCCGGCAGGTGCAGCTCAACGACATCCTCACGCGTATAGGATCTCGGCGCCCTGTAAACGACCGCCCATGCATCAAAAGCTCCCCCATCGACCTCGAGCCGCAGCTCGACTCCGCCGTAGCCCGGACAGTCCTCAAGGGCGGCGGACGAGGCTGAGATTCTGCCGACGGCAGCAACCGCATCCGCGCCGCTGAGACGCAACACTCCGCGCGCGGCCTTCCCCCGCGGCGTAGCACAGGCAAGAATGGTGCCCTCCAGCAAGGTGCCCTCCTTCAGTCGCGCCTCATGGCCTTAAAACCGTTTGCGGCGTTTCTTCTTTTTTGCCGAAGAGGGAACGATGCTCTTCTCCGCCGATTTGTTCTTCGCCTTGTAGAGAGGACCCGCGGGCGCCACGGTGCCTTCCCCTCCCTGCTTGCCTTCCAGCTCGAGATCTTCCCTGGCGAGCTGGGCCTTGATGATCTTGCTCTCGGCGATTCCCAGCGCCGCGCTGGTCATGATGTAGAGCATAAAGCCAGAGGCGAAGCCGTAAAAGATGAAGCCAAAGAAGATCATCATGAAGCCCATCATCTTCTGCTGCGCGGCCGCCTGCGGATCATCTGAGCGCGGCTGCATCTTCTGGTTCAGCATGGTCAGCACGACGTAGAGAACAGGCAGGAGGTTGAAATATTCCCCCAGGAGCGGGATATGGAAGGAAAAGGGGAACAGCATGTCNGGCTTGGTGAGATCCTCNATATAGAGGAAGGANGCCTGGCGCACTCCGATGGTGAATTCGAGGCTCCAGATAATACCNATCCAGATCGGCATCTGCAGAAAGATCACCAGGCAGCCGAGCATCTGCTTGGCCGGGTTGACATNNTGCTTCTTCCAGAGNTTCTGNACCTCCNNNGAATACTTCANCTTGTCAGTGCCGTATTGCGCCTGGAGNACCTCCATTTCCGGCTTGATCTTCGCCATGGCCTTGCCCATGCGCATCATGCCGCGCNNGTTCTTCCGGGTNACCGGGTGCAGGCAGANCTTGACGATGATCGTCAGGAGAATGATCGCCAGACCCCAGTTGCCGAGGGCTACCTTCTGCAGCAGNTTGAGCAGTCCCATGAAGAAATGAATGAGAGCGCTTGTTATCCCGAAATCGTTGGCGCCATCGAGCTCGAGTGCCGAGCCGGCCTCGATAAAGTCGCTGACACGAGGGCCGATGTAGAGCCCGAAGACGAGCTCCCTGGGATTGCCGCCGGGCGGCAGGCGACTGGTNCACTTGAAACCAGTCCTCAGNCTTTGGCTGCCCTCTGNAACGGCNNNGTTGGAAATCGGCCACCAACCATTAGNTGGATAAGGTATAGGTTCAGCGTAGATTCCCCGGGCGCCTTCTTCGCGGGTCCGGGGAAACATGAGAGCCGTGAAATAAGAGTTCACGATAGAAATCCAGGCAACCTCCCTGTCGTTAGCGAGACCCGGCAGGTCATCGATATCGTGAACACCCGTGAGGACTCCCTTTTTCCTGCCGTAGGTCCCAAAGGCCAGCTGGATATCCCTGCCAGCNCTCCGGCTGGATGAGGCCGAAGAAGACATGGCGCAGGGGCCGTAGAGCATGAATGAAAACGGAGTCTGGACATCGGCCAGGTTGGTCAGCTCAACGCTGACTCGCAGCAGACTGCCACCGGCGAGGACTCCAGCCCCTTCCCCAAGCAACTCGTCGAACTCATCGACAGCGGCCGGAGCGATCTTCTTGCGAATTCGAACCGAACCGATCTGTTTCTCAAAGATGATTTCCTTCCCGCCGCCAGGGAGCCCNCGCACCGATTCACTCCACTGCCCGCCCCAGTTTTCCGCCGCATCCCCGCCCGGCCCAACTGAGGAGCCCATGCTGAGAAGAGCCGCTCCTGCCGCCGGANCCAGCAGCACAGGCTGGTGCTCCCNGTCNAGATCCCCCGCGACAGCCGTNTAATGATTGAGCAGAAANAATTCTGAAATAGAGCTCCGCCCCGAATCCACCACCACCATAAATCGGTCCGGCACAAGCTCGACCTCGGTGCGGTTGATGAGGGCGAGCTTGCCCTCGACCCCGTAGCTGTCGAGTATCCCGGGGGCATTGCTGCCGATGGCCAGCTGATAGCTGTGCTTGCTCTGGCCGGTTGCCAGGGGCAGGCCCTCGAGAAAAGTACCCGGCGTGTCCACGATGGCCGCCGCCGCGTAGCCGCTATCTTTTGAGAAAAGAACAGCCAGCTTGCCGCCGCGTCTCATCGCGACCCACTGCGCCTCCCCCTCTCGCCTCCAGGGCTCCTCTTCAGTCCCCTGCCAGAGATTGCTCTCAACCGACCTTGGATGGCCTTTGGTGCGAACCCTGCTGGCGGCAACAAAACCAGCGTCGACACCTGAGCCTGCGCCCAGGCGATATCGGACAGGCCCGGTCCCATTGTTTTCAAACTCCAGGGAAACGTCGAGGCGAAGAATTCCATCTCCTGTAACACCAACCGTAACCCGACGGGTGACCTTGAAAGATTCCGTATCTTGCAGCTCGTGGGCCCACCCCGGACCGGCCGCCCCCTCGATCGCCTTCCAGCCGGAGTCCAGCCTTCTCCAGCCGTCCTTTCCATCGAATACGCTCAGGGCCAGGCCGCCTCCCGAGGGACCGAAGACTGCAAGCTCAGCGCCATCCTTCAGGACGCGATCGAGTGATCCTAGCCCATCCTTCCAGACCGCCGAGAATCCACCAGCCTTCTGTTCAACTGCGGGAGTTTTCTCTTCTGGTTTCTCACTGCCGGATGCGGGTACGGCGGGCTTTGCGGCCCCTATCGCGCCCTGGGCGGCCTGCCCCGGAGGCTGGCCCTGCGCGACCGGCTGCACCTTGGGAGCTGCCTGTGGAGCTACCTGTGGATTGTTCTGTACCCTGGCAGCATTGTAAATCTGCCAGCCGAACAGCAGGGCGATCGACAGTACGAAGGCAAGTATATAGCGCCAGACCATGCTCTGAGAAACCTGTACAACATTGGAAAATAAGCCGCAGGACCAACAACAATAAAGACTTGCATGGGAAAGTCCACNCCTGCGTCTCTTTTTGTGCCNGTATCCCNAACGNCGGCGANACCGAAAGCTTNCCCCTGNTCGCAAACCNTGAACTTAAAAGAGGATCCGTAAATCCGGGAAGGCTCCCAGGCCCGGCCCGCAGAAAGAGGGAATCGGATTCCCGGCGCCGCCCAGCTTGCTCAGCAGCTTCCATTGCGGAAACCGCTCGCTGGAGCTCACTTCCCCTCGGTTAGCCTCTGGGCCAGGTAATCAGGAAGCCCGGGGTTTTCCTCGAAGCGGTCGAGGGTGAGCTGCACATCGTACTCGATACGCCTGAAGTGAAGAGCCTCGTCATCGATGATGACGTAGGAGGCTCTCTTGTCTCCATCGCGAGGCTGGCCAACGGAGCCGACGTTGACAAGAATCCGCTCGGGACGAGTCGAATACTCATAGCGATGATCGATCTCCCGGGGATCGTGGAACATATAGGGCGTCGACTGGGCAAANATTCCGGGNTNATGGGTGTGGCCGGNGAAGCAGACCTTCCATTCAAAATCCGGAGGNGCGCCGAAGAGGGCGTCCATCTTCGGAATNTCGCGAATGTCCTGCTTGAANACGTATTCNCGGGTGGGATCGCGCGGNGAGCCATGCACATAGAGGATATCCCCCTCCTTGTGATGCTTCGANAGCCCGCCCACGAAATTCCACATCTCGCGGTTCTCNTCCTCCTGGCCTTCAATGCTCAGCTGTTCCTTGGTCCAGTCGATCGCAGCCTTCGCCTTCGGGTTGAATCCGATCGCTCCAAANAGAACAGCCTCTTCATGGTTGCCAAGCAGGTTGAGAGCGCATTTACCNGCGAGGGTGATGCAAATGCGGGGATCCGGCCCATAGCCAATGATGTCCCCNAGGCAATAGATGTCCTCGCAGCCCTGCTCTTCTATGTCAGCAAGAACAGCCTCAAACGCGGCGTGATTCGCATGGATATCTGAAATAACAGCGCGTTTCAAGGAACGTTCGCCTCAATCATTCTGGACCNCAGGGGNGCCNCCTTCAGAGCGNCTTNCACCCGTGAGAATAAATGCCCTCGATCGATGAACTCAACNCGTTCCGACCGAACNGGTTCGCAGAAACGCTCATCGCTTACTGCTCGTATTCCGAAAGGGCAAGAGCTNCTAACTATTCGTAAGCTCCAACGANACAAGGTGCTTACGATCAGAGGCTGAGTACGATACNCCTCGCTATAACCTCTGTCAAGCGNCAACGGTTCTCGTGCTCACTCGCANATATCGTCAGCGGTTGGATCGGAGCCGANCCCGGGAAANGGCGCNGGCGGCATCTGGGTTACATCGGCGGGATCCTGGAGNAATTGNAGCAACNTCATCAGATCGCCGAAATTGAGACGGCCATCATCNTTGATATCAGCAGCGTCATGGTTNTCCGGCCAGACACCCGCTCCNCCAAAGAGGAGGCTCGAAAGCAGGGTCACATCAGAGTCCGTAACCTGCCGGTCNCCATCGACATCACCACGAATAAACCGCGGNGGATCCAGGTAAAGAAGGAAGCCTTCGCTCTGGGCCAGGGTCAGCGGATCCCGAACCCGCAGCGAAGCCTGCCCGGCACTTCCGCGGCTCGGAGCGAAAAAGCTCAGANGCTGTCCTGAGTGGAATACGAACCCTGCGGAATCAACAACGACTCCATCTACCAGGACCTCGCAACGATCTGTAAATCCATCTCCGAAGAGATCTACATGGCTGCCGCCACAGATCGAAACAGAGTTGGGCTGGACCAGGTTGACCACAAGCAGGTTGGGCGCCGGCTGCATATTCGGACACTCTCCCTCGATAATATCCAGGGGCGTTGGCAGCNCCAGAACCTCGATGGGAGCGCCGGCAAGATCAANAGGATCCAGAACCTCGACCACCACGAAGGCCTCGTCCAGGGCAGGCAGCCCTTCGACAGGAGCGCGAACGAGCATCGTGCGGCCGTCGTTTGAAACAGCCGATCGTCCTGAACGTTCAAAAGGCAACGCGACCATCGGCTCGAGGNCATCGACCTGCAGCTTCACCACGGTGCTGCGGGAGAACCCGGCACCCCTCACCTCGATGAAATCACCGCAGCCGGCCCGCAGGCTGCTCACGTCAACGCCTTCAAGGCTGGGCGACTCGAAGGAATAGACCTCGGGAAGCAGTGCATCCTGCCCTCCTATCGAGAGCATGATGTCGTAGAGTACGCTGCTTGAAGACGGAAGCGCGGCTGGCCTCGGTCCGAGAGCATCCGGAACGACAAAGGATACGGTGCCGGAGTCCATAACGGTAATATTCGCAGCGGGAACCTCGATGCTCTCAGAGCCTCCTTCTACAGGAACAAGCCTGATTTCCGGGGTAAGCCCGGCGCCGCCATCGAGGCCTTCGCCTGAAAGCCGGATCTCGTTTCCACCGGTGAGTGGCCCCGTAACCGGGGTGGCCGAGGCGAGCCCGAGCGCGGGAAAGTTGCCGCCAAGGGTCACACTCGTATCCAGGAAGGCATCGATCACCGGTCGGCCGGGAACAGCCTGCTCTGGGAAGAAGGAGGTGGGCTGATCGGCGGAGGGATCAAACAGGAAGGTGATCTGCGAGATGGTCCGCGGATCGTCCTGGGCCAGCTTCGAGGCGAAGGTGAAGTTCAGGACGGTTCCATCCTCAAACGGATCGATAAAGTCAGACCCGAGAGTGGAAAAGTTGAAGCTGATCCAGCCAACCCTCAGGTCTCCGCTCGAGTTGATGTCAGGAAGCGTATCCTCTACAGGCAGGAAGATCTCCCCGAGATCAGCAGCGACCGTACCCTCCTGCTCCTGGTCAACGGGCAGAAGCTCGAGATGCTCGGGGTTGAACTGCAGGTGAATGGTGTAGGCATTGAAGCGATAGTTCGATATCTCAGACGGAGCACGGAGGCTTCCCTTCACGGCAACATGGAAGATAGCGGGATCCTCCGCATCGGGAACCAGGTCAAGCTTGAGGTAGCTGTTCGCGTATTGAATAGCTCCCTCGGCCATGTCGAGAGAACGCCAGCTGTCAAAGCCGGCGAAACGAATACGTATGTTCTCGAGTCGAATGAGGTCACCCTGGGGAAGCACAGCAGGAAGCTCGGCCTGGAGCTTCGCCAGGACAACCTCGGAGGAGCCTCCGGTGGACTCGAGGACGAGGTCGCCCTCGCTCACCGTGATCCGCTTGAAGCCATCACCTTCGGGAACCGAAGCGAGCGCAGGGCTCAGCAGCGGGATGGCCTCTGGGATCACGAGATCGAATTCAACCGCCTCGATATCTGAAGAGAGCCCGGAAGCCGCGATCGGAATTTCAAAGGAAGGCTCTCCTACCGCGGCGACGACCGCTCCAAGAGAGATGGCGGGTGAATAGATAACGCCGCCGACACAGCTGGCCTCATCTCCGCCGGCGCTCAGGGTTACCTCGTAGGAGCCAACCGGCTCAATAGAATCAAAGAAATAGCCGGCATCACTGGGCAGGATATCGAAAACGGTCCTCGAGTCGACCGTCTCGCCCGCGATGACATGGCTCAGCTCGAGCTGGAGCGGGCTGTCTCCATAGCCGCGCCAGGGGGAGTCCCAGCTGACCGCGACCCCGCCGGAATCCTTGACGCATAAAATGGCGACCTCGGCCAGGTCAGGGGCATTCAGCGTGAAGGGCTGGAAGGTGACCGAATCGCTGTCGATCGGGGTTCCTGCCGGGAACCCATCACAGGCGCCATCAGCGTTCTTTGTCGCCGTCAAGGTGAGCGTATAGGTGCCCGGAGCCGCTCCGCCCCGGTCCAGCTCACCTTCGTAGATGAAGGAGTCCCGGTTGGCCGCCTGCCCCTCCAGCTCCATACCCGTCTCACCGAAGAGATTGACCGGAGCGCTGCCTGGAGCCGCCGGCTCAAAAAGAAGCTCGAGCCTCATGAAATCGTAGGCCTCTCCGTTGATCCAGTCCCAGCGAATCCTCAGTGGAGCCGAGGAGCTCGAGCGTGACAGGAGCGTCCCCACCACCGGCGAACGAATGGGAACCTCGGTATCACAGGGCTCCGGGTCGAGTCCGCTGCAGGCTCCCCTGGAGCTCTCGATGCCGCCGATGACCGCGCTGACCTCGTAGAGATCACTGCCATCGTCGGTTGAGGGGCTATCCTCAAAGATAAAGCCTCCCACCGGCAGAACGCTCGACCTGAAGGAGCCGTTTCGATAGATCCTGAACTGTTCGACGGCAATCCCCGGATCCCAATCCCAGGTCACGATATTGAGCTCGCCTTCCTTGCCACAGCGCACATCGCTGGGCTGGGGAACGTGAACCACTCCACAGATCACTGTCGGGCCGATATCGCTGTCGGCAAGCAGAGCCTCAACGGAAATGGACACATCGCCGGGAGAGGAAACCGCCACGAGATAGGAGCCGCTGTCCCAGTCGATATAGATCGGTGGACCGTCGGCTATCCGGATCTTGACGCGATCGTAGCGCAGAGCCTGGGCCTGCCAGGAGATGAGCACCTCTGAAGAGAGAGCGCCCCTTTCCTGGACATTGCAGGTCACCTCGAGCTCCGGCGGAGGCGGCGGCTCGAGCTCAAATTCTATCGCCTCGCCCATCTCCACAGGGACCTCCTGCGAGACCCCCGCCTCAACAGCCGTCAGGACATTGGATACGACCGTAGCCCCGGAAGGGGCAAACCCAATGCGGGTGTCGGTACGCCCGAAAACCTGGCGGCAGCGGAACCTGAAGACGCCCAGCTCGACATTGTCGAAGGCGGCTCCGGTGGTGTCCTGCTGGTAGGTCATCGAGGCTGTGGCGAACCCCCCGCAGCTATTATCGCTCTCATCCTGGGGACAGGCCTCGAACAAGGCCAGCTGCTCAAACCCGGACGGCGCGGTGAAGCCGAGGTAATCAAGCTCAAACTGCTCATAGTCGAGGGCTACGGAATAACCCGAGAAGGATGCCTGGATATCCGCAAAGACCTTCACCCCGAAGACATCGTTCGCTTCAAGGCTTGCCAGGTAATCGATGGTGATGTCATTGCCATTCTCATCCACAGGCTGCAGGCGATAGCGGGTAGGGTCGGGAACCGTCGCGGCCTGGACTCCGAGCGACCCATAGACCAGCGGAGAATCATCGGAGACCGTGGCGACATCAAGGCCTGTATCGCCATTGAGATCAAGCAGCGCGAGGCCCGAGACGACTCCCGCCTCTCCGGCATCCAGCTCGATCTTCTCGAAGCTCTGCCCGACACCCGGAATGCTCTGGTTTCTCAGGACGACGAGGCTGCCGCGATCTTCTTCGCCTGCGCCGCCGACCACCAGGTCCGCGGAACCAAGCGGATCTCCATCGAGATTGGAGGCCTCCAGGATGTCTCCCCGCTGAGCAACGACTCCGTTGAGCTTTCCGTCGACCGCCTCGGGAACGACCTCCTCGAAGAGAAGTCCGCGCGGCTCGTCGCCGCTGAGGCTTCCCAGCAGGTCATTGCCTCCATCAAAGCCCCCTGCGAGCAGGTCACCCACATCTCGGTAGGTGTTTTCATGCAGGAGGGCCGAGCTGTCCTTCCAGGAGACGACATCGACATCTCCATCTGTATCAAAATCGAAAACGATCCACGCATCAGGAGCGTAATCGCCTCCGGCGGAATTCTTCAGAGTCCCCACCTTCCGGAAAGAGAAACGGTTGGTGCTGGTGGTCTGGTTTCGATAGAGAACCAGGCTTCCAGCCAGGTCGCCGTCCATCGCCTCGCTGACCAGGTCCAGACGGCCATCGTTATCGAGGTCTGCAAGCTGGATCTTCCGGCTCGGGTCAAATCCCGAGATGGGATTGCGCAGAGGTGCGAACTGGAGCTCGAGAAGATTCTCGGGGTCGTTGAGGTTGAACTGGCCATCAGCAGGAAGACCCATGGTCAGCTGAAAGATTGTCAGGTAGCCGGTGGACTCCGGCTCTTCCTCTTCCACTGGGAGTCCGAGGTCGCCGAGATCACCAAAGTCTCCAAGTCCGGCGGGAAGACCAGGCACCGCGTCAGCGGCAAAGCTGCCATCCCCATGCAGGGCCATCAGCTCCGGCAAACCGTCTGAATCCAGGTCCGCAAGATAAAGACTGGCCGCGGAAACCCCCTCGCCCCCATCGGAAAGGGTCGCGAAATCCAACCGGGCCTCGGTAGAGGAGATGGAGCCTGAATCGCCAACACGGTACTCCTGCAACCTCAGCTCACCCTGAGAACCCAGCAGCAGCGCCACGATCTGGACTGATCCATTACCGTCCGCATCCACCGCCACCGCATCCGTAAAGGTCCAGCCTGCAGGCACCGCGACTGTATCCTGGCGCCCCTGGGAATTGTAGAGCGTCACCAGGGTGGAGCTGACAGTGAGCAACTCAACCGCCCCCGAGCCCGGCATAAAATCAGCCGCCAGGACTGCGACAGCCCGATCAGGCGCCAATGGCTCGAGATAATCCGGCTCCCAGCCGCCCTCGTTCAGACCGGGACGAACCTGGAAGGTCAATTGGTAAGGAGACAATGGAGACGAACCGGCACCGCTGATATTGCTGGTGAAGGTCACGCTGACCTTCTCCCCGGGCAGGAANCTGTCCGAAGCCTCGAGGACATGAACCACGCTGGTCAGCACATCGTTCTGTTCCAGCCGTGAGACGCCGCCCGCGTGGCTTCCAGACTGNCCCCCNACCACCCTGACCGCGTCACTCTCGGTCCCGGCGGTGATGTTCTCACTGAGATAGGCGGTCACCGCTGGTCTCAGGCNCGCGGCCCCGGAAGACTGCAGCGGGATGGTCTCACGCACAAAGAGCTCTCCCTCNGAGCGNGCCTCTCCGCCTTCAACGATAAAGCTGAAAACATAGGGGCTTGAAAAGGGAACGTTGAGCACGGTGACGTTTTCAGACACCTTCACCGTAATCCGCTCACCGGGTTTAAACTGCTCGAGCGGGCTGAGCAGGAAGACAAGGGTGTTGTCTCCCGCTGGCTCCTCAGTTCCTTGTGACGGATCCAGGGGATCGATCAAGTCGGGCGGCTGGTTGATTCCAGTCTGGAACTCCGCGATCGTCTGGCCGCTGAAAACATCCTGTTCATTGGCGGCGACAATCGTGCCGCTGTATTCACCGCTGGTCTGGTCNCCGGTCACGGTGATCATCCCCGACTCTGTATTCGCGATGTCGGACGCGGTCATCGTATTGGTGAGCCGGACGGCTATGACCGGCTGAACCATGATTTCGCTATCGCCGCGGGCGGGAATGGTCCATTCAACATCCGCGGAATCGTATTTACAGGCAGGCAGAGCCGCCAGGGCCGGAAGCACCAGGAGACTCAGCAGGCGAACGAAACGCGGAAAAACGGGGAGGGAAGACTCTCTTAGCATGATCACTTCTCTGGGGGGTGGAAACCAGTCAGATGCCAGGAAGATCCGGAAAGAGGATCGTATCACAGGAGAAACAGCCGGCATCCTGTCAAAACTCATTAAGTACCCCTCTACCGGATTTCTCCAGGTAGCCCACGGGAACTTTCATTCAACTCGGGAAATTTCAGACCGCCTCAGAGACCCGGATTTTCCTCAACTGGAAGTCCGCAGTTTGCGAAACTAAAATTCCCCCTCATCAACTGCCGTATTATTCAGAACCATTCTGCCCGCCGGAATCGCGGACAAGGTATGTTACGGGGATATGTTCAATGTTAAGGCCTGAACAGGGAGAATTCAACTTTTCGCCCACAATCAAANCCCTAAGACCATTATTTTTAATGGCTTACAGAATATCCCAGCTGTCGCGGGAATCCGCCCCTGTGGTGATAATTTTTAGTCTGAATCCCCATTCAGACGCTGGGTNGCCTCGAAGGAGTCGCCTTTTTACGAGCAATCTTCAGTTAGCGGGGAAGCATACATGTGACCCAGGCTCGCAATCATCAATTCCGAGNCCTTCTACGGTCCCGCAATCGGGGTAGGGNCCATCGGGCGGAGCGTAGAGTGCGAAGTNCGTGGANCCTGGCTGCANCCTGTAGTTGATNATGTACAGCGCATCGGAGATGGANANCGNCNCATCATTGTTGGCATCCGCAGCCGGAAGACAGGCTGTCATCTNACCGTTNTAGAACAGCATCTGAACGATCCAGATTCCATCGGCGATATCCACATGGGNNTCGTTGTTGGCATCTCCACGAATNAATGTCGGGTCNAGAGCGACTGGGATNCCCTNGAGGACCACGGTCTTTGTTTCTTCAANGAACTCNGGAACAACCCCGTNACCGTTAACGACGAACAGNATCTCCAGCGGCCNNTCTTCNCCAAGGGTGGTATCTACAAAGCTGAGTTCCACATCTCTCGAATCGTCTCCAACAAGAGAGACCAGTGATCTCAACGTAATNGANTCNAGANGGACGGTNGNCAGGGGNTCAAGGCTGAGAACCTCTGTNCCCGGAGCGCCCAGNTGCACGACAGCCCCGACACTGATGCCGGTGATCGTNCCANCNANATCCCGATCATCGAGCTTGTAGTTCAGGAACTCAGGCCCCTCGCCGCCNTTCAGGGCGGCGACAGCCGGNCCGGGAGTGACCGCGATNCATTCGACNAGCTCGTGATCGACTCTCACGGAATAGGACCAGCCCTGCAGGTCNACGGGATTTTNNTTGCCCAGGTTAGATACCTCGACCTGGACATCGANCGTGTCCTCTCGATTAGCCGGCAACACNCATGGCTCCTNGGAACTGAAGGAGAGGNCCAGGGAGNCGTCGTCCTCAACGGGNGGAATGGCNCAGGCAACGTTGACGNCGGCNCCCGNTATCTGGTCGGGAAGAATCGCCTGCCCATCNATGGTCAGGTTGATCTCAACAGGAACGCGNCCGGGCTGCGNAAGATCGGAGACNAAGTTGATTTCNGTNGCCAGCCCNTCAACGCCTTCGGCGCATCCGAGCACGGTGTAGTTGGCNAANAAGAAGCTGAAGAAATCCGACACCGGNACCTCGGCCGGCTCGATAAAGGAGAGNACGACACCCTGGATAATGCCGATTCGAGTTCCATCNTCTGATTCGATAATCTCGGTGAGAGTAAAGCTGGGAGCGACNAGCGCCGCCTCAGCATCAGACCCCTTCATGGTNACGCTCTCGGNCTGCAANACNGCCGGATCGTGGCGNACACCAAAGGACCAGCCCTGCGTTCCACCCGCCCGCGAAACGACTCCGGGNGTGGCCNNGACCNTATCGCCCGGCCCGTAGGCTNCCCCTTCCCCCCTNTCGAGTCGGATCTCGAGGTCAAAATCCCCGGCCTGCCCGAAAAGAACGGGAGACAGGACCATGACGGNCAGAACGACCCAGGACCGCCATAATGTATTCAAGGCCTGCATTTCACTCTCCTTGCGCATTGAAAATGCGACAATAAAAACAATGCAATAGAAGCCTCCACTCGGGGCAGGCTTTACCGCTAATGAACTTGGTTTTCCAGTAATGGCGCCGCTGTTCTCAAGCTTCCGCCAATCCGTACCAGGCGTTGGCTTCACCTGAAATCAGGCACCAATCTCTTCAATTATTCAGCCAGTTGCCGGTCAACCGGACTGGCTTTCCTCCGCTCCGCTGCCCTTAGCCCAGCTATTTTCCACCAGAAAAAAGCAATACTCAACAAAGGCAGAATTTACGGAAGACGGTTCATTCAGACACAAAAAAATGAGACCAGTCACGATTATATGCCTCACCCAGAAGGCTGTCAACGCAGGTAAATAAAGGAGGCGATCCGAGATAGAAAAATGGCTTAAAACGGTTGATTTCAGCCCAAAACAGCAAGATTAGGGTGTTGTACGGTGTATGTGCCTCCAGGAGGCCGCATTCGGCACAGAGGAGATTCTTCAAATACTTGCCCGCCCTTTCCCCTAAACCGCGCTTTGAACGCTGCAGACGCCCTCTGGAGGGCTCTGGAAGGCTCTGGGTCACCGCCAGGCATTAGGACAGCTGCTTTCCAGCAACCCTAAATACCACCCAAAACCAGGGCGAAAATTAGAAAAATCCCCGTGACAGGAGCCATCCTGTCACGGGGATTTCATATTCTTCATTTAGCAGCGAAATGGATCAGGAACAGCTCTGCGTATCGCTGTCACAGCCGAGACCATCATCATCCAGAATCGAGTCGCCATCCCTGCCACAGGCGGGGAAGGGAGCCGAAGGTGCCTCACCGGCACGGAACTGATGATTGATCATCAACATGACGTCGGTAACGTCGACATTGGAGTCGTCGTTTGCATCAGCCGCATCGTCACAAGAGGGCTCAGGGCCATTTCGAAAGAGATAGTTGACCACATTGATAGGATCAGCAATGTCCATCTTGCCATCGCTGTTGACGTCACCGCGAAGGAAAGAGTTCCTGAGATCTTCAATCTCAGTGAACGAAACATTCAGAACCTGGCGGGCACAGAAATCGGCGGAGCTGCCGCCAACAGTGGCGACGTTGGCCACCGGCTGNCCGGCTCCAACCATCCCGTCGTCCCAGGAAATNCTGCCTGNAATCGCATCNNCTCCCTGCTCCGAAGCTGACTCGANCGAGAGCGNGAGCACGGTCGCCGTACCGACAACATCCAGAGTGATCGGCATGGTAAAGGAGAGCACCACGGCGCTTACCGCGCCCTGCTGGCCNCCGTTGTNGNCCGGATTGACCACCTCGGTCTTCTCAAAGCCGGTGTTGCGCAGTCCGCCCTGGCTGACATCTGCAGAGGAGGTGCCATCGGTCGTGGCGCCGACGATGTTCACGCCGCCGTTGACGGCAGCTGAGAGCGACCAGCCCTGCACCCCGTCGCCACCGGTGTTGTTACTGACAATCGCGGCGAAAACGTCGACCGCCCCAGTCCCTCCGGTAGGAACCTCAACCGAGAGGGAAGCATCATCATCGACTGACCCTGACAGCATACCGGCGTTCAACTCAGCAGCCTGGCCGATGCTCTCGGCCTGGAAGATCAGGTTAGGGCTCGCACCTTCGCAGGTAACCGCGGCAATGCAGTTGATGGTTGCCGAAGAGAAGGACGGATCGACCGTCTGGCCATCCCAGGTGACCGTGTTCTCGACCGGCTGCCCGGCGCCTTTACACCCATCTGCATAAGACACGGTACCCGCGCCGCCCTCATCAGGGATCGTCGCCTCAACCGCGACCTTGGCGATCTCGTTGACGGAATCGGAGGGCAAGGTGATCGGCTGCACAAAAGACAGCACCACGGCGCTCACTGCGCCTTCAAGACCATCGCAGGGAGATCCCGCTCCAGCCTCGGTGGTCGTTTCGCTCTTTTCAAAACCGGTATTGCGAAGACCGCCCTGTGAGACATCGGCCGCAGCCGTTCCATCTGTCGTAATTCCAGTGATCGCGACACAACCTTCAGCCGCCAGGCTGATCGACCACCCCTGGGCTCCTCCATCCGCATCCCCTCCCTGGGACATGGTGCAGGTCAACTCGAGGGAATGAGCCGAACCAGGATTGCCGGCAACATCTCCGCCGCCGGCGATTGCAAGATCGAAAGTCGGCTGCGCAAAAGCGGTGCCGGCTCCAAGTACAAGTAATCCTGTGAGGATTACGCCACGGAAAACCAGACTTCTCATTTTTTCCTCCCGAAACTAAACACGATCCCCTCGTTCTCCGGAATCAACATCATGCCAACCGGAATGTTGAATTTCCGGATGCAGCTATCTGAAATCCCAAGAGTTGGAACAAGTCGCCGTCTCACGACACGGATCACAATTTCTATTTAAAACCAGCCGCCCTCTTTCATGACCCTGAAGAGAACACACTGGTCCGATAACACTATGCGAAAGCGATTCTATCCCTTGATTACACCCTGAGATACTAGCATTTAATAAAAGAAACTAGTTTTGGAGAAAAGCTCCCTGGGCTACCTGCTGAGGGCTCTCGAGTGAAATACTTAACTCTCCACTAACATCAAAAAGAGACGGACCAGGAAGCTTTCAGCTCACCAGGCCCGTCTCTTCAGACTCAGTATATTCCAGGCTTGAAACCTGACGGTAATTCAAGCCCGGCTCAGATTTCACTCACCTAATTACAAATCGACGACTCGCAATCAACATCACCGGCCTCTCCACAGGAGGGATACGGGGCACTTGGCGCCGGGCCTCCGGAGAATCTGAAGGCGATATTGTAGAGCGCGTCGGAAACGTCATTCAGTCCGTCTCCATTACAATCGACGCTGGCAAGGCACGTTGCCGCCGCCCCGCCACGGAAGAGACTGTTAACAATGAAAATCGCGTCAGCGATATTGGACTGGCCATCATCATTCGGATCACAGCGCAGGAAGGAAGGGTAGACGACCCTCTCAAAAACGACATCGGCGGCCTGGCACGTACAGAAATCGGCCGTGGCGCCGCTGACGGTGGCTACATTCGCGACCGGCTGGCCAGCGCCAACGAGGCCGTCCTGCCACGCAACCCGTACCTCCTGGGGCTCGGCACCCAGGGGTTCCGAGGTGGCGATCTCGATATTCAAGACGCCAGCGGTTCCAGAACCGCTCAAGGTAATCGGCATGGTGAAGGAGAGCACCACGGCGCTTACCGCGCCTAAAGCTCCTTCGTTGCGATCAGGATTCACGACCTCGGTCTTTTCAAAACCGACGCTGCGCAGTCCACCCTGGCTGACATCAGCGCCAGAGGTTCCATCAAGGTTTGCACCGGTGGGAATTCCTCCGGTAACCAGGGCGGAAAGTGACCAGCCCTGGACACCGCCGGCAGCGATGCCATTGGAAACAATCGCCGCATATACAGTAGCNGTACCNATNTCACCCTCAGCGGCATAGACNGTTGAGAGNNNAGGCNCGTCAATACCATCAAGAGCNCTGATNTCAGCGGANTCGACAATGGCCTCGTCGACAATCGCGATGCTCAGCNNCGCATNCNCACAATCCCCGGCATTGACNACACCTGCCAGGCAGAATGCCGTCAANAAACCGAAACAGCTTCCGAGAAGATATTTCATATCATTCTCCTCCATNTTGTCAGTAATCAAAAAGNCCCTGCGGCGACACCGCCGATCTATCAAGANAGATCTCCCCCCNCGGGGCCGCATTGACCTTAATCGTTAATTGAAGTGAACCACCAGGTGAGCCCATATAGNCTCANCCGGNGAATCAANAGNTACANTCACAGTNACGGCAATAGGAAACCAGGACTTCCTGGAAGCATAAAGCCATCTCTTACTCTCCGCCTGNAAGACNGAGGCGAACACCCCGGCCCNTGCANAGAGCAAGGGGNCTCACNATAAAACCGGCTCACCTGNCACNGCNAGGNAGTTCCAAACNACNCCTNGACACGNCTCTGCGAACCGAAGCACGACTAAATGGCTCGAGTCCAAACTCTCTCGAAGCCTGAGAACNCAGATCAGAGAAAAGACACCATGGGCAAACCTACCCATCCTTTCAAAAACCTGAGTCATCGAGTGTACCGCCTGGCGCCCCCGATGGAAGTCCTATATTTTTTCTTTAAAAGACCCTTCCCCNGCCCTGGCTCGAGGCAAAAAAAAATGGGCGGCATCTCGAAGATGCCGCCCAAGCAACCCTAACTTAACCCGATNTTATGGACAGGAAGAACTCTCGCAAGCCAATCCNTCCGGCGTAGCATCTTCNCCACAGGAGGGNAAAGGAGCCGCCGGTACGGGACCAGCCATGAACCTGTACGCGATCGTAAACAGCGCATCCGAAATATCGGTTTTGCCGTCGTCATTTGAATCCGCAGAGGCGATACAGGCCGGGGTCGGGCCATTGCGAATGAGCCAGTTGATCGTATAGATCGGATCGGCAATATCGACCTTGTCATCATTGTTCGCATCGGCGCGCACAAACACGGCGCTNGGGGGCGAACAGGCATCTTCGCTATGNACAACCGTGATCCCGCTAATCTGGCGGGGAGCNACCGTCTGGCCCTGGACCGTCAGNACGGTATCAACCGGCTGGCCGGCNCCGATCAAGCCATCGGTNAAGTTAATCTCCGAGGAGAAGCCCTCTCCCCCGGCGCCTTCGGCTACGACGTAGCGCGCCCGGAGTATGGACTGATCCTGGGTGGCATCGAGAACGATCGGCATGGTAAACGAGAGCACCACGGCTGAAACAAGCCCGGCACGNCCATCATTCCTTGCCGGATCGATAATCTCGGTCTTCTCAAATCCGGTACTCCTGATCCCGCCGTCGTTCACATCACCGGCAACCGTTCCCGAGGTTGTCGGGTAGGTGTCGTTGGTGATCGTGAGCTCGGCGGGGTTGTGCTCGATTCCGAGTGACCAACCCTGGGCACCCGCGTTCGGGGGATCGTTGGGATCATTCGGCCCAATATAGGCAGTCACCAGCGCCTCTCCACCGCCCTCTGAGGAACAGAGAACGATCTGGGAGGCATCCGGATTGTCCGGNGTACCAAGCTTGAGATCCGTACCGCCGGCACANACCGCCGCATCGGCACAATCGGAGTCGTCGCAATCAACNGCACCATCNCCATCGTTGTCCTCACCATCTTCACAGTCAGCCTCCGGCGGTGGAGGCGGCTCAATGTTGATAGTAAGGGCAGACAGGGTCGGCGTAGCCGTCTGACCCTCAAAGGTGACATCGTTGTTCACCGGCTGGCCCGAGCCAACCAGGCCATTGCGATACTCGACAGTTCCAGTAGAGGCCTCGGCTCCTACCGTAGCCTCGTAATCGACGAGGCCAATAATCTGATCGGTATTCGGAGGCAAGGTGATCGGCATGACAAAAGAGAGCACCAGGGCCTGGACGATACCCTGCTGGCCGCCATTGTTGTCAGGATTGACAATCTCAAAAACNTCAAAGCCGGTATTTCGAAGGCCGCCGTCGGCGACATCGGCTGCAGCCGAACCCGCGGTGGTCACNGCTGAAACATTGACTCCATCATTGGCGACACCCAGAGACCAGCCCTGGGGACCCGAGGCGCCNTCAAGTTCGCTGGAACTGAGAATCAACTTAACCTGGAAAGGTACCGTTGATCCCGCTTCCGCCTGGATGCTTGCAGGTGCATCCTCAAAACCGTAGCTAAAGCTGCCTTGAGCCTCTAAAGCCGCTGTCCAACAGAGACAGAGGAATCCAGCGACCAGGGTGGTTGAGATCCTACCCATCATNTTCTCCTATTCACTTTCAATTAACTCGGGCNAAACAGCCCGTCGATTGGTCTTTGTTTCCGAAGATGAGTTTCCGCCTTATTCGCACTTCAGCCCCCCAGGCTCGAGCGGACACTCTTTTCTTTACGATCCGGGGAATTCGTTGTTTCGTATTCTTCTTTTCCCGCTGGCGTATCCCCCCCCGAGAAACCAGCTCAGCCCCACGATCCAGGCAGAGCTACCGAAGGCCTCAGCAGGCCGCGTCCCTCTGCGAAGTATAAGCCGGGAGCCGGCTCTACCCGTCGGCCAANGCCGACGGGTAGAGCCTTCCCGGAAACAGATTACTGGCCAGCGACAATGTCACAACTGGCTCCGAGAGCACAGTCGAGACTGTCTTCTGTCGGATCTCTGCCAGCAGGCGTACCGGCCTGCGAGGCCTTGTCCCAACCGGGACCAGGAGCGGGCGGCTGCATGCCGTCCTGGAAGAGATACATCAGAATCCCTACCGAATCCGCCAGGNCCACGCGACCATCATCGTTCGCATCACAGGCGTCGAGACAGCCGGGCTGGAACTGCCAGGCACCGGGCAGGAAGAGATAGGCGATCACAGAGGCGGCATCCGCAATATCGACGGCCATCGTCCCCATGAGGGAGAAGTTGCAGTCGCCGCGGAAGAAGAACTCGTCNCCAAAGATACCGACGCTGCAGGACTCCAGAGAAGGACTGCGCGACTGGTTCTCTGCCGAGACAAGGTTCTTGATCGGCACTCGGCCGACGCCATTGATACCGTCAGTGAAGCTGATATCGACACTGGTTCCACAGAGAGCCGAGTCATCTTCGACATCGAAGGTGACGTAGCCCATGGGCTGCGGAGTCGACAGGGGCGGGATCGAGGCTCCGTCAAAAGGAGGCAGGGCGTCGACCAGAACACCGATGATAAGCTCGCGGCCATCACCGTCGTTCTCGTCATTATCGACCTGCATATTGACGAACTCAGCGCCAAGAGCATCGAGAATCGTGCCACTGGTATCAAGGTTCTCACTGGCGGTCAGGACCGAATCAAAGGTCACCGCCATCGAAAAACCTTGCAGGTGGTCAGGCTGACCAAGACCAACGGCATTGTCTTCGGGGTTGAAGATCGCGAAGCAAACCTCGACCGAGCCGCCATAACCGGCAGTGATCTCACCGCCACCGCGAGCCTGGCAAAGGAACGTTGTCGCACAATTGGGATCGTCGGCATCCACAAGGCCGTCCTCATCGTCATCCACACCGTTGTTACAGTTCTCCTGCGGAATGACAATCACGACAGGACTGCAGGTAAAGGTGCCGTTCTCGAGAATGAGACCGTCAGCTGCGCCGACCGAGAGACCACCCTGAACAATCAGGTTATCCTTGGCGGGATCACCAAGAACACCGTCACAAAGAGTCAGCGGAACGGTCATGTTGCTGTTGTTGTTACAGGTGTAGTTGTAGGTAGCGATATGAAGACCATCGCCAGGCCCAATCACGGGGGGATTGGCAACGGGATCTTCAAGATCCATAACCACGCCCAGGGCGCCGCCGGCCGCGCTCACCTCTTCGGTCGAGAAGTCAGCAGCGGCAGCGTCAGAGCCAACACTGATCGAGTCAAGGGTGATGCCATTGCCATGACAGACGGCCGTGACAAAACCTTCGACTGCGCTGTGGGCGCTGAGAAGGACGCGGGCGGAGCCTTCAAGGCTGTCACCAACGTTCCCGCCGTTGCGAATACTCATTCGCTGCGGGGGAGGCGTACAGCTGAAGGAACCGGAATTGAGGCCGAGGCCATCGTCCGCTCCTACCGACTGGCCATCGACAACAATGATGTTGTCCAGGGCCGGACCACCATCGACGGTGGCATAGGAACCGTCCTGGAAGTTGACGGCGGTGGTGGAAGCAGCCGGGCCATCTCCACACTGAATCTTCAGAGTGGCGACAACACTGTCGCCAGCGGGGATCGCCACGGGGCCGGCGCCATCGGTGTCAACGACGACACCCATCACGCCATAACCTGACTCGATCCGAGTCTGAACGACATCCGCATCAGCCAGGGCGGCTGAAGGAACCAGGTCCACACCTGATCCGTTGCTGTCATCCCAATCAAATGCAGCGACGAGTCCCTGGACATCATTGTCCGAGCCGAGGCTCAGGGATACATCAACTACCGTACCAAACTCTCCGGTGGCATCGCCAAGAGACATGGACTGGCCATACACGGTACTCGTGCAAACCAAAGCGCAAATCACTGGCAGGAAACCCAATAACTTTCGTTTCATTTTTCCTCCTAGAGGCATTTCAGACTAACACCTACTGATTTAACCCGTAATCTCCGAAACTCATCGTGAGCCGGGAAAGACAATCAACTCACTACAGAATCGGAGTTGTTAGACAACTGAAAAACAGTCCCCCCCTCGGGAGACACAAAGATTGGTTTGAATTTGGTGAGTGATTCAAAAAATTCTGCTGAATCAGATCCAAGGTGAATCAGNTCGAGTTGCCGGTTTGGATTGTTGTCAAGAGCCAGGCCTCATTACCCATGCACCTCAACACGAAACTCTCAAAATCATGAAAGTCTAAGCAGCAACATGTCTTCACGCTGGAATGGCCAGCACGATTTTTCCGCGACGCGTTTTCCTCGTTACTTTATACGTCGCAGAAGGCTAACAGATCCTAATCCCAAACTAAGGGACCGATGATACTTCTACAAACTGGGCTAGTCAATCTCAGTTAAAAAAAGAAATAGAACCCTAACTGAGANCTCGTTTGAGACCATCCCGATTCCTTCCACCGTGACTCGCGCCGGCAGTGAAAAAGAAATGGGGCCGACCAGGCCAGCTTTTTTCTTTATCTAAGAGAGAACCTCTTAATTGGTTTTACTCTCCCGGGATTCTCAGGCGATTGATGGTTCGGAGCGCCTGGGCACCCCAAAAACAAGTCAATCAAACACTAATCGAATCCGCAGCGTCGATTTTACAGTTCGCAAAGTAAAGATCTAAGCCAATTCGAACGAATTACCATACCTGACTGAATAACAATGACTTAGGTCATTTCTTCCGGGCTGCTGCCGGGTGTCGGAGCTGGCGTAAGCCTGCAGAAACCCACTCGAGAGCAGTCGAAGTAATCCAGGGAGCGGCTACAAAGGCTGTGTAATGGCCCAAAGGCAACAGATAAGCCTCAGGCCCCCCTAACATCCGACGAAGATCCAGCCCTTCAGTGTAGGGAACCACCTCATCATAGACCGCCAGGAAGAGCAAGACCTCTCCTGGGGAGATACTCGCAGCCAATCTCGCGGGATTTGAGAAGAAATACTGCTGGAATTCGACTTCGACCTCGCCAGCTGACATTCCCTCCATCTCCTTTCGGGTTGAACGGTATCGCAATACCATCTTCTCCCTCGACTCCTTGATGATCCCACCTAGATCCAGCCCACCAAGGCAGAGCACGTTGACCCTCAATCGCGGTTCGGCGGCAATGAAGGCAACATTCCTGATCGCACCAAGGCTGACGCCGAAGGAGCCCATTCGTTCAGAATCGATCTCATCGAGAGTTGAAAAAGCATCCAGGGCGCTGATGTTGTCTCTCACCGCCCGGCGCATTCGCGCCTCGAGCCCAAGCGCATCCCTCGAAGGCGACAATATGGATCGCTCCTGGTAGAGAAAATAAGCTGAAAATCCCCATCGACAACACTCCCGCGCAATAAAGCGGGCGACGAGATAGTCCTCTCCTCCCCCTCCCAGGATCGGGGAGATTGCGATCAAGGGGCGCGCAATGGCCCCTTTGCAGCGCAAGGACCTGTAGTATTCTCCGCTAATGCCCCTGAAGTCACCGGCCTGATCACAATAGACCTGGAAGCCAAATCTGTTTCGCTGCCACGACGAGGTCCCATCCAAGGCCTCCAGGGCAATCGGACCTGACGGGTAAACCGGTCGCAACACAGCGAGTGCGCCTTCAATCGCAGGAGCAGGACCACCCGGAACACCCTCAGCCCCTCCACGCATCGGTAGATGCCCGCATCCCTGAACAGTAAGAACTGCCAGCAATGCGAACAGGGCCAGGCGGATTTTCTGCACTTCTCTTCTCCTCGGACTGCCAGGTTCGCCCCCCAATGGCCGCGGCGGGGGAACGGACAAGTAAGACCCCTTGGACCCTCTTATTCTCAGGCCTCCCCCCCTCGCTGTCCACAAAGCTGGCAAAAAGAGAGGGAGGGCGCTGCCNCCCTGCGGGCGCATCAAGGCCGTAAGGCTGGCGAATGGCTGCGAACATGCCCCGGGAGAGACCCGTTCATTCGCAAAGCAGCCCAGCAGGCTTTCGGGCTGACGAACGGTTCTCGAACCCACGGGAAGGCCGGAGAAGCTTCTCTATGCGCACACGCGAGCGGCTTGCGAGACGCAGGAACTCACCTTATTTTCAGCGGGAAGATCCGGCCACAACTGAACCCAGCCGAATGATTATTCCGCCGCCGAGTCAGCTACCGCCGCGGTCTCAGCCGGCCGGTCGAGAACGAATCCGAACAGGGCCATACTGGCTTTGTCACCCAGTCGCTTCTTAGCTGTACGAACAATCCTGGTATAGCCGCCGGGACGCTCCCGGTAGGCCGGCCCGATGTCATCGAACAAAGTTTTGACGGCATCTTCATCGCCAAGAAGCTTCAGCCCCCGCCGATAGTTGTGAAGCGTGTTGTCCTTGGCCAGCGTAATCAGCTTTTCAGCGAACGGCTTCACGAACTTGGCCTTCTCGACCGTAGTAAGGATGTACTTGCTCTCGTTATAAGAGAGAAACAGGCTGCGAACCAGGTTACGCCTCAACGCGAGGCGATGGGCCGTGCTGCGCCCGAGTCTCTTATTGCTCTTACGATGCCTCATTAGATCGTCCCTGCACTGCTATCAACGCTGGCTTCCGCATCGGAATCGCCTGCATCCGCGGGAGCAGGAACCTGCGGTTCCTCCAAATCGGGAGCAGGAACCTGCGGTTCCTCCAAATCGGGAGCAGGAACCTNANCNNTTCCTCCAA
>PAOC01000038.1 GCA_002708465.1 Planctomycetota bacterium
GGACATCGTCAACCTCAAGAAGTTCTACCGCAGCCACGGCTATATGGATGTCCAGATTGAGCCGAGCTCCATCGAAATCCTGCCCGAAAAAGACGGCCTCAAGATCGAACTTGTCATCGACGAAGGAGAACAATACCTCTTCGATGGCTATCTGTTCACTGGGAATACGGTCTTCTCTGAGCAGGTTCTGAAGGAGCTCACCGTCGCCAGGGCGGGGGCTCAATTCAACCAGGAAAAACTCGACCGGGACAAAAAGGCGATCCTCGCCTACTACAAGGACAGGGCCTATCTCTTTGCCCAGGTCTCACCCAAGTTTTCTCACTCGCTCGACAAGCCAACCATGCGGGTGCGCTTCGACATCGAAGAAAACAACGAGATCCACATCAACAAGATCAAGGTCAAGGGCAACCTCTTCACCCAGGACAGGGTCATCAGGAGGGAGCTGGAATTTTACCCGGGCGAGAAGATTGACAACTCCAGGNTGGTCAAGAGTAACTCGAACCTCAGCCGCCTCGGCATCTTCCAGCGAATCGACTATTCCTACGAACCGACCTCGCAGCCGTCCTACCGGGATGTGGTCGTGAATGTCAACGAGGTGCCCAACTTCGGCAACATCATGTTTGGTTTCGGACTCTCCGCCGGGCATGGAATCTTCGGCAACATCCAGCTGACAAAGAAAAACTTCGACATCCTCGACACCCCAGACTCCCTCTACGACCTGAGAACGGCCTTCACCGGGGCNGGGCAAACCCTGTCGATCAATCTTTCTCCTGGAACCATCTGGTCGAGATATCAGCTGACCTTTGTCGAGCCCTACCTGATGGANACCAGGAATTCTCTGNGGCTCAACTTCCGAAGCATCAAGTGGTGGCGGNGGCGCTGGGAAGAACGCCATACCGGCTTCCTGCCGAGCATAAGCCACGCCTTTGATTTTGACCGGGATCTCCGAACCAGGATCGGAGCCCGCGTCGGCAACATCAAGGTCGACAATGTCGACGATGATGCTCCCCAGGATGCCAAGGATGTTGCGGGCAGCACCGACATTATTGGCCTGACCCTGGGACTCGAGTACGACAAGCTGCTCTACCGTCCCTATGAAGGCCCCTATGCCGGACACAAGGAGACCCTGGACTACGAGATCGCCGGCAGCTTCTTCGGCAGCGAGATCGATTTTCACAAGATCAGGATCGGCCAGAGCCTTGTCTTCCCCGTTTACCAGCAAGAGGACGGCAACCACCACGTGGTGGCGCTCAAGGCAAACCTTGGATTGATCGAACCCTTCGGCGACACGGATGAAATTCCNATTTTCGANCGNNTCTTCCTCGGCGGCCCNCAGAACGTCAAGGGCTTTCGCTACAGGGGCATGGGGCCGCACGAANNCNGCGTCCCCATCGGNGCCACCNGCCAGGTCTGGGGTACAGTCGAATACGGCTTCCCGGTATTCGAACAGNTNCTGCGAGGCGTGNTCTTCCTGGACTACGGCAATCTNCAGGATCCTTCGGATTTTCGATTTGAAGACATGCGCTATGTGCTGGGNTTCGGCGCGNGACTCAATTTCCCGCTNCTCGGTGGAATCCCGATTCCCATCGGNCTCTATTTCGGAACACCGATCCAGAGAGAGCCCCAGGACGAAACCCGCTTCTTCCTGTTCTCGATCGGAAATATTTTCTAACCGAGCCCCCCCTCTGACTAAGCCGAAACCCGCCGGGAAACCACTCCAGGGCTGTCGCTGGAGCGCTCTTTGACGATATCGCGACTCCTCCGACTCAGCTCCCACCGGCCCCTTAGTCGCTGGCGTCATGCCAGTCATTGCCTTACAATCTTCCTATTGAATAATTTACGAACTATCCGGAGTACTCCAGTCATGAAGAACCTCCTCATTCTCATCGCTGTCCTTCTTATCCAGAGTTCATTGACGGCCCAGAACGGCAAGCCCGCCAAGAGCGAGAGCGTTCTTGAGCAATACTGCAGACGAGCGGCCAAGGTGCCCCCGCGAGATGCGAACGCTCACTTTCAATTCTCGCTCTGGTGCAGCCAGAACCAGTTGGGCAGCCACGCCGCCTTCTACCTGAAAGAAACTCTCCTGATCGACGAAGATCACGAAGGCGCCCGCGACTCTCTCGGCTACGTACGCTACGGAAGCACCTGGGTACTCAAGACCGAAATCGCGAAACGATCCGGCGGCTCCGGCAGTCGACGCTCCTCCGAAAACCCGGCCGAGACCGAAACGACCCCCGAGATCGTCATAACCAANGCGCCATCCCCGGTCGCGGCTGAAGCTCCGGCGACACCTGAAAGTCCCGCAGCCACGGGAGAAGAGGAGACCGAAGGAAGCGAACTGACGGTAGACGCCAACAAGTTCGCCGCTGATGTCGCCCGCAAAAAAGAGTGGGCCGCGTCCCTCAGCGAGACCCTCAACATTGAGTTTCATACCTACGAGGACCAGGATTTCCTTNTCCACACCACGCTCNCCTCGGCCAANCACCCCAAGATGGCNCAGCTCGTCNGCCACCTGAANAACTCGAAGAAGCTGATCTCCAGTTTCCTCGGAATCAAGGGCAAGNATGCTCTTCNCTGGCCCGCCAAGGTCCAGTTTGTTCTCCTGCGCTCCGAGCAGCAATACCAGCAATTCGCAGAGATTGTCGACCAGGTTGACTANGCGAANAACGCGGAGTACGGCTATACGAACGAGGAACANACGACGCTCTGGCAACCCGAAAGCNCNGCCGCAACCAGGATTCTTGCAACCGATGCGATCACCTATCTCAACGGAACCGACCGCCGGGTTGGCTGGTGGCTGCAGGACGGGATCGCCGAGCGGATCATCGGCATGGGGAAGATGAGCCGCGGCAAGGATGCTCGGGACAAGGCCTATTTCTACCGGAACTTCAAGACCGCGGCGGACGTTCTCAGCGCGGAAAACAACGAAGACAACATCTACTACCTCCTCGAATCACAGGAAATCAAGCGGCGGCAGGAAAAGCGCAGCCGCGCAATGGCGATGACCCTCGTCGATTTCCTCTACAGGTTTCGCAAGAGCCCGCGCTACCTGCAGGCTCTTCTTCGCGACCTGAAAGGCGAAGAGGCTCCCCTCGCTCCGCCCGAAGACGACGAAGATGCTCTCAAGACCTACTGGCTCAGCTACGTCAACTTCCAGGAGAAGGCTCTCAAGACACACTTCAAGAAGGAAAGCGAAGAGCTTGATCTGCTCTGGAAGCGGCACGTAATTGAAACAGCCAAGAAATACTCTGCCGCCGGCGGCGGGGAGCAGAGAGCCCGGTACAACCCCAGGGGCAGAAACCGCTCCGACTGAGCTTGCCCCCGCCGGACCTGGCTCCTGGACTGCTACTGGCCCTCACCCAGCCGCGCTAGAGCGCCCATCTGTTCCCAATATCCTGTGAGAGAGCGGCTTCCGCTCCCTGGCTCAACCCTATCGGCCCTTGAAAGCTTAACTCTCTTATCAGAACGAGCCCTCCCACCTTGATGAGATCAAGAGAGGCTTCTCTCTCCGNCGATAAAACTGCATGAACGAGTATCTCAACGGGTCTGGTGAGAGAACACTTGTCAGCCTGGAAGCACCATTCTGCCTTCGCAGCCGCCTGCGCACCGTGTCAATGGACAGGGTTGCCCGGTTCATCGANAGCCGAACAGCCGCGGCACTGTGGATCGATGCGCCACCGGGAACAGGTAAGACCACAACCGTCATCGACACCCTCTCGGCCTCNAAACGATTCAGGGCGATCAGGAGAATCATCTGCTACCGGGGTATGCGCATCGAGGAGGCTCTGTACNGGCTCAACGATTTCCTGCTGCAGGCCGGAATCGAAGACATGGACAAGGTGCTCGGGCAGAGATCACGACTCGAAGCAAAGCTCTCCGTTCTGTTCAACATACTCGCCATGCATCCGGTGGCCGTCTTTTTCGATGATTTNCATCATCTCGCAATCGGCGAAGATGAAGATTCCCAGGTGTCACTCAAGAACTTCGTCTCAGCCTGCTCGAGTCTTGAGAAAAGCGCCCCNGGNATGCTCATCTTCACTTCTTCTGAGCATCCTCCNGCGGGAGCNGAGATAGAACGGATCGAACTTCCAGGGCTCNCCCTGGTGGAGACACGGGATTTCTGGACCCTGCTGGCGGCCGGAAGCGCTGTCCCCCACGACATCTCCAATCCACTCCTGCTTCGGCTCCTCGCACGAATGAGCTCCAGCGCTACAGGTCGGGCCGAGCTGGAACGGCAGAGAGAAAATGGACCGGACCTCGAGAGCGCCTACTTGAAAGCCCTGGAGACGCTTCGCCCGGCGACCAGNGAGCTGCTTGAAATCCTGGCTGAATTCGGACGCCCGCTGACCCGGGGCTTGCTGCGCAGCCTCTGCGATGGAATTGAGGAGGAGATCGAGTTGAGCCGGGAAAATACCGACAAGCGCCTGCTGGAGCTCGAAGAATACGGGCTGCTGCAGGTGAGCGGGCGGGATGGCTCCACCGGCATCAGCTGCCAGCTTCATCCCTTTGTGAACGACGCAGCCTGCCAGGGATTTCACTCCCCCGACGCCGGGCGGATTCGCGCGCTGCGCTCCTGTGCCGCAAACTACTACCTGCGCCTGCCCGGAAGCAGCAGCAACACCTGGTCGATGTACAACGCCAGGGAGTTCCTCCTGCGGGCGGGGCACTACGAGGAGGCCAGCCAGCTCCAGAAGTGCTTCATCGAGGACCTGCTGCGGCTGGGCTACCACGACCTGGCGAAGAAGGTTCTGCTGGAGACCATCGAGACGACCTCCGGCAACATACGGACGGTCAGCCTCGGAAACCTTGCTATCATCTACAAGAACGACAATCGATACGATGAAGCCCTCGAGCTCTACGAGCAGGTACGGCAGGAACTCAAAAACAGCGGCGACCAGGCCAATCTCGCCCGCGTCCTGCACCAGATCGGAAATATACATTACCTGCGGGAGGATCTCGACGCGGCGGCGGCCCACTACGAGGAAGGTGGAGAGCTGGCACGCGAGCTGGGCGAAGAAGCCATCTGGCTGGCAACAAGGGTCCAGTTCGCCAATGTCCTCTACCAATGCGGACGAGAGGACGAGGCCATGAAGAGCTACCGGGAAATCGTGGCAAAACTGCAGGNAAGCGACGGTGAAAANGGNACGAGCCTGCTCGCTGCGATGAAGGTNCAGATCGGCCAGCTCCATCAGAAGGCNGACCGNTTCCTGGAGGCCGAGACNGAATTCATGGATGCCGAGAAGCTGGTGCGCGCGGTTGACGACAAGAGNAGCCTGCTCAAGGTTCTGCGNGCCCGGGCGATGATCGCCAGGGAGAGACGAGCCTACGNAGAGGGGCTCTCNCTCTANGATGAGGCTNAAAAAACAGCNGNGGCNCTCGGCGATGTNCTGGAGCTCTCCACCTGCCATCTTCTCATGGGCGACCTCGAACGCGACCGGGTCCANCTGGGAGCCGCACTGAAAAAATACACCAGCGCGCTNTCCTTNCTTGAGAGCAGCGCCCCCACNGCCCGGCTGCAGANCGAGGATTTCTCAAGNCCGGTGGCNTCGGTAATCGACAGCCGNCTCAAGGAGATGNAGCAGTTGATGGGCGCCGCAAGCTACCAGAGAGCGCTGNCNGCCCAGGCNAAGGATNGANTCTCNCCGGGCTGAAAAATGGAGGCGGCACCCGGATTCGAACCGGGGATGACGGTTTTGCAAACCGTTGCCTTACCACTTGGCCATGCCGCCTCTCGGTCCCCTCTGCACTTGAAAGTCGTTTATAGCAGACGGCTCCAGTCTTGACAACGGGCAATGGCAACAGCCAGATGGGGGCAGGAAGAACCCCCGGTCCTCCCGAGATGGACATGCAGACACCCACGGATAATCCCCAGGCTCTTATCTTCGACATGGATGGAGTCCTCGTCTCCTCGGAGCGAGTCCACTGGAAGGCCTACCGGGCGACCCTCGCGACCGCAGGAGTAGATTATTCCTGGGACGCCTATCGAGACACCGGCATGGGAATCTCCAGAGAGAACGTGCTGATGAACATCCTCGGACCGCTTGAAGAGCAGCGGCTCCTGGAGCTCATGCAGCTCAAGGAGGACCATGTCCGCGTCGTACTGGGAGAGGAAGGCGTCCAGAGGGTTCCAGGAGCGCGCGAATTCGTTACCGCGGCTCGCGGCCGGGGACTGAAAGCGGCCGTCGCCACCTCCAGCCGTAATCCGGAGCTCTTCCTCGAGGCCGGCGGCTACGCCGAGCTATTTGAATCCATCACCTGCCGCAGGGATGTCGAGCTACCCAAGCCGCATCCGCAGACCTACCTGGATGCCGCGGCAGCTCTGGACCTCGCCCCGAACCGCTGCCTCGCCTTCGAGGACTCGCCAACCGGGATCGAGGCGGCCAACGCAGCGGGCATGGCTGTCTTTGCCCTGGCCACGACACATCCTGCCGATTCTCTCGGCGAGGCAACCGCCGTCTTTAATGGGTTCGAAGAGATCGAGCTCGACAGCCTCCTTGGCTGACCGCGGCGACCGACAGCGGCAACCCGCTCAATCGCGCTCGTCAATCAGAAGCGGCTTGAAATCCAGGTAATCGCAACTCACCAGCCGGTAGCTCACCCCATTGGACTCGCCCTTGAAGACCCTCTCCCACTCGGGGCTGGTATGAAGATGCCCGAAGAGACAATGGCTGCAGCCCGCCGACTCGAGGATCCGGGTAAAGGCGCTCTCCTTGGAACCGATCCGGTAGGGGGGATAATGAAAGAGCGCTATCGGCCGCTGCCCTCCCTCGTAGATACCCGCGAGGTATTCGATGGACTGGAGCAGCTCCCGGCGCTCCTTCTGAAGTGTCGCGAAGGCCTTCTCCAGGGCCTCCGTTCCAGGTTCCTCATCAGGCGGACACCACGGGATGAAGTCCCCCCCGCGCACGCCGATGATTGGAACGCCGTCCACGACCACAGCCCTCTTCTTGATCGCGTAGATTCCCTCCGGAAGCAGCTCGTTGAGCTTCTTGTGCGAACCAGGCCACCAATAGTCATGGTTGCCCTTGATGAGCACCTTCTTACCGGGAAGCGCTGAGAGCCACTCAAGCTCGACAGCGACATCTATCGCCTTCATGGCCCAGGAGAAATCCCCTGGAAGCAACACGAGATCGTCCGGCTCAATCAGCTCCCTCCAGGCGGCCTCGACCTTCTCATGATGACCCTCCCAGTGCTCGCCGAACTGGTCCATCCACTTTCCGGTAGAAAAGCCGAGATGGAGGTCACTGATTGCCCAGATTTTCATGAAGGAATACCAACGAGGTGATGAAAAAAATGCGACAGCTTTTGAAAGAATGGGTACCTTATCCGGTCAGGCAACCCATGACCAGTTTCAGAGTCCCGTAGAGATGAAGACATTTGATCTTTTCCTGGTACCTTCCNCTTCCGAAACCTTCGATGGNGANGCCATCGGCNGGAAGCTGGCCGAATCNCCCTGGCTTNTCCAGGACAGGTCGGATCCGACCCANCTGNNCTATCACAACCAGGACAACAGCGTCCGCTTCTTTNTCCTGCTCGANCCCGNNNTGCTTGAAAAAGAACCAGCGGNGGAACACGACGGNTATGAAGACGAGGAGGCCNCCGNANCCACNTCNGTTTTACCCGATGCGGGCGACCTCNAGCAGGCGAACCTCCCCGGCGCAGAAGAAGAGGAGGAGAAAGAGCAGGNTNCCGTCATCGACATGCCAACGGTGANCATCAACATTCCCCTCTTTCAGCCTTCGGGGGTAGCNNGGGANGCCATCNCCTTCCTGCTNTCCATCGCCCGGTCCGCCGGGCTCGATTCGATTGATCCCCAGGCGCCCGGAGGAGGCGAGGCCNGCAGCTACAGCNCTGAGGAGCTGTACGACAGCTGGCTGANAACCCAGAAGTCCGTCTTNCTNGAGCTCAAGGGAGAGCTCGACTTCATTCGCTGGAGCGATGAGCGCTCCCGCAACTTCTTCGGCTACGCNGCCTCCTGCCCNGAGCTTCGCGAGAAATACCGGGAAGAGGGNCTCGATGTACTGCAGGTTCAGCCGGCNNCCTACAACGGCGATGTTCTCTCGCTCTGCGTCTGGCGNACGGATGTACCCGCGGTGATNCCGCTCACAGACCTGGTCCTGCTCGAGAGAGTGCGTCAGAAGAGAAGCTTCTTTGGCTCCCGAAAAGTCACGGACGAATTGCTCGTCACCGGCGACGAGCTCTGGAAAATCCTGGCGCCCTTCNCCCAGNNCATCGATGAGCCNGCGCCGATGATGATCTTCCGGGAGGCTGANNTNCCGCCATCCCAGGTAACCAANGACCTGGAGGNATTGAAGGGNGANCCTGCCACNGCGANGAGGACNGAATTCAACGGGGTCATCGATTTTGACCTGCCGNCCGCGGAGCCCGAACCGGAGAGCAGCCTTGAGTGAAGACANACANGANCTCCTGNTGAGCAGGGANAGGCCNCGNGACAAGATTCTCCTGGGNGTNGTCCACCTCAAGCCGCTGCCGGGCAGNCCCGGCTGCNAGGANAGCGGNCGGCTGGACACCGTCATCGAGGCGGCGCGAGAGGATGCNNAAAACCTCNTCGAGGCAGGCTTCGACGGCTACGTCATCGAAAACTTCGGNGACCTNCCCTTNTTCCCCGAGACGGTGCCGCCGGTCACCACGGCGGTGATGACCCGGATCGCCTGCGANCTTCCAACCANCGAGGCCATCGTCATCGTCAATGTGCTGAGAAATGACCCGCTGGCGGCGCTCTCGATAGCGGCCGGCGCGGGGCTCGATGGAATCAGGGTCAATGTCCACACCTCGGCGATGCTCACAGACCAGGGAATCATCGAGGGCCGGGCCGCAGAGACGCTGCGCCTGAGAAGCCAGCTCGGCGGCAAGCTTGGNATCCTCGCNGATGTCGACGTCAAGCANGCNGTCCAGNTGGGAACAGCGCGCGANCTGGCTGAGCTGGCGANGGAGACGGCCTACAGGGGACTCGCCGATGGACTTATCGTTACCGGCAGGGCAACCGGCGCCCCGGTCGCCCCGGAGGAGCTNACCGAGGTCAGGCAGGCTGTNCCGGACCGTCACCTCTTCATNGGCAGCGGCGCGACCGAATCAAATATNNCCTCCCTGCTGGAGACCGCGGACGGAGCTATCGTCGGCAGNTCCCTGAAGATCGATNATGACATCGCCAGGGGNATCGATCCCGAGAAGGCGCGCGCCTGGATCCTCGCCGCGCGCGGCTGATCAGCCCTGGGGAGCCAGCAGCAGGATCTGAAGGTCGGCNACATTGGTCCCGGTGGCCCCGGTCTTCAGCAGGCCGCCTGCNGCTTCGAGAAAGGTATAGGAATCGTTGTCGTCNAGCGCCGCCCGGGGCGAGCCTCCCNCGCGCTCCAGCGTGAGNGAATCAACCAGGGCTCCNGCNGCATCGGTCGGCCCATCGATCCCATCNGTCCCCCCGCTGAGNAAGCTCCAGACGCGGCCGGAGCTCCCGNCGCCGCTCTCCAGCGCGAAGGCCAGGCCCAGCTCCTGGTTGCGCCCGCCGCGCCCTGTCCCTCGCAGGGTGACCGTGGTCTCTCCGCCGGCCAGTATGGCGATGCCCCCCTCCTGCCCCTCGACGCGGGCAAGCTCGCGGGCAAGGTCGGCCGCGGCCTCACGGGCCTCGCCAATTAGCGCCTCGCTGAAAACATTCACGGTATAGCCGAGCTCCCGGGCGCGGCGGGAGGCCGCGGCCAGGCTCAGGCTATTGGAACCCCCGAGAAAGCTGCTGACCCGCTCGAAGACGGGAGCCCCCGGCTTTGGCGTCTCGGGAAGCTCCCCCCGGCAGCCCGCCTCAAGTCTCTCCCGTACTCCAGGCGACACCTCGTCATAGATTCCGCGGGCGCGCAGCACTGCGGTCGAATCGGAGAAGGTCGTTGGATCGGCAACAGCGGGACCGCTCGCAATCGTAGAGAGATCATCCCCTATGACATCGGAGAGGATCAGCGTCACCAGCTCGCCTCCGCCCAGGCGCGCCGCCAGCCCTCCCCCCTTGAGAAAAGAGAGGTGCTTGCGCACGGTGTTGATCTCGCCGATGTCCGCCCCGCAGGCGAGCAGCCGCGAGGTACAGTCGAGCTTGTCAGCGAGGGTGATCCCCTCCGCCGGCGCCGACAGGATAGCGGAACCTCCACCCGAGACGAGGAGAAAGGTCAGATCNTTCTCACCCGCTTCGGCGACGAACTCCGCCACCTCCCGCGAGGCCTCGACCCCGGCCTCATCCGGCAGCGGATGGCCGCCAACCAGGACGCGGAAGCCATCNATCTCCGCGAGGTTTTCCCTGTTCACCACAGCCAGACCGCTCCANCCNAGACCGGCCTCANCTATGACAGCGCCCAGGGCTTGTCCCATCGAGCAGGCAGCCTTGCCGAAGGCCACGGCTCGAATGACTCCGCCGGGACCCGGCANGGGCAGCNCGCCGGCGGCGCCCAGGGCGCGCTCCACCGCCCTGGCNGGATCCGCCTCAGCGATACCCGCCTGGAAAATATCCAGNGCCTCGGCCCGGAGCTTNTCGATTCCCGCGGTGATTCCTNGCTCGCTCACCAATTCAATCCTCGCGCAGGGGAAGGCTGTCAGCNAGCTCACGGATCTCCGCCGCGTCGCCCACTCCGCCGGAGCAGGTCGGATGACGAAGACAGCTTGCCGCCGCGGCGTTGGCGAAGCGCAGGGACTCCCCAAGACCCCAGCCCTCGTACACCCCGGCGACCATGCCGGCGAAAAAAGCATCGCCGGCTCCTGCGCTGCCCCTGATAAAGCCGTCGGGAAGAGTGTGGGCGGCCCTCCAGGTCGCCTCAGAGGAGGCCGTCAAACCGAAGGCCGCCTCCGGGGTGTGGATCACCACCGCCTGCTTCACCCCGTTGTCGAGCAGGAGCTCGGCCGCCCTCTCGAGCGCCCCGCGGTCCAGGGTCTCACCTCCCCGCAGCTCCGTGCCGGTCGTCCGCGCGGCCTCGATCTCGTTGATGACCAGGTAGTCCACATGCGCAAGGGCGGGNGTGACAATGCGGGCGAAACGATCAGAATCCTCGCTGACGACATCGACGGCGGTCAGGATTCCCCTCTCCCTGCAGCCGGCCAGCACCCTGGCCGCCCGGGTNCCGTATTCGGAGTCGTCCTCATCCATCCCATCGAGCAGCAGCAGGTAGCCGAGGGTCAGGATCCTGCAGGACAGCTCGTCGAGAGGGTAGTCCTCCGGGGACAGAAGCGCGTTGGCTCCTCGGTTGTGAAAGAAGGTCCTTCGGCCCGACTCCCTGACCGTCATGACATCGGTGTAGGCTGTAGGNACATCCTCGACAGCGCGAAGAAAGCGGGTGTCGATCCCGGCCTCTGCGCAATCGGACAGGATTCTCTGGCCATCGGCATCCTGCCCCACCAGGCCGAGACCGGAGAGCTCCAGTCCCAGCTGGAAACGGGAGAGATCTATGGCGACATTGCAGGCCGCCCCGCCGGTGCCGGATTCTTCGTCCAGAATATTGGCAAGGGTTTCCTCCTGCGGCCACACATCGACAGTCTTCACCCTGTCGACAATCCAGTTGCCGGAGCAGCAGATTCCACTTCGCTCAGCCATCGGAAACCCCCTCTCCCAGCAGGAAAGCGCCTGTTCTTTCCGGACCATGGACGCCGATCGTCAGGGTTTTCTCGATATCCGCTGTACGGCTGGGCCCGGTGATCCAGGTGAAATAGGAATCGAAGTCGGCATCGCCCGTCGCCCAGCAAGCCCCTTCATCGATACCTTCGAAGAAATCCTCCAATCCGCCCAGGAGCCTGTCGCTCGGGACAAGTACGAGATGGCAGCGCGGCACCAGCGAGATCGCGCGCGGCCGGAAGGGACGCGCGCATTGCGCGATGGTGCCTGTCTCCGCGATGGCCGCGTCGGCCAGCGTCACCCCCAGGTCATAACCGGCGAGCTCCTGCGGAGTCACCGAGCTGTCGACCGAATCAACCGCGAGGCCTGCGGAGGCGAGGAGCTCCCTGACCGGCAGCGCGAGCAGCTCCCAGGCCGGGTCGCTGTCCATGGCGGCGCTCTCCAGGCCAAGTCCTTTCAACCAATTTCCGAGCTCGGCGGCGGGATCCTCGACCGCCCCGAGGTTCACCGCCTCTCCACCAACTGCGGACAGCTCAGAGNGAAAACGCTCCGCGAGATCATCGCCGGCCCCTGGAGCCGTTGAAGGACGCGGCGCGGGATCCTCCACCAGGAGCTCTCCCGGCTGCCCGACGGCGCGGCTCCTCAGAAAGCCAAAGAGTCTCTCCCTGTAATCTGCAGGCATCACTCGCCCCCTTTTTCAGCGTCTTCGCGCCACCAGCGGCGGAACCCGGATCTGCCGGGAAGCGGCAGGCTGCGGCTGCGGCTCCAGCGCCGGGCCGCCCCGCCAAGAACCGCGGCCAGGCCGGCGCGCACGACCAGCCTGTAAAACGGNCGGCCGAAGGCGAGCAGCAGGCGCCAGAGCCGCGGCGACCTCGCCAGCAGGGAAAAAACCCGCATGGACAGCTTCTCAACAAAACCGGCGCTTCCAGCCTCGACGGCCTTCGCCCTCAGTCCAAGCAACATATCGGGAAGCGGGATCTTCATCGGACAGACCTCGCCGCAACGCCCGCAAAGACTCGAGGCCTGCGGCAGCTGGCTGGCCTTCTCGATTCCGACGTAATGCGGTGTGATGACGGAGCCGATGGGGCCGGGGTAGACCCAGCCGTAGGAATGTCCGCCCACGCTTCCGTAGACCGGACAGAAATTCAGGCAGGCTCCGCAGCGAATGCAGTTCAAGGCCTCTCTCTGCGTTGGATCGGCCCAGAGCNTCGAGCGGCCGGCATCCAGGAAGACGACATGGAGCTTCTCCGGACCATCTCCCTCGCCCTCCGTCCTCGGCGAGCTGATGAAGGAGATGTAGCTAGTGACACGCTGCCCGGTGGCGCTGCGGCAAAGCAGGCGCAGCAGGGTGGCCAGATCGGNCCTNCTGGGAAGGACCTTTTCGATACCCACCACCGCGATATGAACACGNGGAACGGTTGTCGACATCCGAATATTACCCTCGTTCTCNACCAGGACGATCGTGCCCGTCTCGGCGANNACAAAATTCGCTCCGGAGATGCCNATATCNGCCCCGAGAAAAGCNTCCCTCANGGTTTNCCTGGCCACNCGAGTGAGCTCAGGAATNTCGGCATCGGGGTCGGANCCCAGGTGNTCATGAAAGAGCTCNGCCACCTCCTCTCGTGATTTGTGAATAGCCGGNGCGATGATATGCGAGGGATGCTCCCCTGCCAATTGGATGATGTACTCACCCAGGTCTCCCTCNAGAACACTCAGNCCGGCGGCCTCGAGATGATCATTCAGGNCGATCTCCTCGGTGACCATCGACTTGCTCTTGGTGACGCTGCGGCCCCCGCTGGAGCGAATGATCGAAAGAATCTGGTCCCTGGCAGCGGCTCCATCCTCGCAATAATGGACCTCGCCGCCCCGGGANCGAAGGTTCTTCTCGAAGACCTCGAGAGCCTCGGGCAGGTTCTCTATNGCGCGATTNTTTCGATCNTGTCCCCGCTGGCGAAGCTCCTCCCAGTCCGGCATCGAATCGACGGCNTCCGTCTTCGCGGCATGAAAGCTCGAGCTGGCTCTCNTCAGCGCTTCACGCAGGAAGCNNTCNTCNAGAGCTTCGCTCGACANCTNGTGAAACTGGTCNGAGCGCGNNCTCATGNAGACNCCTCCTCTTGCGAACCGGTCCCGCTCNCTTCNAGAGCNTCGGCCAGCACCTCGGCAAGATGCAGCGCCCGGACCTCGGAGCCGCGCTTCTCCAGCCCGCCCGCCATGTGCATGAGGCAGCTGCAATCGGTCGCGACCANGCTCTCGGCNCCGCTCTTTTCAATACAGGCCAGCTTATTCGAAAGCATCCGCGAAGAGATCTCATCNAACTTGACGGANAAGAGCCCGCCAAACCCGCAGCACTCGTCCGATTTTTCAAGCTCGAGAAGCTCGGCTCCCTCGACAGAAGAGAGCAACCTCCTCGGGCCTTCCCGGACCCCGAGCCCCCTGAGCGAATGACAGCAATCGTGCCAGGTCAGCGAGCCATCACGCCGCCCGGGAAACTCGGTGACCCCAAGCACCTCGGTAAGATATTGCGAAAACTCCCAGGTTCGATCAGCCAGCGACTGGAAACGGCCGCTGAGCTCTTCATCGTCTGAAAAAAGCTCGGGATAGTATTCCTTCACCATCGCGACACAGGAGCCTGAAGGACTCACGACAGCCTCGCAGCCTTCGAATACATCGAGGAAGGCCAGGGCCAGCTCCCGTGCCTCGCCCCGAAAGCCGGCATTGAAGGCCGGCTGGCCGCAGCAGGTCTGGTTCTCAGGAAAATCCAGCTCCACCTCGTAGTGACGAAGCACCTTGACCATGGCCTTGGCGACCCCTGGGAAGAGAAAATCGACCAGGCAGGTGATGAAGAGGCTCGCTCTCTTGGGCTCACTCAAGGNATGTCTCCAGCGCGAAAGGAAACCGCCAGGCCATCGTTTCCGGCCGGCCTGGACGGACTCTAAAACCGACAGGCGCATTTTAGCTTTGTGTAGGTTATTTCGAAAGCTGCGACTAAACTGATTGACCTGATTTGAAAATCGTCCCGAAACGCAACAGGGCAACGACATGTCTTCCAGGAGAACCATCTCCGTCCTGATTCTCGCCGCCCTGCTGGCNATCACGGCTGCGGAAGGCGCGGATGAAGCGGCCGACTGGCCNCAGCTTCACGGCCCGCGCAGGGATGGCGTCTACCGCGGACCTGCGCTGGTCGACTCCCTGCCTTCGGCTGGCCCNGCCGTTACCTGGAGAAAAAAGATCGGCCTGGGCTTCGCCGGTCCCTCCGTGGCTGACGGCAAGCTTGTGCTCTTCCACAGGATGGCTGAAAAAGAGATCCTCGACTGCCTCGATGCGGCNACGGGAAAACCCCTGTGGACCGCCAGCTACCCGGCCAGCTACAGGGACCGCTTCGGCTTTGACGAGGGTCCGCGGGCCGTACCCACCATCGACAATGGCAGGGTCTACACCAATGGAGCTGCTGGAATTCTCAGCTGCACCGATCTCAAAAACGGAAAAAAGATCTGGCGACTCGACACCCACGCCTCCTTTAAGCCGCGCGAGAGCTTCTTCGGAACGGCCTGCGCGCCCCTGGTCTCAGGAGGAAAGGTCTTCGTCCAGGTTGGCGGAACAGCCGGTATCGGCGCCGGCGGCAAGGGCAGCGGGATCGTCGCCTTTGACTCGGAGACCGGCAAGCCCCTCTGGGGCGCCACCAGCGATGAGGCCGGGTATTCCTCCCCTGTCATCGGCAAGCTGGNTGGAAAGACAAGGCTGGTCTGCTTCACCCGCACGGGCATCGTGATTCTTGACCCGGGAACAGGCAACATCCTGTACGAAAAACGCTGGCGGGCCCGGATCGGAGCCNCGGTCAACGCCGCCACCCCGGTCCTGACCAACGACATGGTCTATTTTTCCTCGAGCTACCAGACCGGCTCCATCTGCCTGAAGGCNAGTGGAGGCGACTACCGCGAGCTCTGGTCCGGCGACCGCATCCTGTCGAGCCACTATTCCTCCAGCATCCAGAGNTCGGGCTACCTCTACGGTTTCGATGGACGACAGGAATACGGCACCCAGCTTCGCTGCGTCTCGCTCGCAGGAGGCAAGATCGCCTGGAGCGAAGCCCAGCCCGGAAAGAAGAAGTTNGGATCCGGAACCCTCATACTCGCCGGCGACAAGCTGNTGGTGATGGCGGACTCCGGGGAGCTCATCCTCGCCCGCGTTTCGCCCAAGGGCTACAGGCGCCTGGGCAGCGCCGCCATCCTTAATGACACGGTACGGGCCTACCCCGCCCTTGCCGGGGGCTTCCTCTATGTACGCAGCACGGGCGAGCTGGTCTGCGTAGACCTCCGTAAAGAGACCAAGGCAAAGTAGTCACGGAGNACGCGGTCTCAACGATCGACAGGCAGCCCACAGGCCTCGAGAACAACGCGCTGAACCGCCTCATCGTGCTCTATGCTGAAGTCGCTCTCTTTCTCGCCCCTGATAATCCGGGCGAAATCGGCAGCGTCATCGACATAGCGGGAGTAGCGCGGAAAACGAACATCCTGGTAGCCTCGCCTGAATTTCCCCCTCGGCTTCGAGAGCGCCAGGCGGACCGCNGGTGAATCCAGCGGCTGGACCTGGAGCGTACCCTCGCTGCCGCAGACCACAAGGTGCCGGCGGGCAAAGCCCTCGACCTCCTGGGCGCTCGACTTGACCGTAGCCAGGGCNCNGGGATATTCGAGCACGGCAAGCATATTATCGACCAGGTCATCGGCCAGGGCGCTCGAGTGGCGCGGAAAGGCTGAGACCTTCCGAGGCGCGCCAAGCACTCCGACCACGAGATCGATGATGTGGCAGCCGAGCTCGAACATGANGCCTCCGGGGTATTCCGCCAGGGTCTTCCTGCTGCCGGCGCCCACCACCTTGCTCATCACCGTATGTACCTCGAAGACCTCTCCCAGCCAGCCTTTCTGGAGAGCCTCGCGCAGAAAGACGATGCCCGGGTTGTAGCGGTACATATANCCCATCTGNACCACCCTTTCCCGNNCCGCGGCGGCGCGCAAAATCTTCCTGAACTTCGGCAGCGAAGAGCCCGCGGGCTTGTCAAGGTGGATATGGAGGCCNGCATCCACACAGGCCTCGGCATGGTCCAGCGAATCGCGAACACGGGTTTCCACCGCGACCGCCTGGAGGCCGGGCAGGTTGAGCAGCTCTTCCCGGGTGACCCANCGAAGATCCTTGTACACCCCGGCTGCGCTGGCCTTCCGCCTCAGGGACTCATCCGGCTCGCAGACCCCGACCACCTCGAAAGCNCCGCTCTGGCGATAGGCCTGCATCTTNCCGGCCGCATGCGCGTGACCGACGCCAAGCTGGGCGATGCGAATCTTCTTTTTTNCCGCCGCCTNGNCGGCGGCTCTGCCGGGCGACGTCATGGCNCCGGCCGCNACGGCCGTNGCCTGGCCGGAACGGGANAGNAAGGNNCGCCNGGAAAACNGNTCNCTCATCNNTTNCTCCTCAGNCGNNAAAAAGACGNTTNCGNGNCNCCTNCGCAGGGCGNCCCGNAANCGTNNNNTCANGCACCNCAGGTGTCNTAGNCNCCGCAGCCAAGNTCCNCNTCTCCGGTNTCNGGNCCGCAATTCTCCAGGACCGGGCGCCGGCGGAGCATCNCCACCGGAGAAAAGGTAGAGCAGGACGTAGACCGCGTCGGTCAGCTGCAAGGCGCCGTTGTTGTCGGCATCCGAAGCCTCCATGCAGGGCGGCTCTCCTCCACCGGAGAAGAGGTAGAGCAGAACAAAGACCGCGTCCGTGAGCTGCATGGCGCCGTTGGCGTCGGCATCTCCCCGGCGGAAAAGATCTTCGGCCGGCTCCTGGCAGCTCTCCTCATCGGAACAGTCGGCGTCGTCACAGTCGGTGTCGCCATCCTCGTCGTCATCGATACCGTTGTCACAGACCTCGTCCGGGAGGGGCGGAGGCCCTCCGCCATCATCGATGCGCCAGACCTCGAGCAGGACCATGTCGCCGCCGTTTGCATCGACCACGGTGCCGTTGCTCTTGCTGCCGGGGCCGACATTGGCGTTACCCTGCAATTGGTACAGACGGATATAGCCCTCGGTAACCTCCAGGAACGGGCTGTCGGGACAATTGGGGGTCGCGAGCCCATCGCTGTCGTAGTTGACGAATTGGGGATCCGGAGCGATTCCATCTCCCATGGGTGGAACCTTGTCATCGAAACCGACCCGCGCGAACACGCCGCAGCCCAGGCAGTCGGCTCTCACCTGCCCGGTGGTCTGCTGGTTCTGGTCGAAATTCTGGACCAGGAGGGCCAGCTCGTTCTGTCCAAGCTCACTCGGAGGACCCTCGCCGCCATCCTCGACGACAACGGTATGGGCATGAGGATTGCCGGCATCCCCGACCGCCGCCACGAAACGGTAGAGCCCGTTATCAGGCAGATCGATCCTGAACACCAGGCCCGAGGCGGGAATTCCAGCCTCGACACAGGGGATGTCGGGATCCCCGGCGACCTGCGCGTTGCAGATGCTCGGAAAGTCCTTGGCGCCGATGAAGGAATCGTAGACGGCCTCGGGGCAGGCGCCAACAAAGATGTTGCGGTCATTGGGGCTGTCATCGAATGGCCCGAACTGTCCGTAACCAGCGCGCGAAGCATCCCCGGGAGCGGTGACCTCGTAGCCCCAGCCCCTCCCCTCATCGTAGGCCACTGAATCAGGGCCTTCCTGTCTGACGATGGTGTACTCGAAGCCCTCATCGTTGGGGCTGGTGCACATGTCGAAATGCACGCCGAAGACAAAGGCCGCCACCAGCTCGGCCTCGGGAGCCTCCGGATCAGGCTCGCAGGGCGGCTGCACGCAGCCGACCCTCGCTTCGCCTCTGACAGTTGAACCACAGGCATTCTCGGCCGCGAAAGAACCCGAGAACTCCGCTGTTTCGAATGGACAATCACCCTCCGGCAGCGCGAGAACGTAGATCACCTCTCCGTCCACCTCGACGTTGAAGGTGATGGTATTGCCCTCTACCTGTCCCCCTCCATCGTCGATCACCTCCAGGCTCTCCGGAAAGGTCTCCACCACGCTCACCGGGGCGTCTACGCCGCTCACATCGAGGACCACGTTGATCTCGCTCTCGGGCTCGACAGGCGAGGGCGCGTCGATCGTCCTCGTCACGCTGACGGCCCTGGCGAAATCAGCCGGGGGAGTACAGGAGGCCAGGATGCTCCCATCCACCAGCGGCTGTCCGCCGGTATCACGGACCGCGAGCCTCACGCCGGTACCGCCGCCGCGCTCGACCACGGCGATGAGCAGGACGTTGCCGCCGGACTGCAGCGTGGCGGGTACCATATCCCCGCCGCCATAGGCCGGCATCCCCCTGCAGACCGAGTTGAGATGGATCATCGAGCCGTTCAGGATCACCTTGACCGCGTCGTCGCTGCCCACCTCCAGGATGGTGTCGAGGCAATCGCCTGTCGTGTTCTCGAGGTAGGTCAGGCTGTAGACGACGTAATCATCGACAGGGTCCCCGATGTTCCCGGGCAGGTTGTAGTCGATATAGCCATTGGCGTCGGTCTCGGCGGCCCATACGCTCAGGACCCCATCGAGCGCGCCCGGGTTGAGATTCGCGTTGACCGCGAAACCCACCCCGGCCCCTCCGGCCTCACCGCCGAAATCGGGCAGCACCTCGTCACCCTCCTCCAGGAGGATGCTGGACTCGGTGGTCTCGCCATCGCTGAGATAATCAGTGGTGCCAAGCCTGCCGGAATCATCGCAGGCCGGCCCCGCCTGCGCGCCGAGATCAATGGGCCCAATCTGCAGCATTCGCGAAGGCCCGCCGGAGCTTCGCAGGCCGCAGCCCTCGGGCTCACAGGCCACCGACGACGAGGAGCCAGACTCACAGCCTCCCTCGGGTGTGAGGAGGGCGGAAAAGGTATTCGCCCCACATTGGCCCGCAGGCGACCGGACCGTGTACTCGATCACGCTATCGACATCGATGGTAAAGGTGAGCGTATTTCCCTCTACGACTGCTCCGCTGGCTTCGACCACCGTCCAGCCATCGGGGAAGGTCTCGGCGACGGTAGTGGAACCGAGGACGTTCGAAACATCCAGGTTCACCGCTACCGCCTGACCGGGAGAATAGGGCGCTGGATTGAAGGAGCGGTCGAGCCCGACGAGAAAACCGCCGCCGGCNTCATCGCCCTCNACNCTCCAGANNTCCAGCAGCACNGCGTTACCNCCNTTGGGNTCCCGCGCTCCGCAGGCNCCGCCATTNGAATTNCCCTGCAGCTGGTGCATCCTNACGTAGCCCTCGGTNACCTCGANNATCGCGCTCGCGGGCCCGTCCTCCGANAGNTATCCATCNTCGTCCATATCGATGAACTGCGGACCATTNCCCTCGGGCGGCAGCTTGCAGCCGAAGCCCACCCTGGCGAAGGTGCCGGGNCAATGCTCGNCCTGGTCGAANTTNTTGACCAGCACGANATGNTCGTCNGTGATCATGANCNGGGACNCCCTNNCCGCCATTNTCNATGAGAATCCGGCTNGTATGACGNTTGTCGGNNGACCCGAAGGCGCCGACAAANCGGTAGNNNCCATTGGGGACATCGACNCGGAAGATGATNCCNTCGGGNNCCAGGCCCNCCTCGGANCAGGGCGTCTCCCGGTCGCCCNCGANGAACTCGTCNCATTGCGCCATGAAGTTCTTGGCGCCGATGAAGGAATCGTAGATCTCCGTGGGNCAGCTNTTGTCGGCGAAGGCTGCGCGCCCATTGGGTGAATCATCGAAGGGGCCGAACTGTCCNTAACCNCCCCGGGAGGTGTTGCCGGGGACGAGGACTTCGTAACCCCAGCCCCGCTGAGAATCGTAGGCTACGGAAGCAGGGGAGGAATGAAGAACCACCGAATACATCTGTCCGGGAGCGTTGCTGACCTCGCAGGAGAGGTTCCTNGANCCGAAAATGAACGCCCCCTCGAGCTCCTGGGCCCCCGCTCGNGCTGACATTCCAANNAGGCACACGGCCAGAATACCGACANCCACAGACATCTTGCGTNAAGACATGCGAAGTTCTCCTGCGAATAATGTGATTTCCAGCAGAGCCGGACCCGGCGGCGGATGGAATGCCCGCCGCTGGAATACCCAAACACTCAGACCGCGATGTTGGCTCGCGACCCCTATTGAAACCCAGGCCAAAGACGATTTCAAGCCGGCAGAAACGGATCACTCAGCGGCCAGCTTCCTGATCCAGCGCTTGATGATCTTGACCGCCTTCTCATCGANCTTCGAGCTCGCCAGGGTAGGCATCCGNCCNTCGCCCTCGAGCATCATGCGAAGCANCAGCTCCGATTTCTTCGGTTGTCCCGGCAGGACCACCCTCGACCCCTCGACNGTGAAGCGTTTCTGGACCGGCTCGGCNTTGAGNATNCCGGTCTTCNCGAGCGGCGTATCGAAGCGCAGATCGGCCTTCGCCACGCCGGTGCCGCCCGGGGCATGGCATACCGAGCAATTCACGTCGAGATAGGCCCGNGCNAGNGCTTCCCCATCTCCCCCCTTNCCGTTCCAGTCGGGATANGCCGGGTGATCGGANGGCTTGCCNACCTTGGAGTCGAAGATTCCGAGCTTCGAAAGAACNGCNAGCTGGTTGGATTTTTCACCGCCGTAATCGAGNACACGATTCAGCTGGCGGGTGTTGACGCCGAGCACGAATCCCGCCACCTTCGTATGACAGGCATTGCANTCCGAGCGGCTGGGATAATACCACTCCTGGCCGCCNTCTTTGCCGANCTTGTAATCGCGGCGNACGGCCGAGTCGAGCAATTGGGCCTCGGTCCGCTCGTCGTTCCAGAGGTAGGTATATCCATCCCAGCCCCGATCGGAGTGGACCAGCAACCTGGTCTCGAGACGTCTGGCCTCACCGAGGCTGAAGGTCTTGACCATGACGGTCCCGACCGGGAACTGCCAGTCGCCGGTGGCGCTGAANTTGATCTTGNCGCCGGCCGGCAGGGCGANGTAGCGCTCCTTGGCGGCGCCATCGGACCAGAGGGGGACATTCACATCGAAGGGAATCAGGCCGGGCGCNGCCTCGAGCGTCTTCATATTGGTGAAGAAGCCCGTCTCCGAGAGCTTGCGCGGAAAGGGCTTGCTCTTCTTCTCGGCCACGGCTCGCCTGGCGAAGCGGTAGATTCCGCCCTTCTGGAGATTNAACACCGTTCCGAACTTCAGCTTGCGGGNGTCCTGCCCCGCCGCACCTTCGAAGCTGAGGATATAGACCTCGCCGGCCTCGGTCGCTCCATAAGCTGTGACAGGAAGCTGCGAGCGGGCGATCAGAGAGTTCGAGGTCACCTTCTTTCCATCGTAGCGCAGCCCCCAGATGTTGAAGGTCGCGAAGTCTCCATAGAAATAGGTTCCGTAGAGCTCGGGCAGTTTTTTTCCGCGGTAGACAAGCCCACCGGTGATAGAACGGCCCTCTTCTCTCTTGTAATCCAGGACCGGCTCGATGAACGGCTGTCCCGTGGTCTTGGCATCCTTTCCCTTGGCAAAGGCATGCTTTCCCTCTCGAAGCTTCCAGCCGTAATTTCCCCCCTTGACGACGATGTCGATTTCCTCCCAGAGGTCCTGTCCGACATCCCCCAGCCAAAGCTCTCCGGTCAGCGAATCAAAGGCCATGCGCCAGGGATTGCGGAAGCCGTAGGCCCAGATCTCCCCACGGGTGCCCTTGCCGAACTTCTTTCCCGCCTCGCCGGCGAACGGGTTATCCGGGGGAATCGCGTATTCCTTGCCGGGGTCCTTCCTGTCGACATCAATCCTGACCACCGTCGCAAGAAGGGTGGATAGGTTCTGGCCATTGGCATGCGGATCATCGCGTTTTCCCCCATCGCCGAAGGGAACGTAGAGCATTCCATCATGGCCGAACTCGAGGCTGCCGCCATTGTGGTTACCGTAGGGCTGCGGCACCTCGAAGAGGACCACCTCCGAGCCTGCATCCGCCTTGTTCGGGTCCGAGGACACCTTCCAGCGTGAGATCACCGACTTTCCGTAGGGTTTGGCCGGAGCGGTATAGTAGGTGAAGAAGATGCCGTTGTTCTTATAGTCCGGGTGGAAGGCGAGCCCGAGCAGGCCATCCTCGGGATGTCCCGGCTTGCTCTTCAGCGGCGACAGGATCTTCCCGCTCACGTCGAGAAAGACCTCGGCCTTCTTGACGTTGTTGTCCTCGGGAAAGACATAGACCAGGCCAGGCTGGTCCAGCACGAAGATTCTCCCGGATCCATCACCGGCGTTGGTCAGGGCGACGGGACGGATGAAGCTGAGGTCGGGAAAGGCCTTCTCGACCACCAGGGGAGGAAGCGGATCCGGCGAACCCAGCAGGCTGCTGGTGTCGACCGGTACAAACCGGCTGGTGTCGAACTTCGCGCGAGCCGGTTCAGCGGCACCGACTGTGGCTGTGAACAAAACGGCTGTCAATGTTGGAAGGAGAAAACGAATCGGACTCATGTTGATTCCTCTCAAAATGGAACTGGCCGGGCAGGTCAAAGACCGGCCGCGGGAGGGGGTAACCTGTTTATTTCAGCGGGAAAAACGTGAATCGATTGTGCGCTAAAGCGTCCAAATCTTCAAGACGCTGAATGCCCCTAAGGTATGCGAAGGCATCTTGTCGATTGCCTTGCCATGCCATACCATGAGCGAGTAGAAATCACGCTGGGAGCAACCGCTCCCTTACCGGATTTAAAAAGCACTTTAGACCGGAGAGTTCGAGACCATGAGAAACCCATCGACACGTCGGAGCTTCCTCAAGAGCGCGGCGGCAGGAATCGTTCTTCCCGCCGGAGCCATCTCAATCGCCGGAGCCTACCCGGCCAACACCAAGGTCCGTCACGCGGCCTGCGGCGTCACCGGCATGGGTGGCTACGACCTCCGCATGCTCGCCAGCAGTCCGCACTCGGAGATCGTCGCTCTCTGCGACATCGATGATGGGCATCTCGGCTCTGTCGCCAAGAAGTACCCGAAGGCCGCGCGCTTCAACGATTTCCGCAAGCTCTTCGACAAGGAACACAAGAACATCGACTCCTGCCACGTGACCGTGCCCGACCATATGCATGCGCCGATCACGATGACCGCCCTCAACCATGGCAAGAACGTCTACTGCCAGAAACCTCTCTGTCACGAGATCGATGAGGCCCGCAAGGTCCGCCTGGCGGCTAAGAAGGCCGGGGTGGTCACCCAGATGGGCATCCAGATCCACTCCCACGTCGCCTACCGTACCGGCGTCGAGGTCATCCGAAGCGGAGCCATCGGCAAGGTGCGCGCGGTACACACCTGGGCCGACCGGGCCTGGGGCAATGCCGGCCGCCCGAAGCCGACACCCCCACCCAAGCACATCCACTGGGATCTCTGGGTCGGTGTCGCCCCCGAGCGCCCCTGGGGTCCCAACTCCTACCATCCCAAGAAGTGGTGGAGTTGGCTCGATTTCGGCACAGGCAATCTTGGTGATATGGGCTGTCACCTCTTCGACCCGGTGATCAACTCGATCCAATACGGCGCGCCAACCAGCGTTCGCGCCGAGTGCAAGGCCCCCAGGAATGAAACCTGGCCCAACGCCGGCAGGGTCGCCTTCAACTTCCCCGANACTCCNTATACCGATGGGGAAACGGTCATGACCTGGTACGACGGNGGCTTCAAGAAGGGNCACCATCCCTCGCCGGATCTCCTGCCATCCAAGAAGCGCGTCAATCTTCCCAGCCAGGGNTCCATCTTNATCGGNACGAAGGGNGCNATGCTCCTGCCGCATTGGAGCACCCCGAAGCTNTTCCCNGANGANAACTTCGCNGACTACAAGATGCCNNANCCNGGNANCGTCAACCACTGGCATTCCTTCATCGACGCCTGCCGNGGCGAGGGNAAGACCGGNGCCAGCTTCGANTACGCCGGNCCCTTNACCGAGACGATCCTGCTGGGCAANCTNGCCAAGCGCTTCCCNACNCAGGAGCTCAAGTGGGATGCNCCGAACCTGAAGGTNACNAACTTCTCCGAGGCGAANAANTTCATCGGCCGCAAGTACCGCAAGGGATGGGANATCGACGGGCTCTCCTCCTGAGCNAGGAGCCGGCNTCNGAGCNGTNNTACCNGCGNCGATGCAGCTTCNCNTGNCCGGGNAANTCCNNNGCGTACCGTTTCAGGAGCGCCGGGATNTCATTGNCNGTGATGTAGANCTTNCCCCGAATNTCCAGGGTCTCGCCCGNGCTNCAGNCCGCCNAGNCGAAANTCGCTGTGCAGNCAGGTNATNACCCCCTGGAAGAGCTCCTGGTANGGCTCCCANGNCATNGCNAGNACCTGGCTGTCATCGGNGCTGAANCAGCCGATCAGNCCGTTGGANGGNACGTGCTTCGACANCGGCCGCGGGTTCACNTCGGCGCGCGGNANNCCCGGAGCCGCCCAGACCTGCCCNGGNANGTAGCGCGCCTCNAGNGCCCAGTCCTTCGTCGGCATCAGGCTGAGCTTGCCATCGAGGAANANGAANGANTTTNTGATNTANTCNTAGGTNCGCNGATTNNNNGGATNNCCCAGCCCGGTAAAGTCCCCCACCCGCATGCAGGGCTGCGCCCAATGCGCCTCGGAGGTCTTNTNCGTGGGATTGTGGGCNCGCAGGCGAAGGTCGACCTCGTCACTCNTNGAGGTGATGACATGGTCGACCACCACNCCGTCCTTCAGGGTGCAGCGCAATTCGANCCTGNTNCCANCNTCGCTCGCNGAGNNNAGGCTCNGTGGANTGNCCNACNACCGTNTGCTTGCNCCAATCNGTNGNCTGGGAGTTNGCNCGGCAATAGGCCTCGAGNTACAGGATCTCGATTTCCCCCCCGGGNATNTTCTCACCCCTGATCCTGAGAAAATTNTCTTTCCAGGCGAGCTTNAGNGGAGGACCGTTGTTGGCCGGANGGGTCNTTTCCGGAACCTGGCACCCGGACAGAANCATCGCCAGGGCAAGGGCGGAAAGAAAAACCGGCGCCAGTGAAAACCGCGCGTTCTCAGACATGGATGTACCTTACTTATGCCGGGAAACCCTGTATCTTGAAATGAAATCTNCCTGATAGTTTGCACGATCCGGCTGGGAACATCTTCTAACTTGAAAGTCCTATGAGCGAAATTCTCCTGGAGTGCTGCGTGGGTACCGNAGAGTCCGCCGTCAACGCCGAACGCGGCGGAGCCGCGAGGGTAGAGCTCTGCGCGGCCCTCGAGCTTGGCGGGGTGACTCCCGCCTACGGCAGCATCAAGCTGGCGCGAGACAGGATCGGCATTCCCCTCTTCGTGCTCATACGCCCCCGCGGCGGTGACTTCCACTACACGCCCCTCGAGTTCGAGGTCATGAAAGAAGACATCGTCACCGCCAGGGAGTTGGGNGCCGATGGCATCGTGCTGGGAGTCCTCCATGAGGACGGAAACATCGATACCCAACGAACCGCCGAGCTCATCGAGACGGCCGATGGGGCGAGCATCACCTTCCACCGCTCCTTCGACTCGGCCCCAGACCCTCTCACNGCCCTGGAAACTCTCTGCGAGCTTGGCGTAGACAGGATCCTGACCTCGGGGCGGGCCCCCCGGGCCGCGGATGGAATCGAAATGCTCAGCCAACTCCAGCAGGCCGCCGCGGGCCGGCTCGTGATCCTGCCCGGAGGCGGAATCAACCATGACAACTGTCGGCGGATCATCGAGATGACGGGGGCCGGAGAAATCCACGTCGGCTCCGCGCTCTCTTCTCCCTGCATCGGACCGAACCAGCGGGAAAGTGCTGTCGGCCTCGGCCCCGGCGGGAGTGAAACCCCCGCCATGATTGGCGAAACGGATCCGGATGCCGTCAAGCGGCTCCTGGAGATCCTGGCCTGAAGAGACCCTCCCCCACTCTCCAGCTTGGTCACCGAAGCGCTTCCTGCTATCATCTCCATCCTGGAAACAAAACCGCCTGCCCCTGACAGGAGCGCATGAACATGACCACATTGAAGGCAAGGCTGAGCGGGAAGATCACCTTCCTCCTCCTCATCCCCGNACTGCTCTGCGGGCCGCGAACGGCGTTCGGCGNGGAGGCCGACTCCCCCGGGCCCAACATCCAGCTGCGTGGAGGCTTTCACAACAGCCTCNACCGTTTTGAAAAAGAAAAGAAAGGCCACGTCGCCTTCATCGGCGGGTCGATCACCGCGATGAACGGCTACCGCCCCATGCTGCGCGGCTTCCTGCAGAAACGCTTCCCCGAAACANAGTTCACCTTCACCAATGCGGGAATCTCCTCGACCTGCTCGACCTCGGGCGCCTTCAGGCTCCAGAGAGATGTGCTCTCCAGGGGACCCGTCGACCTCTTCTTCATCGAGTACGCCGTCAATGACGACCAGGATGCCGGTCATGCGCGACGCGAATGCATCCGCGGAATGGAGGGGATCCTGCGCCAGACGCGCTCCCACAACCCGATGGCGGACATCGTCATCACCCATTTCGTCAACCCCGGCATGCTCAAGACGGTCGGCAAAGGCAAAGAGCCCGTCTCCAGCGGTGCCCACGAGGATGTCGCGAAACACTATGGAGTCTCGACCATTCACCTGATCCGCGAGGTTGACCGATTGATAGCCGCCAAAGAGNTGACCTGGAAAAAATTCGGCGGGACCCACCCCGGCCCGCACGGCAACCGCCTCTGCNCCGATATGATCGAGAAACTGCTCACCACATCCTGGAGTATGTCTGCTGCCGACAAGGCGGCGAAGGCCGCGCACGCCCTGCCAAAAAAACCTCTCGATCCGGAGAGCTATGGCAAGGGACGCTTCATCGATCCCGCCACAGCGAAAATAAAGACCGGCTGGAAGAACCACCTCCCCGAGTGGAAGAAAATCGGGGGCGGCTTCAGAAACACCTTCGCGGGAAAGAAGCTCCTCTGCGCCACCGCTCCCGGGGCCGAGTGCAGGCTCGAGTTCACCGGCCGGGCGATTGGAACCTACCTCCTCGCCGGCCCCGACGCCGGCACCGTCGAAGCCAGCATCGATGGCGGCGCCTTCAAGCCCTACGATCTCTACCATCGCTACAGCCGGGGACTCCACTACCCCAGGACCGTGATGTTCTTCACCGACCTCGAGGCCGGCAAGCACACGCTCGTACTGCGCACCAGCGAGCGCAAGGCGCGACCGAAGGCCGGCCACGCCGCGAGAATCCTCCAGTTCACCGTTAATTGAGAATCGCCGATGTTCCATATCAATGTCTGCCTGAAAGTAAAAGCCCCCGAAGACATTGCCGAGATCCGGGAGCTGCTCGGCCGCTGCCAGGAGCTCTCTCGCCGGGAGGAAGGCTGCGAGCGTTTCGAGGTCTACCAGTCCGAGGCAGAAGAGGACCGGTTCTTTCTCTGTGAACACTGGAGCGACCGCGAGGCCTGGGAGGCCCACAAGGAGAGGGAGGCCTTCAGCCAGGTCTACGCCCCGCTGGTCATGCCGCGGGTTGAACGCGAACCCCACATCTCGACCCTCCTGGGCTCTCCGAACGAATAAGCCGGTGGACTCAGAACCCCCGAGCGGTGACGAGGTAGACCGCGAAGCTACCGAGCCAGTGGCCGCCCTCGTAGTGCTCGCCGGTAACCGCAGCCAGGCCGGCCTTGCGATGCTCGAGCGCCGCCTTGCGAAGCACCGGAATCCGATTGTCGCCCGCCGGCAACCCCCTGAGCATCCCCTCCAGCATCCAGGCACGCGAGAGGTTGAGACCATCGAGATGAGCCAGCTTCCCATCGCTTCGATCGGTGACGACAGCGGGCTTGAGCCAGGTCTTCGCGGCATCTGAGGGCAGGGCGGGAAGAAAGCCGGTAAGCCAACGGGTGTAGACGCCCGGCTTCATGACCCTGCGCATGAGATCCGCCTCGGCAAGGCCCGGAGAGAGGAAGTCCTGCCCTCCCGGCTCAAAGGAGAAGCTCCAGCCCTTGTCGTTGCCGTAATAGTCGAGCGCCCTCCTGGTGACCAGGGCCTCGAGCTCGCTGTCATTGGTCGTTCGAGCCCAGTCGAGCACCAGGCCGAGGGCGAAGGCGCTCTGGCTGTGCTCGCCGGTTCGAGCCGGGTGCGAGAGCTTCGGCAGCCAGGCCTTGAATCGCGCCGCGCTCTCGGCGGCAAGCGGGTCCAGGACCCGGCGCCACTTCCGGGCCTGCGGGTCATCCCACTCTACCAGCTCGGCGTGAAGCTGCAGCAGCCAGGCGAGCCCGTAGGGACGCTCAAAGCCGGCGCGACCCTTGCCCTTGAGATACTCCACCTCGCGCCGCGCCCTGGCCGCGGTAAAGCTGCTGGCGAGGGCCGCCCTGGCCTCCGCCGTGTAGGCGGCCCCGGGGTTCAGCCTGCACAGGCGCGCCAGCAGCCAGTGGCCATGCACGGCCGAATGCCAGTCGAAGCAGCCGAAGAAGACGGGGGTCAATTCCCGGGGCGGCTTCGCATCCCTGTCGCCCTGCAGGACGTGGGCCAGCTTGTTGGGATATTCACGATGGAGGCACTCGAGC
>PAOC01000039.1 GCA_002708465.1 Planctomycetota bacterium
GATAGAGGGGCGCTGATGTGCCGAAGAAAAGAATCGACAGCAGGAAAACAAAAACGACGAAAACCTTCGCCAAAGCACTCATTTATTCATTCCTCCAAATCAGGACCAAATCATTATTTCCGGCGGCTGTGGTTCTACTGACCACGATTCAAGCGGATTTCGCAAATTGCGAAACCAAAGAAAGCACCGACCAGGTCAAGGTCCCGTTTATTCCCAACACCCATCAATCGGCACTGTAGGTGATTGACAAGAGTCTGATTTTAAAACTTCATTTCCTCACAGCTTACTTCTCGACTTATTGTTTTCGGAACATTGGGGGATTGCAAGCTAATCCCTGAAGCCGCCAAGATCCTTCAAACTGCAAGAGGAAGCTGATTTCCTCATTCAATTACGAGACGCTCATACGATTATATGACACAGAGCGAAACTGTCAATCCACGCAAGCTGGTGGAAAATAGATAAAGAGGCGTACCGAAAATTACACAAAACCTTATGGTTAAAAGACCTGCTACTGTTGCCTGACGAAAAATACCGGCTTTCCCTCCGGCTCCGGAGGCCTCAAGACCCAGCCCTCGGATCCTGCCGCGACAGGGCTGAAAAGCGTCTCGGGGTTCCAGGTCTTAACTGTTGCCTGTATAAGGGCTTCAGCTGAATGACCACTTAGCTTTCCAACCCGCAGGCACCAATCCTCTGGCCTATTATCCAGGGGGGGTGGGGGAGTCAGGATTTCATCCAGATAGGTCATGGAGGCCCAGTTCCAATAACCTTTCGATGCTCCGCTTCTTGCAAGCAAGAGGGGGCGGCAGAACAGGTCGAATGCAGCTGAGCAGCTGAGTGGGCGGCCGCTCAGTCCCAGGACATCCATATTGTTCAATTTTCCAAAGACCAGTGAATCACACCCATGTAGAGATAATTTTTCGAAGAGTACATTGCCATTCAATTCCTGTATAGCTTCGGCGGTACGGTCGGTTAGACCGGACCCGGTTCCTCCACTCAGAATGAGGACGTCCAGCTGGCGAGTATGGCAGCGAACGAGATGTTTCTGGAGGCCCGTGGGCCCATCTTCAGATATTCCGAGAGAGATGACCTCCAGCCCCAGGGCTTCAATGGCGTCCCTGAGCCAGTACCCGTTTAGATCATGAACCTGCCCGGCCTCCAGGTCGGTTTTAAGATCGGTGAGCTCGTCGCCAAGAAGCAACATGCCGACACGCGGCGGAGAGTGAACACAGACCTTCTCTACTCCCGCGGCGAGCAAGTACGCCTGGTGACGCGTTGAAAGGAGAGTTCCGGCTTCAAAGACCACAGGTTTTCCATCATCGCGGCCGAGGATTCCTTCGCCTGCCTGCGGAAGGCGTTCGATACGCAATTTTCCGGCTCCCAGCAATGTGCCGTCCTCGGCAGGAAGGATTCCCCAGGTCTTGCCTGGAAGGAGGGCGCCGGTCTCGACCCGAATGGCGGAGCCGGATGGAATCTGCCGGTCGCCATGGGCTGCCAGGTCGGCCAGCTCTTCTCGAAGGGATAGCCGGTCGCCGGCTCCGCAGCCATCCGGGAGCGCGTAGCCGTCACAGGACGAGCGGAGGATGCCGGGAGGGTCGGCCGGCTGACCTGCAGACCGGGAGGCTCCATGGAGCGGCTCCGCGAGGTATCGGCCGGCAGCCGATTCGAGATCGATCCACTCGACCGTTCCTTGTTTTATCTTCCCGGTGACGGCCGCCAACGCCTCCAGCGGGTTTACGGCTATAGGTGTGGGCATAAATTCCTTTTGAACTTAACGGACTCTGTTTCTGACGGTTTTTTTTAACCGAACAAGGATAACTTTGTCTTCTTCCACTTTATTTAGTTAGCTTGGCGTAGATGCTGAAACTCGGAGCGGAGCTGCAAAGTGTTCACTGGAATAGTAGAGCGAACGGGAGTTGTCGAGACCGCGGTAGGCACCGGCGGGGGGCTCGCCCTTCGGCTAGGGGTGATGGATGGCTCTTCCCGCGTACCCTGGCGGGATGTCGAGCTGGGCGAGAGCATCGGAGTGAATGGAGCCTGTCTGACTGTTGTTGATTTTGACAATGGCGAGGGCTCAGCCGCAGTCAGCTTTGATGTGGTACCCGAGTCGCTTGAAAAGACAGCCCTTGGCGCTCTCCGCCCCGGAGATTCTGTGAACATCGAGAGGTCCCTGAGGGCTGGGGACTCTTTTGGCGGGCATTACGTAACCGGCCACGTCGACGGGACGGGAGAGGTCGTTGAAATGGAGCGGCAGGGAGACCAGGTGCTCTTCAGGATCTCAACTCTTTCCGGGTTGATTGATCAGATGCTCGATAAAGGCTCCATAGCCGTTGACGGTGTCAGCCTGACGATTGTCCAGGTCAACAGGGCGGAGTGCTGGTTCAGCTTCGCCGCCATTCCCCATACGCTTGCGTGGACAACTTTCGGCGCGTTGTCCGCCGGTCAGGCGGTAAATATCGAAACCGATGCCTTCGGCAAGTGGGCGCTCCATGGGCTTCGCCTCGAAAATGATCAGCCTGGAGGGGAAGGGCGGCAATGAGCGGCCTGAAGCTCAGCGGCGTATTGGCCGTTGTTACTCCAGAAAATTGCCGGATGCCCATCCCTGCCGCCGCCGGCGGAGTCGAGGTGCGCGCGGATCTTTTTGATTCGAGGGAGGAGTCTCTTGAATTGATCGCGTCCATCTCGAAGACGAGGCCGGTTCTGGTTACCCCGAGACATTCGTCGCAAGGCGGCGGCTGGAGAGGGTCAGAGCTGGAGCGAGCGGCCTATTGCCTTGAGGCCTTCGACCGGGGAGCCTCCCTGGCGGATGTTGAGCACGGATCGGAAGCGGCCGGCCAGCTGCTCGGGTCCGGCAAGCCGGTGCTGCTCTCATGGCATGATTTCGATGGAATGATCGCCCCCGAGGCGCTTGACCGGCTGACACTTGATATGGAGGCGTGCGGGCCGGCGGCCATCAAGGTGGTTCCGACAGCCGGCAGGCTTGGCGATGCTGTCCGGATGCTGGAATGGGTTGCGCAAAGACCGGCGGCGGGGGCGAGCCGCATTGGCTTCGCGATGGGGGCCGCAGGTGGCCCCAGTAGAATTCTTTCGTTGTCAAGAGGGGCTCCCTGGACCTATGGAGCCCATGGCCTCGGCGTCGCCCCCGGCCAACTTCCTGTACAGCAGCTGGCGGATCTTTACAGGGTAGATCAACTTGACCTCGAGACCAGGGTGTATGGGGTCGCCGGCAATCCGGTGAAGCATTCCCTGTCACCGCAGATGCACAACCCCGCCTTGCGCGCCGCAGGCCTGAACGCGGTCTATGTCCCGATCTATCTTTCTGAGTTTTCCGAGTTGGAGGAGTGCTTGGAGTCTCTCGGCCTGGATGGCCTGAGCGTTACGATACCATTCAAGCTCGATGCCCTGGCTCTTGCGAGCGTAGTTGACGAGCGCGCCAGTAATTCCGGAGCCGCCAATACCCTTGTTCGTGTCGCCAGTGAAAACGGGTGGGCTCTGCACGGCTACAATACGGATTTCAATGGCGTGCTGGATCCTCTCGAGCGACGCCTCGGCAGCCTGGCTGACCTGGACGCGGCAATACTCGGAAACGGCGGAGCTGCAAGGGGAGCTGCTCGGGCGCTTCTCGAGGTTGGAGCCCGCCCCACCCTCTATTACCGGAGCAAGGAGCGCGGGGGGGCTGTCGCTGAAGAACTTGGCGTTAGCTCCGGGCTGCTTGGTGAGCTTGGCGCTGGAAACCTTCACCGGGTAATTATCAATGCGACTCCGCTGGGCCTCAAGGCCGATGATCCATCGCCTGTTCCCGGAGAGGTCTTCGATTCGGACACCATCGCTTTCGACATGGTGTACGACCCTCCCGAGACCCGCTTCATCCAGGATGCTCGTTCAAAGGGAGCCGAAGTCATCCGTGGAGATGAAATGCTGGTAGCCCAGGGGCTGGTTCAATTCGAGCTGTTCACGGGCCAGAAAGCATCCCGACAGGCATTTGACTCCAGCCTCCAGGCCGCTCGTTCAACCAGGAGCCCATAGAGACCCTGCAGGCGCCCCTGAGGGCCATTACAGGCGTTTTAACCGCACCACCGTTAACTCATCATAACAACCATTATCGGCCCGGCGGGGGGTTTGGGCTGCGGGCGGAGAGTACGGATAGTTCCTTGCAGGCTGCCTCCAGTGCCTGTAGAGGCAGCCAAATAAACAAGCGCGAGGCAAGGTCCAGATCAGTTTCCGGAGAGCTTCTCGGCGGTCCTGAGAAGGTCAATTTTCCAGGCAGCTTCTTCGGCCCCAGGCTTCCGCTCATCGGTCAAATAGACGACAACCAGATAGGCGGCAAGTCTCCCATCGGAGTCCTTGCCATAGTAATTGACCTGCATCCTGGAGATGTTTTTTGATTGCCCGGGGATCTGCGGCAACACGGCTCGGTCCGTGATGGCGCCGGTGATGATTTCGATAACGGGAATTCCCGTTCGAGAATCTTTGACAAGCGGAAGGCCGTATTTGAATTCAAAAGAGTTGATCTTTTCCCGGCTGCTGGTGGACAGTCTTGAGTAGGCCGAATCCCAACTCGAGGTTTCGACCGCGAATATAAAACCGACCAGGGCGGAGTCCGGGGAGTCATCAGGAAAGTATTTTTGCAGGATTTCCTGGTCCCTTTTAGGGGCGCCGTTGCAGCCGCAAAGTATTACAGCGGCAAGTAACACAAAGAGGGCTGCCCGCAATCCCATCGGGCCGCCAGCGGTCGCGCTGCCCCGCCCTCGGTTCGGTTGATTATCGGCCATGGGGGGGTCCCCTGTCAGTTGCTTACTTTGCGGGAAGGAGATCCTGCATCGTCGATAGCGGCTTTTCGGAGGTTACGTCTCCGCCGATCCTCGGGGACCAGAGCTGGACATCGCCGGTTCGCTTATTGCAGACCCAGATGACCTCGGTGAGGTTTCTGTCACTCAGCCTGTAAATCGTATCAGCTGGAGGGAATATTTTCTGGTCCAAGGTGACAACCTTGGTCCTTTCGATGGTTCGCTCTTCATCTTCGCGGAAATGGTAGCCGGCAAAGCGCCCCTCGGATTTATTGATGACCCAGATCTGTTTGCGATTTGCCAGAAACGCAAACTCTCCATCCCCAAGGGCTCCAGCGGACTGGGCGGCAACAGTTGGAAGGAACCGGCTCAGTGCAGGATCGGCTCCAGTGGGGTCACCCGGGCTGAGAAACAGCAAGCCGCCGCCGGCCAGCCCAAAACCGAATGCAAAAACAACACCCAGGAGCATGAGGGCTTGCCTGAGAGTGCCGTGAGAGTTTCCACTCTTGTTCATTGATACGCCTCTGTTAGGTTGATAAACAGCTTCAGTCATCGGGGTCTTCGTCATCGAGGCCTCCCTCGGCCGGATCATCTTCAAGGGTAAGGTCCAGCCCCCCCCACTCAAGGTCTTCTTTGGGCTCTTCGCCTTCAGGGAAAAGATCTATTGGTAGTTCATCGGGGACGACCATGGATGCTTTGTCGAGTCCAGCGGGGAGATCTCCTTCGGAACTGGGCGGTCCCATCATCCCGGCAAGGCTGTTTTCCACATCCTCCGCCATCTGGGAGACGTCCTGGACCTGAGAGAAAACCTCATCGCTGACGAGGATGTCCACCTTGCTTTTCAGGGCAAGCACAAGGCAATCGCTGGGCCTGGCATCGATGCGCACTTCGTTCCTTTTGCCATCCCACTCACCGCCATCCGTCCCCTCCCCCACCTCCTGCTGTAGTACAAGGGTGGAGCAGAAGGTGTTGTCGATAATTGCTGAGATGACGACATTTTTCACCTTGATGTCGAAGCCCAGGAAGACGTTCTGAACCAGTTCGTGGGTAAGAGGCCGGGCGGTACTCTCGTTGTTGATCTCCCGGATAAGGGCCGCGGCCTCGTAAAAGCCAATGAAGATGACAAAAGTTTTTTCCTCATTGCCAAGGAGGACGGCCGCCCCATTGGGCGTTGGGCCGATGACCCGCTGAATCTTCACCGTATGGAAACTCACGATTTACCTGCTTGGATTTGGGCCGTCTGGACGGTCCACACAAATTGATATACCCGGAAAGGCTTGGGGAGATTATAGAAGGGTGGCCGACAGGGTCAAAAGATAACCGTACAGGGGGTAGAAGCCGAGGCCGTTCTCCTGCAGACCTACCAGGCGAGTCTGCAGAGTGTATCCATGAACTCGCCCCACTCGGGATCCAGGAAGATCTGGATATCGCGGGACAATTCGTCTGCGGGCGAGGTCTTTTCGCGGAGAAGACGGAAGGTTTCCGCGAGGCTGCCCCATTCCGGGTCCATCAGGGCGCCAAGGTCCCTTGAGAGCTCCTCGGTCGCGTCGGATTTTTCGCGAAGGAGCTCGAAGGTCTCCCCCACATCCGACCAGAGAGGCTTCCGGTTGGACTCGCAGGATGAGCAACCATTAGAAAGGGCCAGGCTGCCGAGGAGAGCGCAGAGGGCGAAGAGGGAAAGCAGCTTGTTTCGGGATACGCACATGATGGACTTCATCTTGTTTCGCATTGTTTTTTTTCTCGAGGGGATGAGGGAGAGCAGAAGAAAGGTGAGGTTGTAGACGCCTTCAAAGAAGATCGAAGCCAGCAATCTGACAAATACGGGTAGAAACATCGGTTCAACCTGAGCCAACTCTGAAATGGATCACCAGTACTCAAGGATACGCCCTGATTGCCGAGCCTTCAACCCGGGAACAGGAAGGTCAGCTTTCTGTTTGTCCGGCCGGAGCCTGTTCTTCGACCTCTTCCTTGCAGCCCCCCCCGGGTGGCTCTCCGGCAGGTTGGCCGCTTTCGGGCGAAACCCTGCGATTTTTGAGATAAATCACAAGTCCGGGAATGGCCCAGAGGCAATAGGTCAATCTTTGTAACAGCGAAACAAGCGCCCCCTTCACCGGGAAACCGACAAGCTTGAAGAGCCAGTCGTAAGCAACTTCAGCAGTGCCGATGGCGCCGGGCGTTACAGGGATAGCCATGACGATCTGGGCAAGCGGAACGACCAGGAACAGGGCACGGAGATCGGCCCATTCCTGCGGAAGGAGAGACCGGAGGAGGAGAAGGTTGGTGATGACGACCAGGCCATGCAGCAGGATCGAGATGAGCAGAGCCTTCACGGCTACCCCGGGATGGGAACGATACAGGTAGAGGATCTGGGTGAACTTTTTAATGAGTCCCGCCTTCTTCTCAGCAGGGCCTTTTCCTGCCCAGAGATAGAAGATCCCGGTAACGACAAGGGCGCATCCGACGGCGACCCAGACGAAGACCGCGAGATTCCAGAGATTGGGATCCTTCTGCAGGAGAGAGAAATTGAAAAATGTGGCGGCGCAGGCGATCGACATGAGCACGAAGAGGCCTATCGCTCGATCGATGAAAACGGTCAAGGCGGCGGCAGCCCGCCGTTCGCTGGATTCCCTGGCGACATAATAGGCCTTGATGACATCGCCCCCGGTAGAGCCAAACAGGACCTGGTTGAAAAAGATCCCCATCAGGACAAGCGAGTAGATCTCGCGAAAGCTGTAAATGACCCCCTGGACCCTCAGCAGCAGATGCCAGCGGAGAGCCGCCAGCAGCAGGACAATGGCGTAAGGAACCTGCGCGAGCAACAGCCATGGCCAGCCCCGGCCCAGGCCCGAAAGCTCGGACAATGGAAGCCCCCCCCTCCCGATGAGCCAGTAAATAAGGATGGCCGCCACGGCAAGCTTGGCGCAGGGCAGCATCCAGCGTTTCAAGACCTACTCCTTTTCTCCGGCTGGGCCCGGCCTGGTTTCCGGGGGCTTCGCCTTGGAGTAATCGAGCCATCCCGCAACATCATCGAATGAGATGTTTTTGCCGGTAATTTGACAGAGGGCGGCGTGCGCTTTCATCCGATTGTTGGTGTGGCGGGGAGTCAGGTCAAAATAAACCCGGAGCAGGGCCTTGAGCGATGCCTCATCGCCGATGGCGCCGAGGGCCTTGACGGCATCAAGGAGGATGATGCTCTCCTTTTCATTCTTGAGCATGAAGATGAGGCTTGGCACGGCACCCGGGTCCGGGTGGGCGGTTATCGCCTTGGCGGCCTCCCATCGAACCCCCCAATATTCCGATTTCAAGGCCTTGGTGAATGCGTCCTTGCTCTCAATGGACTCCAGGTCTGCCAGGGCAGCGATGGCCCTCATCCGGTTTGCCACGACCGGGTCGGTCCCGGCGACATCGCGCAGCAGCTCAATAGCTGCAAGGTCACCCTTGCTGAACTCTTCTCCGGCCGCCTCACGCGACGAAAGGTATTGGCCCAGGTCTATTATCGAGTAGGCCTCACCCTTGCGAACTTCGAGCAGGAGGTCTTGCGACGAGGTGCCGCAGCCTGCGAGGAGCAGGGAAATAAGCAGTCCGGGCAGCGGCAGGTTTCTTGATGGCATTTTAAGTTTATCCATATCCGGGACCATACGATATCCCACCTCCTCCGTCATGTCCATGAGCCGCGAAAAGGTATGTCGAGGCATCGATGGTATTAAAGTCGGGAGCTCCAAATGGCGATAATATAGAGATGGCTTTTGTTTCTAGAATTTATCTACGGATCAAGCTCAGGGGATATTCATTTTCCGTCCTCCTGGTTCTATTCCTCGTACTGGTCGATTCTCAGGCTTCAGCGGAGCCGGGAGATGCTGACGAGGTTCGGGCCATCTGGGTAACTCGATGGGATTATCGCAGCGCTGGCGATATCCGGACCATTATTCAAAACTGTAAATCCCTCGGGCTCAACCGGATCTATTTTCAGGTCCGGGGCAGATCCGATGCTTTCTACAGATCCAGCCATGAGCCCTGGGCCGAGGAACTTGGAGGGATGGACCCGGGATTCGACCCCCTCGCCATAGCTGTTTCGGAGGCTGGGAAAAANGCTATNCAGCTACATGCCTGGGCAAATGTACTGGCCGGCTGGAAGGGCAAGNTNCCCCCNNAGAACAAAANCCATCTGTACCATACGCATCCCGATTGGTTCNTGACCGATCGGGNCGGGAAGANNTGGAGGAGNTCTTCGCATTACTCAATGCTGAANCCCTGCAACCCNGAAGTTCGCAANCACCTGGNTNCNGTNCTNGGAGANCTCGTGGCTCGCTANAAGNTNGACGGCCTCCATCTTGACTACATACGGTTNGTNTTNCCNGANCCGGACAAGAAGGGNCAGGTGCCCTATGNCAATAAGACGCTCCGGGCNTTCCGGAATGAAACGAAAGGGTTNCCGAGTCGCTANCCGGCNCNCTGGGATGAATTCAGGCGCAAGGCGNTTGACGCAGTGGTNCGCGATATCAGCAGNGCCGCCCGCGCGGCCCGCCCGNGATGCGTAGTNTCNGCCGCGGTCATTCGCGATNTCAGCAGGGGGCGCAAGGTGTTTTTTCAGGACTCCCCCACCTGGNTTCGCTCAGGCTGGATAGATGATGTCCTTCCGATGAATTACGAGACCAGCCATGCCCGGTTCGAGGAGCTGGCTCGTAAGGATATGGCCCTGGCCGGAAGAGGCCATCTCATACTCGGCCTCGGAGCCCACCTCATGGACGGCGGCGCGGACCTCAGAAAGCAGNTAGGTATAGCGCGGGCACTGAAGTCTCCCGGCTACNCCCTNTTCGCCTACTCCAGCTTTTTNGCCACCACCTCGCATGCCTCAACGAAAGGTCAAGTGGCCGAGCGCAACCGAGAGGCTCTGCGGGGCGAACTGATCCAGCTCAATCGACGTCGGCGTTAGAGGCATCCGGGGAGCCTGCAGGCTCTCCAGAATTGAAATGGGCGAGGTGCTCATTTTCCATTCTGGCCTGGTAGAGCTTCTGGAGCGTGTGGGTCATCGGGCCACGCCGCCCTTTGTCTGTCTCCCTGGCAACGCCAACGCCGCGGCCATTGACCATGCAGACAGGAACAACTCCCTTGACCGAGCTGGTGATAAAGACCTCGTCTGCGTTGAAGAGAGCCTCTGGGGGAATGTCGGTTTCGGAGATGGGGATGCCGGCAGCTTCGGCTTCTTCAAATAGCACGGCCCGGGTGATGCCATCGAGGATCCCCCAGGGGCGGGGGGTCCAGATGAAGCTATCCTTGACGAGAAAGATGTTCGCGGTGGTGCATTCCGCAATATAGCCATCCGAGGTGCACAGGACGGCCTCATGGGCGCGGGCATCGCGCGCCTCCTTGAAGGCAAGAATGTTGTTGAGGAAGTTGCCGCTCTTGATGCTTGGGTCCAGAGCCCGCGGACTGTTCCGCCTGATCTTGGATACGACCACATGAACGCCCCCCCCGCCGCGATCAGGCATCGCCTCCTCGGGTATCGAGTCCGGGGTAAGCTCCATGGCATAGATCATGTAGCGGGGCTGGGTGCAGGATCCGATGTCCAGGCCGATGGGGCCCACCCCTCGCGACACGACAATCCGCATGATCAGGTCGCTCTCTACGGGCATTGCGTCGATGGTCTTCTGGATCTGACTTTCAAGGTCTGCCCGGGAACAGGGCATCTCCAGGTAGATTCGCCCCAGGGAGCGCTGCAGTCGATCAAGGTGGCGCGCAAGCAGGAAGGGAACCTTCTTGTAGGTCCGGATTGTTTCATAAACGGAATCGCCGTAAAGAAACCCGTGATCCATGACGTTGACCGAGGCTGATTCAGCAGGCTGAATCTCGCCTTGGATATTGACAAATATTTGTCGATCAAACACTGATCCGAAAGTCTTCCCGGCCATGCATTCTCCTCTGCAGCAAATCAAACAATCCGCGATGACATTCCTTGCGTGCCTGCGGATGGCAGACGGGCCTCTTCACAACCCGCTCTATTTTTAATTCTTCACTTCGATTGCGCCCTACCGTTGGCCAGCAAAGCCTCGAAACCACGTTTGGCACGGCGACCCTCAGCGAACACAGAATGAATACTATTTAGACTGAATCTTAATACAAACGACATCTTTCCCCTTTTTCCGGAAAACCTTTCCCGAGCGAAACCAAATCCCGCAAATCAGCCTTTATCCGTACGTTTTACGGTCGTGCCTAGAAGGTTCTCGAGCTCCTTATCGCGAAGAAATTGAATGTCCTCGAGGTTCTCCGTCCAGAGAGGACGGGCGCTTGTATCCCCAGGGCTCTGGAAGGCCTCCTTCTGTCCGTGGAGATGAAAATGTTCTCTTCTTGTGGCGAGATAGATTCCATTTAGTTTGATGTAGTCTTTGAACTCGACCCTGTAGGGGCCACGGGGAAGCGCCGGATGGCGACAGAGGTAATGGGCCGAGCCAAGTCCTTTCATTGCGCTCTCTGCGGGCTCGATGCGAATCAGGAAGGGGCCGATTCCCGGATCCGGACCCTTGTGGGCGGCTTCAAATTCAACGCCCGGAAATCTTCCGCCTGCATGAAGCGCCCTGCGCAAGGTCCAGTCGCTGCCTTCGATTACGAAGGGCAGATGGAAGAGAAGTGGAAGGGTGGCCAGCGCGAAATCTTCGATGTTGGCTGCGGCCCCGCTTCGATTCGGCTGCGGGGGTTGAATCTGGTGCTGAGACCAGGGCCCGCCCGTCTCCAGCTGATACCAGACTCTTCCGGGAGAGCGGAAATCAATCAGAAGAGGGCGAGGGCTGAAGGCCTTACCTTGGACGGTTCCGCGGTACTGGAGCCTGGCTCCGGAGAAGCGCCTCCAGGTATCGAGGCCTCCGTGCTCCCTCCAGAGCTTTTCAAGAGCGGGGCCGAGCGAGGTTCCCAGCAGAGGGGATCTCCCCTCGGTGGAACCGCACCCCTGGAACACAGGAGCGAGGAGGAGGAGAAACAGCAAAGCCGCCGGGCGCCGGCGGGCCGGGGCGTTGTTTAATTTTTTAAATAACAGTCGGATACGCATGGTCAGAGCCTGAGGCACTTGCCTGTCTTGCTGTCGGGGCATTCCTGGAGACCGTCGGGAACTCCCTCGTAGATGATTTCTCCTCCTCGGGGCCCGGCCCGGGCCCCATATCGATAACCCAATCGGAAGCTTTGATGAGGTCCATGTTGTGTTCGATGAGGATGACGGTCCCCCCGCCATCAACCAGGCGGTTCAGGATTTTAAGAAGAATCTTAACCTCAGAAAAATGGAGGCCGGTTGTTGGTTCATCGAGAATGTAGAGCGTGCCCCGCGTGTTGTCTCCGGCCAGCTCGGCAGCGAGTTTGACTCGTTGGGCCTCCCCTGTCGATAGCGAAGGTGAGCTTTGGCCAAGCTTGAGATATCCAAGGCCGACATCGTTCATCGATGTAAGGAAGCGGAAGATGGGCGGCTGGTTGGCGAAGAATTCGCAGGCCTCCCGGATCTCGAGCTCCAGGATCTCCGCGATATTCTTCCCCTTAAAGAGGATCTCCAGGGTGGCCCGGTTGAAACGCCGCCCCCGGCATTCTTCACAGGTGACCCAGATGTCAGAGAGGAACTGCATTTCAACCTGGCAGGCCCCCTGGCCTTCGCATGAGGAACATTGTCCTTCTGAAGAGTTAAAGCTGAAACGGCCCACCTTGTACCCGCGGGCCATGGCCAGCGGCATCCTGGCGTAGAGCGCCCTGACATGGTCCCAGGCTCCGGCATAGGTCGCTGGAGTCGATCTGCGCGATCTCCCGACGGGTTTCTGCCCGACGGTCACTAATCGTCGGACGCCATCCAGCCCCTCAACTGCAGACAGATGATCAAATTCAGATTCACGGCGGAGGTGGGCTCGGACGGCTTCCGCGAGGATCTTCATGACGAGGGTTGATTTGCCTGACCCGGAAACTCCTGTGATGGCCGTCAGGATCCCATGAGGAAATTTAACATCCAGGCTCTTGAGATTATGGAGAGTAGCCCCCCGGAGCCAGATCCCGTCCTCAGACGGCGAGCGTCTCTCGACTCCATCGAATACCTGGAGGTCTCCGCGAAGGTAGCTCCCTGTGAGTGAAGCTTTGTCGGCNGCTACATCGGCGGGTGTCCCGCTGGAAACAATCTCTCCACCCCGCTCTCCAGGGCCGGGTCCAAGGTCGATCAGATGGTCGGCAGACTCGATCAGGTGACGGTCATGTTCNACAACAANAACTGTATTGCCGGCATCTTTGAGCTCCTGCAGGCTAGTGAGAAGACTTCGCGTATCCCATTCGTGAAGGCCGATGGTCGGCTCATCGAGAACGTAGATCGCTCCTGTGAGCCGATTTCCAAGCTGAGATGCCAGGCGGATTCTCTGGGCTTCGCCGCCGGAAAGTGTATTGCTGTTTCGGCTCAACTCAAGGTAGCCGAGCCCAACGTCAGTAAGGAACCGGAGCCTGTTTGAAAGCTCCCTCAATACGTCGCCGGCTATTTCCTGTTTCCGGCCTGAAAAAACGAGGTTCCGGAAGAAGCTCTCTGCATCTGCAATGGACAGGGAGAGGAGATCGTGGATCCCCTTGTTGGCGACTCGCACAGCAAGGGATTCGGGCTTGAGCCTCCGCCCCTCGCAGGCGGANCACTGCCTGGATTCGAAGAGACTGTCGAGCCCCTGGCCTTTCAGGTTCGGATCCTTGCCCCGGAGCCACCCCTCCAGCATGGCTGCCAGGCCGGCCCAGGTGATTTCGTGCTGCCCCATTTTTAACGCCAGGGGAATCAGCTCGTCTCCAAGTCCATACAGCAGAGAGCGGAGAATGTCAGGGTGGAGGTCGCCAGTCGCGTAGTCAGGCTGGAGGCCGAGGTGCCTCTCCACGGCGTCAAGCCCGACGAGCGCTGATGGNCTGAAGGTCTCGAGGTAGGCTCTCAGCGGCGGGGCGACCGCGAGGTTCAAAGGCTTCGAGGGCTCTGCGATCAGGCCGTCATAGAGCACCCNGGNTTCTTTGCCTGCCCCTCCGCAGGATGGGCAGGCTCCTTCATAGCTGCTGTAGGANAACATGCGGGGTGAGAGGGTGCCCGAAAAGGTGAAGTGTCCATCTCCGCAGGANGGCTCCCTGGAATGCCGAACAATCCGGCCCCCATCAAGTCGCGTAGCGACCACTCCCTCGGCCATGGCGTAACAGGCCTCAATGGAAGCCGCAATTCGTGACTGGACCGACTCGGAGACGACCATTCGATCCAGCACCAGGAAGAGCCTGGGAGGTTCTCCGTCAGCGCAGGAGCGAAGAATGTTCAGAATTCTTCTGAGGGCGGCATCTTCGCCCTCGTCCAGCCGAAGCTCCTCCTCTCCTGCGAGTATTCGCGTACGGCCATCCTTCAGGAGTCGTAAAATGAGCCTCCTGAGTGCATCCTCGGNGGTGTCATCGACAACAAGAGGGGCAAGGATGTAGAGACGCCNTTCGCGGTTCTGGTTGACGAGGTCTTCAGCCAGCTTGCTTGGGGTGACCCAGGCGAGCTCCTGCTCGCATTCAGGGCAATGGGGCTGGCCTATGTGGGCAAAAAGAAGACGCAAATGGTCGTGGACTTCAGTCATGGTGGCTACCGTGGACCGGGAGTTCCCACTGCCGGACTTCTGGTCAATAGCGATCGCTGGAGCCATCCCGGTAATTTGTTCAACAGGCGGACTGTTGCGGCTGCCAAGGAAATGCCGGGCGTAGGTAGAGAGGGAATCGAGGTAGCGCCGCTGGCCTTCNGCAAAGAGTGTCCCGAAGGCCAGGGATGATTTTCCGGAGCCGGAGACTCCGGTCAGCACAGTCAGTTTTTGATGGGGGATTGCAACATCGACACTTTTGAGGTTGTTGAGGGCGGCNCCCTGGATCTTGATCTCCCGGGGGCCNGGGTCCGGCGTCTTGCCGGAGGCCAGGCGGGGTTCGCCTGAGAGGCCCGGGAGGCCGCCGTCGAGTCGAGCCTTCAAGGCGATTCCCGTATAGGATCGTGCGTTTTGACTGAGCTCCTCCGGCGTGCCAACCGCAATCACCTTGCCCCCCTCGGAGCCTCCCTCTGGGCCGAGATCTATTACGTAATCCGCGGTCTGGATAACATCGAGATTATGCTCAATGACAACGACTGAATTTCCGTTGCTGACTAATTCGTCAAGAGCATCTATCAGGACGCGAACATCATCGAAATGGAGCCCGGTGGTCGGCTCATCCAGCAGGTAGAGGGTTCGACCCGTTGATTTTTTCTGAAGTTCGTTCGCAAGTTTCAGCCGTTGCCCCTCGCCTCCGGAGAGAGTCGTGGCGGGCTGGCCCAGCTTCAGGTAGCTGAGGCCCAGGCGGTCGAGGGTCCTCAGGGTTCTGTCGATTCGCGGGACAGTCGAGAATATGTCGAGCGCTTCACCGACGGTAAGATCCAGAACCTCGGAAATACTTTTTCCTCTAAAGCGGATTTCGAGCGTTTCTCGATTGTATCTCTGGCCTCCGCAGGCCTCGCAGGCAACCTCGACAGGGGCGAGGAATTGCATATCAACGCTTTTGACGCCAGCCCCTCTGCATTCGATGCACCGGCCGCCATCGACGTTGAAGCTGAAACGGGATGATTTGTAACCCCTTGATTGCGCCTCGGGAAGGCGGGCAAAGAGCTCGCGTATTAACGAGAAGAGCTTGGTGTAGGTGGCGGGATTTGAGCGGGTACTTTTTCCAATAGGGGTCTGGTCTACAGAGAGGATCTTGTCAATGAACTCATGCCCCAGGATGTCTGCATGGGCTCCGACGGCTTTTTTCCCCGAGCCTGATTTGCGCAGCAGCGCGGGATAGAGCACCTGGTTAATCAACGAGCTCTTTCCGGAACCGGAGACGCCTGACACGGCAACCAGTCTTTCAAGCGGGATCTCGACGTTCACATCATCCAGGTTGTTGTGGGTGACGCCTTCAAGCTTCAGGGACTTTTCCCAGCCCGCCCTGCGGCCTTGCCGCCGAAGCACCTGCTTTTTTCCGGAGAGATAGGCGCCTGTCATCGAGGCCTCTACTTCCATGATTTCCTTCGCTGTTCCCTCGGCGACAATCCTTCCTCCCTCGACGCCGGCTCCGGGCCCCATGTCGACGACATGGTCGGCGAGCTCAATGGTCTCCTGATCGTGTTCAACCACGATTACCGTATTGCCCCTGTCCCTGAGCTGTTCAAGGGCTCCGAGAAGCTTCCTGTTGTCCCTTGAATGGAGCCCGATGGATGGCTCGTCGAGAACGAAGATAACCCCCTGGAGGGCGCTTCCAAGCTGCCCCGCAAGCCGAACTCTCTGGACCTCTCCACCGGCAAGGCTCGGGGCCGAGCGACCGAGACTGAGGTAGCCAAGACCGACCTCTTTGAGGAAGCTCAGCCGGCGGGATATTTCGGAAACCAGGGGGGGCGCAATCTGGGCGGCGGGGCCATCTAATTGGAGTGTATTAAAAAAAACGAGAAGCTCATCGATCGGCAACTGGCAGAGGGACCCAATGGTGGCGCCTGAAAATTTTACGGCGCGGGGAAGGGCTCCAAGGCGTTCCCCGCGGCACTCCCTGCAGGTTGATTCAGCTGTCAGCCCGGCGAAGGCGTCCTCATCGGAATCTCGGATTTCCTCGAGTTGATCAAGGAGCCCGGGCAGCTGGCCCTGCCCGTACAAGAGGTTCTTGCGGTCATCGCTTTCAAGGTCGCCCCAGGCTGCATCCACGGGCCTCCCGATCTTCTTGAGGAGTCCGGTGACGATGGCCGGGTTGAATTCCAGATGGACGGGCTTGCCGTCCTCGCTGAAAAGAGAGAGCCCCCCTCTCAGAAGCGGACTGGTCCGGTTGGTGACGAGGAGAGATGGGTCAATCTGGAGAGCCTTGCCGGTTCCTTTGCACCTGGGACATCTGCCAAAAGGCAGGTTGTATGAAAAAATCCGGGTGTCAAGTGAGGGGAGGTCGACCTGGCAGTCGGGACAGGAGAAACGGCCGGAAAAGAGCCTCTCTGTACCGGCAGGATGAGGGGCGTCAGGATCTCCGCGAAAGCGAAATGTGTCTTCGGCCAGATGGAAACAGTTTTCGATGGCTTCGACAATTCTGGGCCGCCGGCCGACCTCAACGGTCAGGCGATCACAAATAACATCGACAGAATGAACGGCGCTGGGGTCAAGGACCGGAGGATCTTCCTGCAGGGCAGTGAGTTCGCCATCGACGATCACCTTCCTGTAGCCGTCTCTTTTGAGCTTGTCAAATACGGCTCCGAAGGCTCCGCGGCGATCGCGAATGATGGGAGCGCAGAAAAGCCCCCGGGTTCCTTCGCAGGAAGCGAGCAGTTGCGCGGCNACCTGCTCGGCGCTCTGGGAGTCAATAACCCGGGAGCAGCCNGGGCAATGGGGCGTGCCGAGACGGGCATAAAGAAGACGAAGATGGTCGTAGATCTCCGTCATTGTTCCAACGGTAGATCTTGGATTCCGCTGGATGGTGCGCTGTTCAATAGAGACCGANGGNGAGAGCCCTTCTATGCTGTCAATCGCGGGCCTGTCGATNCCTCCNAGGAATCGACGAGCATAAGCGGAGAGGGATTCAAGGAATCTCCTGTGTCCTTCTTTGTAGATCGTATTGAAGGCGAGGCTGGACTTTCCTGAGCCGCTGACGCCAGTAATGACCGTGAGGGAGTTGCGAGGCAGGTCAATGGAAAGACCCTGCAGATTGTTTTCTGAGGCCCCNCGGACCTGGATAAATTTCAAAGGGTGTNGACCGCCTTCCGCATGGNNTCNCGCTCGATGGCATGGCNGACAAGCTGGTCAAATAAATCGGGCAGGGAAATACCGGCCGCCAGGGCGGACTGCGGAATCAGGGAGGTCNCGGTCATGCCAGGCAGGGTNTTGATCTCGAGGACGACCANCTCNCCTTCTTCAGTAAGAAAGATGTCGGTCCTTGAGAGGGGGTCGCAATGAAATNTCNTGTGNACAAGAGNGGCAAGNTCCTGGACCGACCTGGTCATGTCCGCATCCAGCTGCGCAGGNCAGATTTCTTCGGTGGCCCCCGGNGTGTATTTTGCCTGGTAGTCAAAAAACTCACTGGATTTGGGGAGGATCTCGATNGGAGGCAGCGCCTTGAGGTCTCCNTGGCGGAGCTCGAGCACCCCGCAGGTNAGCTCGCGGCCCTCGATCTGTTCTTCGACAATAAACCCTGACCCAGACAGGAGNGGGGAAGGACACCAGTGCCTCCCGTTAGCCGCCGCGGCTGAAAGGAATTCTTCAGCCGATTGAAGCAGCTGAATTCCAACGCTGGACCCGAGGCAATTGGGTTTGACAATCCAGGGGAAGGGCATTTTTTCGGACATTTTCCGAGCCAGCGAGCCCCAGTTCTCTTCACTCCGGGTGTCGGAGAACNTTGGAATTTCAAATCCGCGTGGAGTTCTGACTCCAGCCTGGTCAAGGACAGCCTTGGTGAGAGTCTTGTCCATTGTGAGGGCTGCAGGGGTTACATCCGGCCCGGTGAAGGGTATGCCAGCGACACGTAAAAATCCCTGGATGGTGCCGTCTTCCCCGCCGGGGCCATGGAGAGCATTGAAGACACAATCGACACCCTGTGATACGAGGAGGCCTGTTGCGTCGCGCGCGGGTGTGGAATTTCCATGAAACCATTCTTCCCTGCCGCGGCTGGGGGGAAGCGCTGTAATCCGGGGGCCGATCTCCCAGGAACCATTTGCGTGAATGCAGACGGGAGTGACCACATGACCTGCGGAAAGAAGATTGCTAACCACGCAAGCGCCAGTGGAGAGGGAGACATCGCGTTCGCCGCAAATGCCGCCCATTACAACAGCAACCATCTGTGGTTTCTCGCTGGCCATTTCTCCACCTTCTCTTCAGTCCCGGTCCGCCCGGGAAAATATTCAGTTAAACTTTTCGGTCTACTACGAACCGGATCACTTCCCTGAAAGATTCTTTTCCAGCATCAGGCAGGGGCAAGCCATCGAGGACCTCCAGGGATTCTCCGGCGAGCCTGTTGGCCTCTTCCTGGGCAAAATCCAGAACCTGTTCGCGCCGGTAAAAATCAATAACCCAGGCGATGTCATCTTCGGTCGTCGAGTCTCGCCCTGCACGCACGATCTCGACCAGACGGCCGCGTTCCTCTTCCGTTCCCTTCTTGCTCTCGAGGGAGTGGGCATAGCAAATGCTCGGTTTTCCTTCCCGTATGTCACAGCCAACCTCCCCCCCCCTTCCCTTTCCTTCGGTAAGGTCGATGAGGTCATCGCGGATCTGGAAGGCAGGACCAAGCCGTCTTCCGAGCTTCCAGAGAGGCTCCAGTGAGGCCTCCTCGGCGCCGGCAACCATGGCCCCTCCAACCCATGGGAGGGCAAGGTAGTAGGCTGTCTTGAGGGTGACGATGCGATAGTAGGTCTCCAGGTTGACGTCCGGATGCCCACGGAGATTGATGTCAAGCGCCTGTCCTTCGACGGTCCTTTGAAGGACATGGCTGAAGGCGCGGCATAATTTAAGGCTGGTGTCTACCGGCAGCTGAGATTCTGTGATCAATCCGTAGGCGCGAGCGATCATGAAGTCTGCAACATTCAGAGCATTGGGAAGGCCGATTTCAGCCCAGAGGGTCTTCTGGTCCCGCCTCATCACGTCGTCATCTTCGATGTCATCATGGATCAGGAGAAAATTATGGAGAATCTCCGTGGCCATGGCGAAAGGGAGAGCCTTGTCGGGATCGCCGCCAAATAGCTCGCAGGAGAGCAGGCATAAAGCCGGCCTGAGCCTTTTCCCTCCGGTGGAAAACTGGTAATTGAGGCCCTCGGTAATGAAATCGTGGGTTTCCCTGGTGTTCTCCTGTTCAAAGAATTCTTCGAGTGAGAGGACGTGGGTTTTTATGGATTCGGGGAGTTCTGTCATGAGAGACATTTTAGAAGGGTCGCCAAGCCTGTCAACTTGGCCAATAACAAGAAGTTAAAACTCTATAATGTTTTGACACTATATCTGGTGAGTTTAAAATCGGGTAACTGTCTGTATATGCGAATTTCATGATAAGTCAGGCTCTAAAAGGCCGCGGTCGCCCGGTTTTACCGTGTGACCTGTGTGGGATCTGTCTGCAGGCAGTTATTCCCTTCCTGATTGTTTTCGGTTTTGCCAGCATTCGTACGGTCCTTACTGCAGAGAACCTGGTGAAGACGGGTTCGTATCGGACCGGCTGATGATTCAGGAGTAATCGCATCTTGTTACGGGTATTCGAGAGTAAAGCAAAAGGTAGAAATCCTGCGGGTTGTCCTGCTGGGAGGGCTGTACGCAGCCNCGGCCTGCTTCTGCCGACTATCTTCGCGGTGATAGCTTTCGTTCATGGGGCAGCCTTTGCCGACCCCGAGGGCGCGCCGGGGCGCATCAGTTCCAGGGCTGCCGCCTTGCAGATTGACTCCGTGGACTTCGTCTACAAGGCCGATGTCCAGGAGCTCACCGGGGTCTCTGTGCCGCTGCGAATCGGGGGCAACAGCCACGCCAATTACGTCCAGGTCTCTGTGGATTACGACCGGGAGAGGTTGTCGTTTCGGGACCTGAAGATTGAGAGCAACGACTGGGTTCTTTGGCCCGGGACTCCCGTTACGGTCGATCCGGAGGGAAGGATCCTTGCCACCCTTCTTGATATTCGCGGAAGAGCCCGCCCCCNGCNGCAGGAACCCGGCACTCACTTCGCTTCCCTGGTATTTGATCTTCTTCCGGGGAATTTCCCTGTCGATCACTACCGCCTGGAGACGTCCCTGGCGTTTACGCCGTATGACCCCGGCTCCCTGACCCAGGATCCCAGAGAAGAAACCCTGGCCGGGATCCTGGNCGTTGCAGATGACNATGGCGTGGTCGAAGTGGTAAGCGGTCACCTTCAGGATGGCGGCGTTACAGTCTACTACGCCGACGGAATTGAGGTTGGCGGCGGCGGGATGACTCAAAGAGAGCAATTGTTCGCTCTCCCGCTTTACATCACCAGCCTTGGCGACATCNACACCATCAACGTAGGTGTAGATTATGACGAGCTGATCCTGAATCTTCTTCGGGTCAGGCCGACGGCTCCTGCCGCAGAAGGGCGCGGGCCCCTTGAGAGTGTTGATATATCCTATCGGTCTGCCCCAGCAGGGGCGGACTTCAGAATCGACGTTTCTGCTTTCCGGACTCCAGGGACGAACCTGATCCTGGGCGCGCATGTTGCCGACCTTGAATTCCATTATGCCGGGGTCGGCCTTGGAGGTGACGGAGCAGGGCAGGGTGGCCCGGCCAACTTTATTGGCGGNCACCTCGTTGTTCAGCCNACGGCCCTGCCCNGCCTTGGCGAAGGCCAGGCTGCTGGAAACGGNGACCTGGGCCTGAGGCTGCTTCCAGGTTATCTGAAGATCCTGAGGCCGCATTTTGTAAGGGGCAATGTTGACAGCTCAATATTCGCCTACAATCCGCCGGAAGATGGCGCCCTCATCGCACGCGAAGAGTTCCGAACATCCCCTGACCTCGGTGATTCAGTCGCGATTCTGCGNTGGCTCTTTTCGCCAGTCCCGGGCCGGGAGACAATAACGTGCATGGAGGCCGCNGACACTGATGACGACGGATACATCCAGATCGACGACGCAGTGTTATTGCTCACCACCCTGTTCATCGGAGGCGACAGCCCCGCCGCGCCATTCCCCTATCCGGGCAGTGACCCTGAAGACTCCCCGTCTGATCTCGGCTGCGATGTGCCGCTTCCCATATTCGCCGGGGATTGATCGCCTGCCGATCAGGCCCTGGCCGAACGAGCTGTCNGCTGCCCGGCCGGAATGACCTACAGGTCCATCACCTGATCCANGCCATAATACAGGCGGTCCAGATTCACAACTTTGCGAATGGCAAGGATGACTCCGGGCATAAAAGATTCTCTTGAAATGGAGTCGTGGCGAAGCGAGAGGATCTGCCCTGTGCCGCCAAATAAGACCTCTTCGTGGGCGACATAGCCAGGAAGGCGGACGCTGTGAACAGGAATGTTGAGGTATTTTCCGCCTCGGGCNCCGCTAACGGTCTCAGTCTCTTCCGGTCTTTCGGCCTGCTGGGCGGAAGGATTTTGATCCAGTGATTCCCTGATCAATTCTACAGTCTTGAGGGCCGTTCCGGAGGGAGCATCGACCTTCTGGTCGTGATGGAGCTCAATGACCTCAACATCAGGGAAATACTTCGCGGCCTGTTGCGCGAATTTCATGAGCAACACGGCTCCGACAGCGAAATTCGGGGCGATGAGCCCCCCTCGTCCAAGCCCGGCTGCTTTTTCCTGGAGGGCTTCAATCTCTTCAACTGAGAACCCGGTGGTTCCAACAACAGGACTGGCGCCAGAATCAAGAATGACGTTGGCGTTATGAACAGCCGCCGAAGGAATCGTGAAATCGACGACAACCTGTGCCCTGGCGCTCTCGATGGCCGAGGAGAGCTCATCGCCAAGGTCGGTCTCTCCAACAAGCTCAAGTCCGTCGGCTCCAATGACAGCCTGGACAGCTTCTGAGCCCATGCGCCCCTTCGCCCCGTTTACAAGCACTCGAATTTCCGACATCGGACTTCCCTTTGACTCGTCGCCATCTCTTCATTATGAAGCAATTGAAGGCAGGCAAGCATAGGGCATCCAAGAAAGGGCCGCAATACCTCATAGAAAAGTGTCGAGAAATGGTGCCCTGGGAATATCCCGGCGAGCTCCTCTGCCTGCCACCGNCCATGGCACATCGCCGAAACCGGGAGTTCCCTTATAGTTTCAAAGAGTGATTTGGACAACGATCAGAAGCCCGCCGGGTGTAAGCGTGACTTATGTTTTTCCAGGGAAGAATTAATCTTGTGCCGGTTTTTCCATCGCAAGCTTCCCCGGTAAGCATCACCTCCTTCCAGCCAGGCAATCGATTTGGATTATCAAGTCTTCAAAATGGCCGAATGGCCATCGGGGAAGACACTGAAGGTGGATAATGCAAATGCCAGGCCAAAGCCGCTGCGCTATAGCTGCCGAAAGGGAGCCTTTTTACCAACAGCGGTGATCGATATAGCGACACCTGTCCGGTCTGAGGCAGGAAAGGNCGCNGGATAGTCGATAGTCGGNTTCATTGGCAATTGGTACAATCTGAANCCATGAAGGAGCCAGGGCGNCCTCTACTTGAACTGCTCGATGTAATTGAGTCTTTACGCGGCCCGGGCGGCTGTCCNTGGGACCAGGAGCAAGAGCTATCCGATATTGGCCAGCATCTACTCGAGGAAGTTTGCGAGGTGCTGGATGCCATTTCCGATGGCGGGGGCCGGCCAACTGAACATGTCTGCGAGGAGCTCGGCGATGTTCTGATGAATGTTTTTATGGCCAGTGTTATCGCCTCAGAAGACGAGAGCTTCGATCTTTCATCCGTTGCCACAGGTATTCGTAAAAAGCTCGTAAGGCGGCACCCACATGTTTTTGGCGACAAGACTGTCAAAAATTCGGGGGAGGTTCTTAAGCTGTGGAACTCCATCAAGGAGGAGGAGCGCAAGGAAAGGGACCCAGCGGGAGAAGATGGTTCGGCCGCTTCGATTCTTGATCGAGTCCCAAGAAGCCTTCCCTCTGTCCAGCGAGCGGAGGAGATAAGCAAGAAGGCTTCCAGCTGTGGCCTGGACTGGGTCGACGCGAATGGAGTGATTGATAAATTGAAAGAAGAGGTGTCTGAGCTGGAGGGCGCGCTCTCAGCCGATGCTGACGGAATTGCCGGCGGCGCCATCCAGGAAGAGCTGGGGGACATTCTGTTTACGGCGGTCAATCTTTGCCGGAAACTTGGCTACTCAGCCGATGAGGCGCTGGTAAGATCTACCCGGAAATTTATAACTCGATTCAAATGTGTCGAGATGGACCTGGGAACGATCGAGGGCCGCGACGCGGATGAGCTGAATGCGGCCTGGGGCAGGGTGAAAGGCTCCGAGACAGATGAATGATAAATTGAATGGGGAAGACCACGCCAGGCTCAATGAATTTTCGAGCCTGATCGCCGGGCTGAGAGAGAAGCTTGGCACCCAGATTGTCGGCCAGGATGAGATCGTCACCCAGGTCATGGCGGCAATCTTGAGTGAAGGACACTGCCTCATCATTGGGGTCCCGGGGCTGGCGAAGACCCTGCTTGTTCGCTCAATTGCCGAGCTTCTTACGCTGGACTTCAGCAGGATTCAATTCACCCCCGACCTGATGCCCAGCGACATCATTGGCGCCTCGCTGCTCCAGGACGACCAGGCTGGAAACCGGGGGTTCCATTTCCTTCGCGGCCCGATCTTTTCCAATGTGATTCTCGCAGATGAGATCAACAGGACTCCTCCCAAGACGCAGGCCGCACTCATGGAGGCCATGGAGGAGAGGCAGGTGACGGCTGCAGGGGAAAATCTTACCCTTGAAAGACCTTTCTTCGTGCTTGCCACCCAGAACCCCATCGAGCAGGAAGGCACCTACCCCCTTCCGGTCTCCCAACTGGACAGATTTCAGCAGAGCATACAGATTGACTATCCGGATGAGGGTGAAGAATTTGAGATAGTTCAGCAGACCACCTCCTCCTACCAATGCAGCCTGGAGCCGCTTCTTGAAAGGGCTGTCATTGTTGAAATGATATCCCTGGCCGGAAGAATCGTGATCCCTTCCGAGCTGCTTGATTATGTCTCATCCCTTGTTAGGAAACCGGTGCTGCTGGCTGCTGTGATCTTTGCCATTGTACTTTTTCCGG
>PAOC01000083.1 GCA_002708465.1 Planctomycetota bacterium
CGAATTTGTAGGGTCCGCAGCCGATGGGAGCCTGGGCGTAGTTCAGGTAATACGGGTCCTTCTTGAGCGAAGGATCCTTTTTCCGGTTTTCATCGTCCTTGTCGCCGATAATGTGCTTCGGCAGGATGGAGTAGAGCATGTTCCACTTGCCGGTGGGCAGCGCCTCCTTGTGGACGAAGCGGACGGTCAGGTCATCGAGGGCGGTGACGGACTCGAGCTGGTCTCGGCCGCTGCGGAGCGTCTTGGTCGGTACGGCGTCGTCCATGATGGCCTCCCAGGTGAAGGCGACATCGTGGGCGGTCAGGGGGTGTCCGTCGTGCCACTTGAGTCCCGCGCGCAGCTTGACGGTCCAGGTCTTGTGGTCCTCGGTCTTTTCCCAGGATTCGACCATCGACTCGTTGATGATCCATTCGAAGTCGGAGTTGAAGGTGAAGAGGCCGTCAAAGAGGGTGTCCTCGACGTAGGTCTCGTAGACGCTCGAGGTGAAGAGCGGGTTGAGGGTGCCGGGGTCGGATTTCAGGTACCGGACCAGGGTCTCGTCGCGCGCGATCTTTTCCGGTTCTGCGGGAGCCTTCTGGAAGAGAGAGTCGGGATTGACCAGCGGGTCCTTGTCGGGCGAATAGAGCTCGGCAGGGGCGCCGCCAGGCGCGGTCTTGGCGGGATCGTCGCTCGGCGCGGCGACTGGGCTGTCCTCGCCCTGGTAGCTGCAGCCGGCCCCCGCCAGCAGAAGAATAAGAAGTCCGGTCCACAATTTCATGTCGATGTACTCCACAGGTTTTCCGAACTCTTCACTGCCCTGGAACCAAGTTCCGACCTGCCTTTATAGCGTTGTCGCAGGTCCGATTTCAACGCTATTCGTGCGGGCTGGACTCCCCTGGAGCTTCCCGTTTATCGGCGCATTCTTCCGTCGTGCCCACAGGGCTGTTTTCATCGCCGATGCGGGGCTTGAGATACCAGACCGCGGCGTAAAACAGGGGCGTGTCGATGAGCGCGCAAAGCATCTTGAAGAGGAAGCCGTTCAGCAGGAGTCCTCCAAAACGTTCCCACGCGATAACCTCGAAAGAACACAAAAGCAGCAAAACGGCACCGGTGTCGACCAACTGGCTGACGACGGTCGAGCCGTTGTTGCGAAGCCACAGGTGCTTCCCCTTTGTCAGTTTTTTCCAGAAGTGGAAGATTCGGATATCGATGAACTGGGCAGAGAGATAGGCAACCATCGAGGCGAAGACGGCGGGCCCGTTGAGCCCGAACACCTTCGCGAAAGTTTCGCTGCTGACAGGAGACCAGTCTGTTTGGGGAACGGCAGTTGCCACCATAACCAGGAGACTGACGAAAACCGATGCAATGAGGCCGGAGATGACAACCTGGTCAGCTTTACGCTTGCCGTAGAGCTCGGAGATAATATCTGTCACCAGGAAGGTGATGGGATAAGGCAGGATCCCAACCGAGATCTCGAAGGTGTAGAGGCCAAGGGGTGTCCAGCTGAAGAATTTCTGGAAGATGAGGTTACAGGAGACCAGGGCGGCGATGAAGATTCCCGCCAGGATGAGGAAGAGTCGGTCTCGCAAAGTCATGGTTCGTTTCCCGGGATTCCGCTTACCAATAGGCGTTTCAGCCTACCAATGACGCCGCGTGAAGGGAAGCCCGGCCGGCCTGCCGGAGAAAAAATGCGTGACTTAAGTGCCGGGAAGATAAAAATAGGGGGTTCACTCGGCCTGCGAGCGTTCGAGCAATACACAGATCCAATACAGGGGTTTCCAATGAGAGCTTTCATTGTCACCGCGTTTTTTCTTTCCGGTTTTGTCACGCCCCTTTCCGCGTCCTCCGAAGAGGTGAGGTTGGAAGGCACCTGGGTGATCACTGTCGATGACAGGGGCCGCCAGCGCGACTACTATCTCGAATTGAAGCAGGACGGGACCAAGGTGAGCGGCGTCTTCATCAGCCCGCGCAGCGGCTCCTATCCCATCAAGGAAGGGACGCTCCAGGAGGGCACTCTCAAGCTGGTTGTTCCGAGGAACCTCGGCGGCAATGTGAGGACCTTCGAGATCGCGGCGAAACTCGGCACCGATGGCATTTTCAAAGGCTCCCTCACAGTCGATGGCAATGATGGTGGAACTGTCGTCATCCGGAAAGACAACACCAAGCCTACGGTGGCGGGGAGCTGGACGGCAGTGGCCAGCAGTAAGGATGGAGAGCCGGTCCGGTCGACGATCGAGATCACCGCGGACAAGGAGGGGAAGCTCAGCGGCAGAAGTCTCAGCGACAGCGGCGATTTTCCGCTCGCCGCCGTCAAGTTTGATGGCAAAAAGCTTTCTTACAGCCTGGTGATCGATTTCGGGGGCGAGAAGGTCACCTTCGTGGTGGAGGCCGAGCTCAAGGGACGCTTCCTGATGAGCGGCAAGTGGTTTGACAAGGCTGATTCCAAGTTCGGGGGCTCCTGGACCGCCAGCCTGGCTTCAGCCGGCGAGCGCGGCGACAGAGCGCAGCGTCCGGAGGGCCGCGCGAGACCTGGGGGCAATCGGCGCCCGGAAGGCCGTGAGAGACCCGAGGGTGGAGAGAGGCCGGAAGGCGGGCGGCGTCCGGAAGGCCGTGAGCGTCCTGAGGGTCCGCGGGGTGAAGGCAGGCCGCGCAGCGCCGCCGCCGCTTTCGTGGGTAAATGGTACGCCGCTGTCGAGATGCCCGGTGGGGAAGAGCAGAAATTCGTGTTCAACTTCCAGCTTGCCGGCGAGAAGGTCGCCGGGAGCGTCAAGGCGGGAGACGGCTCGAGCTTCAAGATCCTCGGCGGCTCGGTGGAGGGACGCAAGATCACCTTCAAGATCGAATACAGCCTCGATGGGGTTGATACCGAGGTCGAGCTCAAGGGTGAGCTCCTGGGCCGCGGGAGCATCAAGGGCTCCTGGACCGCCGAGGGCGAAGAGGGCGAGTGGAAGGGCAGCAGGTCGAAGACCATCTGAGCTCCGGCCGCCGCCTATCCGCCGATCTGGGACATTGACCGGTTCGCTCGAACGAAGTCAGGCTCGTTGATCCGGTGCCCGGGCTCTTTGTCATGGACCGCCGTCCGCACGGCCTCAGCGATTTTCTCATCCGAAGCTCCCCCGCGAAGGAGGGAGGCAAGGTCGGTCTCTTCCTGTGAAAACAGGCAGGTGCGGAGCTTGCCGTCGGCGGTGATCCGGATCCGGTTGCAGTTTTCGCAGAAAGGCTCCGACACCGAGTTGATGAAGCCGATCTTGCCGGGCGCTCCGTCCGAGAAGATGTAGTCCGCCGCCGGCGCCCTTTGATCTCTCGCCGGGTCTTCAACGAGCCGGGCTCCATTGTCAAGGTGCCGATCGATGTGTTTGCGGATCTCGGCTCCCGTGACCAGGCTGGAACGAGACCAGCTCTCATCCGCATCGAGCGGCATGTATTCGATAAATCGGATGGTGTGTCCATGTTTTCGGGCCAGCTCGGCGAAGGCGGGGGTCTCTTCATCGTTCAGTCCGCGCATGAGCACGGCGTTGATCTTGAGGGGGCCTTGAAATGTTTTCGCGGCCTGCTCGATTCCCCGCAGCACCCGATCGAGAGCATCCCGGCGGGTAATCTGTTCGAAACGTTCTCTCAGCAGGGAGTCAAGGCTGACGTTGACGCGGTCCAGCCCGCTCTTCTGCAGGGCCTCGGCCTGCTCAGCGAGCAGCAGCGCGTTGGTGGTGAGGGCGATGTCGTCGATGCCTTCGATTGCCCTCAGCAGCGAGATAAGCCGTGGGAGGTCACGCCTGAGAAGGGGCTCTCCTCCAGTCAACCGCAGCTTTCGGATGCCCATGGGGGCAAGGACGCGGACAACTCTCTCAAGCTCTTCAAAGCTCAGGATCCCTTCTTTCGGCAGCCATTCCATTCCCTCTTCAGGCATGCAATAGAGGCAGCGGAAGTTACATCGGTCCGTGACCGAGATCCGCAAATTGTCAATTTTGCGACCGAGCTGATCGATGAGAAGAGGCATATTTCAGATCCTGGAAGAGGGAGAGCAGGCCGCCATGCGACGACGAGTGAGGCAATATACTAACAGGTTGCCAATCTTTGAGCGAAAAAGCCGGTGATAAATTATTGTGCTAAGNCGCATCTTTTTTGCACAATATAAGGTCAGTGCCTATAAAAGGGGCAGCGTGCCGNTGGGTCGTTGGATAAGTGAGAAGTCATTGAAATAAGCGGGTTTCGGCATGGTTGAGTTGAGTGAACACAACGGATCTTCTGATTCGGNGTCCCCGCGGCGGGAGGGGGGAGAGGATGCTTCTCCTGCCGACAGNCGACTCGAAATCTTCCAGGAGATCGCGCTGGCGCTGAACTCGACCCTCGANCCGATCAGGCTCCTCGAGGTTCTTCTNGATTCGAGTATTCGCTATACGGGNGCCACGACNGGCTCGGTGATNCTGCTGGAGGGNGAGACGCTCANGATCGTNGCCTCTCGCGGTCTCGGCCANGATGTCGGGGACAAGNTNGCNCTTCGTGTCGGCGAAGGAATCACGGGGTGGGTNGCCAAGCATGGCGAGGCTCTCGGTGTTCCCGACGTGCGCAAAGAAGATCGCTANATCATGGTCAAGGAGCACATTCGNTCGGAGCTGGCGGTNCCCATGATNCTGGACAAGAGGGTGGTGGGGGTGATCAGTGTCGATTCGACTCGNAAGGATAATTTTTCCGAACAGGANCTCGAGCTGNTGACGATTGTCGGTACCCAGGCCGCGCAGATNCTCGANAACGCCCAGTCGTTTTCCGANCTGCGGCGGCGAAACATCCAGGATGAGACCCTGCTCGAGATCAGCCAGGCCCTCGGCTCCTCCCTNGTNTTTGAAGATCTGTTTACCCAGGTCAGCGAGATCCTGGCCCGCAGATGCGAATTGTCCCAATGCTTCCTGGTCCTGGTGCAGCCTGATTCGGATGATCTCAAGATCTCCCTTGCCTACGGGATGACGGAGGAGGAGATGGCCAAGGGNCAGTACGCGCGNGGNGAAGGNATCATCGGACGNGTTGTCGAGAGTGGTGAACCGATCGGAGTGCGCGACATCAGCCAGGAGCCAAAGTTTCTNGGCAGGACNGGNGCNTTCCGCNCNGGNTCTGAGCAGATGACCTTCATGGCGGTNCCCATTAACCTGGAAGGGAAGGTNGNCGGGGTNCTCGGCGGCGCCAAGCCCTTNCANGGNGACAAGGAGTTNGACCAGGACATGGCNCTCCTNCAGATCATCACGGGAACACTTGCCCAGGCGGTCAAGATCTACCAGGACGCGGCGGCGGAACGGGAGCANCTGCTTGAAGAGAACCGNATGCTCAAGGCCGAGCTGCGNGAACGNTATAATTTCGACGGGATTGTNGGNAACAGCCCCGCGATCCAGGNGATCTTCCAGACNATCGTCAGTGTCGCGCCNNCNCGTTCCACGGTCCTCGTCCGGGGAGAGAGCGGAACNGGCAAGGAGCTCATNGCCAANGCNATNCACTACAACAGTCCACGCTCCGAGGGNCCATTCGTCCGGGTNAATTGCGCCGCGATCCCCGAGCCGCTGCTCGAGGCCGAGCTCTTCGGTCACNTGAANGGATCCTTNACCGGGGCGATTGCTGANCGCAAGGGGAAGTTCGTTCTCGCCGATGGAGGNACNATCTTTCTTGATGAGATTGGCGANATGAGCCCCATGCTGCAGGCCAAGATGCTGCGGGTCCTGCAGGNGAAGGAGGTTGATACGGTNGGANCGGAAACACCTCTGCAGGTCGATNTCAGGGTTATCGCGGCCACCCATCGTGATCTCGAGCAGCTTGTGCAGGACGGAACCTTNCGGGAGGACCTCTATTACCGNCTNAATGTCGTTCCNATCGCCATGCCGCCCCTGAGGGATCATTCAGAGGACATTCGCCTGCTGGCGCAGCATTTTCTCGATAANTTNTCAGCTGAGAATGANNTGCCGCCGATGAAGCTGGGCAAGGATGCCCTGCGAGAGCTCATGGCNTATTCCTGGCCNGGGAATGTTCGNGAGCTTGAAAACCTGATTGAGCGGGCCGTTATCCTTTGCGATGGNACGAAGATTCATGCCGCNGACATCCCGCNGNTGCGCAACGATGCGAATCCTNGCCNNCNCGACNCTGNAGANAAAACCCTCGACAGCTCGGTTTCCGCGCATTTCCATTCGCTGTTAGGGTCCTCTTCCTCGCGCGCGATCTGGTCGAATACGATGGAGGTTGTCGAGAAGACCCTGCTGAGTGAAGCGCTCGAACGATGTGATGGAGTGCGCCTGCGGGCGGCTGACCTCTTGGGAATTCACCGCAACACCCTTCGCAAGAAGGCGGATGATTTCGGCCTTTAAGGGCGCCGGGCCTACCCGCCAAACGGGTCGAGGCCGTCCTCACATCCCAGCGCGCCTTCTTCTCCCGGGTCAGAACCTCTCTGCGGGAACGGCGAGGCTGGAGCCGCCCCTCCCCGATACAGGTATTCCAGCAGGTAGACGGCGTCGGTGATGTTGATCTCCTCATCGTCGTTGGAATCCGCCGCATCGAGGCAGCCGATCGTCACACCCGAGAAGAGGTAGCGCACCACCTTGACCGCGTCACTGATGTCGACCGCCTCATCGATATTCGCATCGCCGCGGATAAAGTAAGGCGGTGGCGGCAGGATCGTGAAGTCCACCGCATCGGAGGAGCGGCCATCGGTATTTCGCACCGTCAGTGCAACGGTGCTCGCTTCCAGCATGGGGGTCGTGAAGATAAGGCTCTCCGGATTGGCTTCGCTGAATTCCACGCTTCCGATATCCCGGTTGTCGAGGAAGACCTTGATGCCTTCGTGGAATTCCGTTCCCGTGACGGTGATGGAGTCTCCCGGTTGCCCCTCCGGCGGAGTGAGGGAGGTGATGGTTGGAGTTTCCCAGCCAAAGGTGCTGGTTACGGTCACGCTATCAGCGCCTACCACGTTGCCCTCTACATCAAGGGCCAGGAAGTCGAGGATGTTTTCTCCCGCAGACAGGGAAACATCGACCCGCCATCGAGTCGTGCTGGTCCAGGTGATTGTAGTCGGCTCGCCCGAGATAAGGATCATGTCGATGTCTACCCAGCCGGTTCCGTTGATCCGCGCCGAGACCTCGTCTTCGGTAAAATCATTGCCGCCGTTGGTTGTGATGGCAAAGTCGATGCGGGAAGGGATCTGGCGGGCGAGGGTCGCTCGTCGGCCGTTCATGAAGTTTCGTACCGGGGATGAGTTGCCTACGCCATCAGAGCCAACGACGGCCGAGTTGCGGTCGAGGAACTTGGTGACCATCTCGNCGGTGGTCCAATGNCCNGGGTTGNCGCCGCGGCCGTTGAGCATCTCGTTGAGGATGCCGATGTATTTACGGCGGTATTTGGGGCGGGCGATGATACGCGAGAAGGTGCTGTCGTTGTCCGGATAGACTCGCGCNCCGGTGTTGCCCCAGGTGTGGTCCATATCCCAGGGCAGGAGCTTCCAGCGCCCCTCGTTCGGAGCGTAGTAGATATAGGCGTTCTGGCCGTTTCCGATCGCGATGGTGTCCCAGTCGTCGTGCGCGCAGCGGGCGGCGTAGACCCTGAGGAACTGCTCTACATCCATGATGTTTTCAAGCGAGTTGTCGAGGATGGACGAGTTGCCGTTCATGGTCTGGANCAGCGAGATCAGGGGNTGGAAGTTNTCCTCGAGCTCCCTGGTGCGNANGNNGAAGTTCCAGCGGTAGCCNGNCTTGTCCGCGCCCCGGTTNTGCCAGGTGGCCCACTGGAGGAGATTCGACTGGTGNGAGCCTGAGTCTGAAAAGGTCTGCTTACCCATGATTTTCATGATGATGCCGTCGGAGTCCTCGGGGAACCACATCTTGAGGTATTCAGGATTGGTGGGCTCCACGCTCTCCATGATGTAGGTGCCCCCGTTGGTTCGTACCCGCGCCCAGGTTGACCGGTTGTAGGGGCTGGTGGTGGAGGATGTCGAATTGCGCCAGACAACGTAGCTNGCCGCCTTCTCCCNCTGGGCGCTGCCATAGCGGCTCAGGTTGATCTTTGTGCGGTTGCGAAGCGGCTGGTCTTTAGGGAAGCCGACNCGGTACATGCGCGGNTTGCCCGGNCGGTTCCAGGGNCTGCCTCGCCATCTCGTTCCCACATTGTAGTAGATCTTCTCTTCGTTGAAGATGAAGGTGGCATCGAGCAGCTCGTTGGAGTGAAGCTGCCGGCTGCCGAGCCTGCTCCAATTGGCATCATCGTGGATGAGGCGGTAGGTAAATGAATTGGCGGTGAGCGGCGTGGAGTGCTGGTAGACCAGGTCCCTGGCCGGNGCNTCTCGAGGTTCGCGGCGACGGTTCCNGGCGTTGTCCNCGGCCTCCACGTAGAAGGTCACCTTGGTGTTGTTGGAGAAACCGGGAAGGTCTCCTCCAAAGAGGCCGTCTCCCGCTTCGCCATCGGAGTGGGCTCCATCGTCGAAGAGCTCAANCTCGCCCGAGGCGTTATTGCCCGAGGGGTCGTAGAGCGCCCGGACGGAGTCAATGCCATCGGAATCNCTTGCCCGCGCGAGAATGGTGACNCCCTGCCCGGCNGCAGGGACCGCCGGCTGGTGGATCACCTCGCTCAGCACCGGTCCGAGATTATTCGAGACTACGCTGTTTGCCTGTCCCGGGCTGCCGAGGTTGTACGGGATTTGCAGCCCGTGAGTGTGCTGGCACCGGGCGTATTGCCTGTAGCAGCTGAGGTACAGCATATGCGCGCCGCGCAGCCAGCGGGCCTGCAGGCTGATCTGGTGGGAACCGGAGGTCATTCTCGGAGAGGTCTCGGTCTCGATTCGGTTGACCCGGGTGTCGCCATCGCCGGTAGCGACAATCTTGAGGCAGGCGTTGCCCGATGTTGCGTCTTCGGTCGTTCGGCCTGACTGGATGTGATTGCCCTGGATGATCCAGCTGCTGGTGTTGGTTTCGAAGTTGCCGTTACGAATGTACTGGGTGTTGCCGCGAGTGACCCGGATGTCGTCCATGAGGACCTCCCCGGCCCCCATCATGCGGATCTGGAATTCGGACTCCGACTGGGTGGCGTAGCTGATGGTATAGGAGATCTCCTCCCATTGGGACTTCGCCGACTCATCGCTGCTTTCCCAGGCGCTGGCAACCGAATTGTCCTGGTTGGGATCCAGCAGCTCGAGACTCGACCCTCCTCCATCTGCCCATCTCGGCCAGAGGCCTCCATCGTGGTAGCGCACCTCGTCTACCGGGTTGCCTCGCGTGTCCACCAGGCGCAGGCGTTCTCCCTTATTGCTCAGCTCGCCCTCGAAGGGGCCGACGATCGGCAGGACCCCCCAGCCCTCCCCGGGCGCTTCGTGGGAGTTTCTAAGATTTTCGGGGTCTGCCGCGATGGCGAGATAGGCGCCGCTTGCAAGGACCGTTCCCTCTTCGAAGGTATAGGAGACGCCGCGGTTGAAGCGGAACCCGCTGATGTCGATGTCCTGTTCCGAGCGATTGAAGAGCTCGACAAACGCGGTCAGCTCGCGTCCATCGGGGGGGTGGTACATGATCTCATTGATCACGACGCCATCCTCGACAGGAACAGTGTTGGCGGCGCCGGGTGTGGGAGTCGGGGTCGCCATGAAGCGCCGGCCCGCGTCAGGGTAGAGCGCGTCGCTGGTTCCATCGAGCGCCGCGGCCACCTCGGCAGGATTATCGAACATGGCCGCGGAGAGGACCTCGAGCAGGTTGGGGCGGCTCAGGAAGATGGAAACGCGTTCGGCCGACAGGTCCAGCGTCATCTGGGAGTCGTTGAAGACGAGGTAGCCGTTGCCGTCGATGGTCGTTCCATCCGGAATAGCCCACTTGCTGAGCAGGTTGTTGTCATCGCTGAGGAAGAAGCCCGAGAGATCGATAGCCTGGGCGGAGGTATTGTAGAGCTCTATCCAGCTCTCCTCGCCGGTGCGCAGGAAGGCCTCGTTGATGACCACGGGTACCGGCGCTCCGCCCGGGCTGGGGAACTCGATCCGGCTGCTGATCAGCTTNGGCTGAAAGCTCGAGTCCGAGCTGTTGACCGAGGCGTTATGGATGCCCACCGCGAATACGTTGGTTCCCACGCGCAGGCGATCCGTGTTGACCGAGAAGCTTTCGAATTCTTCCCGTGCCTCGTGGGAGGTGCCCCTTTGCTCGTAAGAGACCGGATCGCCGGCGTTGCCAAGCCGGTTTCGCGCGGTCTCGATTCCATTTACATAGAGGACAAACCCGTCATCGTACCTGAGCTGGAAGTAGACCTCGTCAAAGGAGTCGATCTGTTCCTGGGTCAGCTCGATCGATTTTCGGCAGGCGAATGAAGTATAGCCGCCGCGCATATCATCCAGCACGGTGGTGTCATCGTCATCGCCATAGCCGATGCCTGTCTGGCCTTCAAGCCAGGCGGAGTCATCGAATTCGATTTCCTGCCAGCCGCCGGGGTACTCTGAGGTGTTCTTGCGGTAGCGCCAGGTCGCATCATCGGGAACGATGATCGTTTCGATGATTCTCGGCTCTTCATAATTGGGCCCCCCGGGCGTTCCGCCTATTACAACGCTGGAGGTCCAGTTGTTGTTGTTGTCCTGGGCGCCGTAGGTGTCCTTGATCATCAGGGAGTGGCCCGTTCCGTCGGCGATCTTGGGCCATTGACCCCGGTCGGAGAAGCCGATGCTCATATCGGGGCCGCCGCCGTAGATGTTGAGCGTGAGCCTCTCGCCGTCGTTATCCAGCTGTCCGCCGAAGTTGCCGATGACGTTCTGGATTCCATAGGCCTCCCTGACAGCCGCGGCATCGGCCGCGATGACCAGGTATGTCCGTCCCTCGAGCCAGGTGTTGACAGGGAAGGTGAAGTTGATTCCTTCGGAGAAATAGTAGCCGGTGAGGTGAACCACGGTCGGTTCATCGTTGAAAATCTCGATCCATTCGAGATTGGCGTCGCCGTTGGCGGCCTCCAGTTCGGCGGGCGGGTTGAACATGATTTCCGTGATAATCACCGCCGAGGCATTCCGAACCTGGGCCAGGGCCAGGAGAAAGAAGATGGCAGAGAGGGTGGTTTTCCACCTGGGGGCGATGAGACTTCTGGGAAATTGTCCGGGCATGGTTTTCAAGGCCTGCAATATAGGGGCGTGATATGTAAAAAAAAGAGGGTCAGAATGTCGGACGGAAGGTGTCGCGGGCGGTGGTCGCGGAGACGCCGCAATGGAACATCGCCGTAAAGGAAAATCACCGAAAACAGACCCCTCAACGAAATCCGATATACCTAAGATTAAGGTACTAAAGCCGGAAAAGCCAGTTTCGCAGATGAATCATAACTTGCCCACCCCATCGCATCTCCGGCAGATGTTGCCGGATTCAGCCTGAAGGAAGGGCTATTGTCTTGATGTGTTTTCACTGCAGGGTAGGATTGGCGTTCGCTGATTCAAGGAGGCCACCTGCAATCTGGGGCCGCCCGACTCGGCGGCTGTTTATTTCGGCCTTGTATCGGGGTGTAGCTCAGCCTGGTAGAGCGCTACGTTCGGGACGTAGAGGTCGGTGGTTCGATTCCACTCACCCCGACCATTTTTTTTGCAGGGNCGGTTTCCCAGGGTAAATCTCCTGCCCTGCCGCAANGGCAGGAGGCCGGGGGNTGGNACCCTCTTCGCACGCCAAAGCTTTACGCNCCATCTGNCCCNCGCTGCCATCGAAGATGATTCTTGGCAAGATGATGCATTGGAAAAAACCTGCTCTTGGCGATAATGTGAGCTTCGGTTTGAAAGAGTCGTAAATCATCAATGCCCTGCCGGCATTCGCGGCGGGGCCCTGAAGCACCCTTTAGATAACTGGTGAAACACATGCGCATGATTCTGCAGCCTCGCGTTCTCATCTTCGTTGGCTTGTTAACCNTCGTATTGTCAGGAGCCCATGAGTCTNCCCAGGCNGCCGCCCCNGCCCTCAAGCTCGAAAAAGGCGATCACGTCTGCTATATCGGCAACACNCTCGCCGACCGCATGCAGCACCACGCCTGGCTGGAGACCTACCTCCACGCCGCCTACCCGAAGCACGAGCTGGTCTTCAGGAANCTCGGNTTCTCAGGCGATACGCTCAAGACCCGCACCCGCTCGAATAACTTCGGCAGCCAGGACCAGTGGCTCACCCAGGAGAAGGCCGATGTGGTCTTCTGCTTCTTAGGCTACGGCGATGCGCTCGCCGGCCCCGGCGGTGTCGGCGGCTTCGAGAAGGACCTCGGCAGCCTGATCGACAAGATGCACGAGCAGAAGTACAACGGCAAGTCGGCTCCGCGCCTGGTGATGTTCTCACCGATCGCCCACGAGGACCTCAAGAGCCACGTGCTCCCCGACGGCTCGGAGAACAACAAGAACCTGGCTCTCTACGCCGAGGCGATGGAGAAGGTCTGCAAGGCGAAGAAGGTGGCCTATGTCGACCTCTTCAGCCCGAGCAGGAAGCTCTACGCCGCGGCGAAGACGCCGCTGACGATGAACGGGATCCACCTGCTGGACCACGGCAACAAGGCCCTGGCGGGAGTGATCACCGAGGCCCTCCTGGGCAAGGCCTCAAAAGACGATGCCAACACCGAGAAGCTCCGCGACGCGATCCTCGAGAAGAATCACCACTGGTTCAGCCGCTACCGCGTCGTCGATGGCTATAACGTCTACGGCGGACGCTCGCGGTTGAACTGGCACAGCCAGTCGAACGCCGATGTCATGCGCCGCGAGATGGAGATCTTCGACATCATGGCGGCCAACCGTGACAAGGGCGTCTGGAATGTGGCCCAGGGAGGCAAGGCGAACGTCAAGGACGACAACCTGCCGCCCTTGCTGAAGGTTAAGACGAACCGCCCCGGTAAAGAAAAGGGCGGCACCTACAAGTTCCTCGGTGGCGAGGAGGCGATCAGCAAGATGAAGATTGCAGAGGGCATGCAGGTCAATCTCTTTGCCTCTGAAGAGAAGTTCCCCCGGCTCATCAATCCCGTGCAGATAGCGGTCGATACCGACAGCCGGCTCTGGGCGGCGGTCTGGCCTTCCTATCCGCACTGGAACCCGACCAACACCCCGAAGGACGCCCTGGTGATCCTTCCCGATGAGAACGGCGACGGCAAGGCTGACAAGCTCACCGTCTTTGCCGACGGGCTCAACAGTATCACCGGCTTCGAGTTCTGGGGTGGTGGCGTGCTGGTGGCCGCCCTGCCTGAGATCTGGTTCCTCAAGGACACCGATGGCGACGACAAGGCGGACGTGAAGATTCGCATGCTGCAGGGGGTTTCCAGTGCTGATACGCATCATTCAGCCAATGCCCTGGTCATGGGCCCCGGCGGCGCTCTCTACTGGTCGCGCGGCATCTTCAATGTCTGCAGCAACGAGACACCGACCCGGGTCTTCCGCTCGGGCTCTTCGGGGGTCTATCGTTTCGACCCGCGCACCTTCGAGGTGGGCTTCCACTTCCCGATCGGCCCGAACCCGCACGGTGACGTGTTCGACAGCTGGGGCTTCCAGTTCGTCAACGATGGCACCGGCGGCACCGGCAGCTACGTCAACCTGGGCAAGGGCATCGGCAACAAGAAGTGGTTCCGCAAGCGGGTTCGTCCCGTGGCGGCCACCGGGATCCTCTCCAGCAGCCACTTCCCCGAGCGCAACAACGAGAACTTCCTGATCTGTAATACGATCGGCTTTCTCGGCGTGCTCCAGCACCAGGTCAAGTACGACGGCGCCGATATCACGGCGACCGAGATCGAGCCGATCCTGGTCACCACGGACCAGAACTTCCGGCCGACCGACTGCGAGATCGGCGGCGATGGCGCGCT
>PAOC01000040.1 GCA_002708465.1 Planctomycetota bacterium
CCTGTCTTTTTCTCCGGAAGCGTTCGCCGCGCAGCCCAATATCGTCTTTATCATTTCCGATGATCATGACAATGAGCACCTGGGGTTCATGGGCAATGAAAGCGTCCANACCCCGAACCTGGACAGGCTGGCAAATTCCGGAACAGTCTTCTCCGTNGCCCANCTTCCAATGTCNCGCTGCCATCCGACCCTTGCGAGCTTTCTCAGCGGGCGTTGGCCGCACCAATCAGGAATTTACTACAACTACGGGACNAAGAAGCTCAGNACCNGCAACTCGCTTCCCGCCCANCTGAAGAAGGCCGGCTACGCTACCTATGTCGAGGGGAAGTACTGGGAGGGCGATCCTCGAGAGATGGGCTTCACCCACGGCAAGGGCAAGACGGCCAGGACTTTCGTTCGAAAAGGCCAGGATGACCTTTTCTCCTTCATCGATGAGGTNGGCGGCAAGAAGCCCCTCTTTATCTGGTGGGCGCCCCTGATACCCCATACACCGCACAANCCCCCGAAGAAATACCGCGANCTTTTCACNGATGTAAAGATCCCGGTGCCNGCGNATGTCTCGGCGGNGAACCAGGAAACCTTTCTCANGAAGGAGCGGCTGAGCTTCGCGATGGAGGCCTGGCTTGATGATGGGGTGGGGCAGCTNGAGNGGAAGCTCAAGGAGAAGGGGCTCTACGAGAACACTCTCTTCGTTTTCCTCATCGANAATGGCTGGTGTAACGGGCGCCCTTCNAAGGGCTCGCCTTTTGAGAAGGGGGTCCGGACGCCGNTATTCTTTACCTGGCCNGGNNAGNTCNANNNGCCGCCAGNGNTTNGNNTGNCTGACNAGCACCCTGGATGTTTTNCCNACNATNCTTGACTACGCTGAGGCTGANATCCCGGAGGGCATCGCCGGGAAGAGCCTGAGGCCGATTATTGAAGGNAAAACAACGAAGAACAGGGAGGCCCTCTTTGGCGCCATCTATCCTGCTTTCGCGACAAAAGATGACCAGCGTCCTGAGCGGGACATCTATGCCATCTACGCGCGTGATCAGAGGTGGAAATACATCTACTACCTTCAGGACGTTAAGGCTTCCAGGAGCGGTAAATATTTCAGGATNCAGGCGATCGCGACGGAATTTCCCACCAGGAAGAAGGGGGATGAAGATCTATACGACCTCGATGCCGANCCCTTGGAGNTNAAGANCCTCGCGGNCAAGCCNGGNCAGGCTGAGCGAATGAAGNAGATGCGGGCGCTGGCCATCAAGTGGTGGAAGGATACAGGGGGGAAGGCTTTCGATACGCGGCCNCCNNCTGCAGATAATGGGGNGCCTCAGTCGAAGGGNGGCAAAAAGAACCGGCGGCAGAAGAAGGCCGGGAAGAATAAAGANGCCGNGGCGGCGCCGGCTNAANAGGGGAACCAGGTGCTCTCACGGCACGTTACCGTGGCTGTGTTCAAGGGNAAGGAATACCGTCTGTGCAGGGGGCGAACCAGNCGCTGCCCGAAGACCTGCGGCCAGTCCGGGGAATTCGCTGTCTTCTCTGTCGAGGGCTATCTTGAATACGAGAAGCCTGGGAAGTATGGCGACCCGATGAAGAAAATCTTNCGNTTNCAGGTCAGCGATTTCGACAAGAAACCTTTGGAGNATTCACCNGGCAGNAAGGTGGTAGCCTCCATGAAGGACGGNGACTATGCCCGGCTTGAATGGAACCATGAGTACGATGGCAGCATGCCTTCGCGGCCAGTTCGGCTGGTCAAAAAGATCGGGAAGGCCGAGGCGCTCGCGCTGCTCGAGAAGGCCCGCAAGCCGGGAGGCCAGTAGCTTGGGGTTTCTAAGGTTCCTTTTTTTGGTCCTGTTGTGCGGGCTTTCCCAGGTTCTGNTTGCGGCTGAGGATCAACGGCCTCCCAACGTGCTTCTGATTACAGTAGATGACCTGAATGACTGGGTTGTCGGTCTGGATGGGCACCCACAGAGCCTGACACCCAACATCGAACGACTCGCGAGGCGGGGTGTTTTTTTTACCAATGCCCACTGCCAGGCGCCGGTTTGCAATCCCTCTCGCACCAGCTTCATGACCGGTCTGAGACCGTCCACTACCGGGATCTATGAAAACAGGCCCTGGTTTCGCTCTACTGCTCTTAACAAGAACCGGGTCACCCTGACGGAGCATTTCAGCGCCAATGGGTACGAGACATTCACAGCCGGCAAGATTTTTCACGGCTCACGAACGGAGAAACGGTCCTTCGACAACATCGGGCCTACCCCTGGGCAGGTGGACAAGGAGGCGAAGAGGGTCCAGGCGGAGCTTAAGGGGCTCTGGGACTTCGGGCCGCAGGACTATGGGGGCAACAAGAGCAACGACTACAAGGATGCCAGCTGGGTCATCGATCTCCTGGGCAGGAAGCACGCCAGACCCTTCTTCGCGGCCCTTGGCTTCTACAGGCCGCATGTGCCGTTCTACGCGCCTCGGAAATGGTTCGAGCTGCATCCGCTTGACAAGGTCCGTCTCCCGGAGGTCAAGCTGGATGACTGGCTCGACCTTCCCGAGGCCGCCAGGAAGCTTGTGTCGAACAAGACTCCGCCTCCGCATGATTGGTTCGTCAAAAACGGCAAGTGGAAGCNTGCCGTACAGGCCTATCTNTCCTGCGTCAGCTTCATGGATGCCCAGGTGGGGCGAGTTCTGAACGCGCTCGAAAAAAGTGCCTACGCGAAAAATACCATCGTGGTGTTGATCTCGGACCATGGCTTCCATCTCGGAGAAAAACAACGATGGGCGAAGCAGAGCCTCTGGGAGACCTCGACGCATGTACCGATGATTTTTTCCGTTCCCGGCGGCTTGAGGGGGAAAAGGTGCTCTCGCCCTGTCGAGCTGATCCAGGTGTTTCCGACGCTCGTCGAGCTTTGTGAAATCAAGAAGAGAGAGGGGCTCGAAGGTGTCAGCATCAAGGCGCTGCTCGATGATCCGAGCGCCGCGTGGNCNCGTCCAGCTCTNACTACCTACAAGCGAAACAACCATGCCGTACGGTCGGAGCGTTGGCGCTACATCAGGTACNCAGATGGAAGCGAGGAGCTTTATGATCACTCGAAGGATCCGAATGAGTGGAGCAACCTTGCCGGCGCGCCTGGGAATGCCGAGGTGATCAGGGAGCATGCCCGCTGGCTGCCGAAACTCAATGTCCCAAACGCCGCCACAGGCCTGCCGCCAAAGAGGCAAAAGAAGAAAAAGCAGCGCTAGCGGCTGGAGGCTTCCTTCTTCTTTCCCGCCGACTTCCTGGTGTGCTTGTTAAAGAACTTGAAGATGTCGGGCATTTTCTGGAAGGCGATGATCAAGTGGCCTCCCTCGGGGTCCTCGATGTATTGGTGATCCATCTGGAGCTCCTTCATCTTCGCAANCCAGCGCCGTGTCACGGATGCCTTCACCAGCTTGTCCTTCGCGCCCTGGACGCAAATGATGGGGATGTGCCNGATCTTCACGAGGTCCCTGGCGCTGGAGTAGATNGCTGGCGCGATGGGGGCGAGAGCGGCCCAGACCTNCGGGTGCTTCATGCCGAGATGGAGGGCTCCGCCTCCGCCCATTGAATGCCCGAGGAGGTAGATCCTGTCGGGGTCGATATTGAATTCCTTGCGGGCAATGCCGAGGACGTTCATGACATCCTGCTCGCTGAGCTTGCCGATCTTGCGGCTGACGAAGCTCGCGGCCCCGTACCATGCGCTGGGGTTGTAGCCCATGGGGCAGACAATGATATAGCCATGCTTCTCCGCCAGCGAGGTGAAGCCGGGGTAGTGAATCATCTGAGATGGATTGCTGTTGAGGCCGTGGAGGGCGACGATCAGGGGCCATTTTTTCTTCGGGGTATAGGCCCTGGGGACATAGAGGGTGTAGCCCATGTCCTTTTCGGCTTCCTTGAAATAATAGCTTCGCGCCTGGGNCTTGCCTTTTTTCAGCGGCGGTTTTTTGGCCGAATCCTGCGCGGCGGGCAGACCCTGNGCCGCGCTGAAAACTGTCAGAATCAAGAGGGTCGGCAGGAGACGGTTCATGAAAGCCATGGCTGGGCTCCAGTATGCTGGCTGGGTCAGGGCTCGGAGTAGTATCCAAGCAGGATTGCCATTTCATCTTCGGAGGTCAAGCCCCATCCAAGCGCGGGTGAATTCGGGCTTGGCGGGTCGTTGTAGCTGTGGGTGGCCCAGTGACTCAGGCTGTCACCCGGTTGCAGGACCATCGGCGGGTCGAAGATCTGGTTGACCGGGTCATCCCAGTTTCGGCTGAAGTAGACCCTGCGAGGGTCAAGCCCAGCCTGGTCCAGGTTGNCTCCGTATTCAATTCCATGGCGGTGCATATGCGATGAGAGCATGTAAACATGGGTTTCTCTCGACACCCTCCATCGGGAGTTGATTGTCCGGGTGACGTTGGGAGGGACGGAGATGTTGCTGATGGAGTCAAAGATGGGGCGCGCGATGGACGTGATCTCTCCAGGCTCGGCGAAGAAAAAGTTGATGTAGACCTCCCCGATCAAGGGCTCGCTGCCGTTGAGGTTGAGATAGTGCGAGTTGAGATCGAAATCAGCGTTTCGGTCGAAACGCAGGCCGACTCCAGCGGGAAGCCGCAGAGACTGGAAGGAGGATTGCGATGCGAAGACAAAATCACGCCGGGAGAAGTTGACGAAATCAGCTTCGATGTTGCGGAAACCAGCCCGGGGGCGAGACCCCCCAGCCCACCTGTAAAGGATGAAATGGTGGCTGTCCTCGCGCATGTGGATGTCGATCTGCCTGATGTAGATGTCGTCACCCGCGACCTCTGCGTTACGGAAAGGGTTCGCTACGTAATAAAAGACCTCCCGTTCCGATCTCGGGGCGATGGTGAAGTCAGGAAGGCGGAGCTGGATGCCATTTTGAGGGATGGGANGCGCGGGCATGCGATCGATNGNCGGNGACGGCTCATCTTCCAGGTCGGGAACTCCTTCGATGTGTCCTTCGAGGGGAGCGCCGGCGAGGATCCAGTCTCTCACGGCCCCGACAGCTCGATCGGACAATGGTGTCGACGAGTTTGCAGGCATTCGATTGCCTTCTCCCGGGCCGGGGCCGAGGAGCTTGCGCAGGAGGAAGCTGTTATCCGGGTTGCCGGGGTCGACCCGGAGCATCCCGGCGGCGCCGGCCGCATCATTCGATGGCGGGATGCCGACAAGCTCGCTGCGGGCNNCTGCAAGGGTTTCAAGGGAGAGGTTGCCCTTTCGTTCGAGNGCGCTGTGGCAGGACGAGAAAGCGCAGCTCGCGGCGAAAAGGTTCTCATAGAGGCTCTCGAAGGAGAGCTCTCCCTCCTCTTCGCATTCTTCGGCTTCCTCTTCGGTGAGATCTCCGGGGTTGTCGCCGCCGAGAAAGAGGAAGCGGAGGATGTAGATCGCATCGGTAAGGTCGACGTTCTCATCTTGATTGGCGTTGGCNGAGGNGATGCAGCGAATCTCCGCCCCTCCGTTGAAGAGGTATTGGAGGATGAGGATGGCATCTGTCAGGGTGACNGACTCATCTTCGTCAACATCGCCTCGCATAGGCCGATGAGACCGGATGGCTCCGTCGCTGACCCAGTCGAGGAGCATGTCCAACTCCTCTTCAGAAAGAGGCGCTCTTCCAAGAGGCATCCGGCTGCCGTGTTGCGGTGAGGGCATGAGGATCTTGTCGATCAGGGGGCTCCCGCTCGGGCTNCCGGGGACGACGATCGGTCCTCCGTATTGAACCCCGATGCTGCCCATCAGCGATTCGTAGCTCGTCAGGTTGACCCCGCTGGTGGCCTGGTTGATGTGGCACGACCCTCCGCCGCAGCTGGCCGTCAGGATGCCCTGGATCTCGTTGAAGGAAAGCGTCTCATGTCCGATCGATGTGATTGGCAAAGAAGCGAACAATGAGAATGCCAGCAGGCGAACGATTGCGCCGTGAAAGGCCAGTCCAATGCCGCCCCTGGGGTTGCCGTGCTTCATGAAAACGCTCCTCCTTAGTAGTGTCTCGCTGCCGTGTTCCGATTCTAATTATAACAACCCAGGCGGCAGCGGCTAAGGCCCATTCTTCCCCGGAAGAACCTTATTCGAGGCGCCTGACCTCGACGAAATAGGCGCCGGCTTTTTTCCCATCTTTGCGGTCGAGCCAGGTCTGGAGGCGCGTATTGCCGGCTGGTACGTCGAGCTTGAAGGTGGTCGNTGTGTCCTCCGGCGCGACGGCCTGTGATTGATCGAGCTTGCCAATTCTGATGCGCGCTCCGGTGGCGTCAATGGCCTTGTTCTCTTCAGCCGGCCAGCGCCTGAGAGTGAACTCGTATTTCCCGGCCTTCTCAATATTGACAGCCCAATAACCGTTGGCTGCAGGTCCCTGGCGAATATGGCCATGGTTCCAGGGGACAGGGCCATTGTTGGTGTGCCAGTCGTGGCAGGTGAGGTTGGCTGGGTTTTCCGCGGCGTTTCCAAGGGTTAGGTGGACGGTCTTGCTGAAGACTCCAGAGAGACTGGTCCACCACCCGTCGTAGGCCGCGTTGAGGGTCCCGACAACAGCGGGGTGCTTCGCGGCGATGTTTCTGGACTGGCCGGGGTCGGCGGTAATGTCGTAGAGCTCCTTGTTGTTGACGAGCCTCCAGCGCTTTGTCATCACGGAGTTGTTGCGGCCTTTTTTGACCTGCTCGATGCGCTGCGAGTGGACGAAGAGTGTTCGGTCGGGCCAGGCCGATTCTTTTCCTCTCAGCAGGGGGGCGAGGCTCTTGCCGTCGATGGGGGGAACTCCTTCGGCGGGCCGCTTGATTCCGCAGAGCTCGGCAAGCGTCGGCAGGATGTCAATGTGCGCGCTCAGGGTGGCGAGGTCGCGNCCGCCGTGAAGGCCGCCTGCCGGCCAGTGGATAAAGAAGGGNACGCGGTGGCCGCCATCGTAGCCGGAGCCTTTCTGGCCTCNCATTCCCGCGTTGAAGCCGGGCCAGGTCTTCGAGGTGTTGTCAGGTTTCTTTTTNCCGCGGCGTCCTCGNGGGGCGCCGGCTGCGGTCCCGTTGTCAGTCATGAAGATGAGGATGGTGTTTTCTGTAAGCTTGAGNTCATCGAGGCGCTTGATGAGCTTTCCCATGTTGTCATCGATATTGGTGATCATTCCGTAGAAGGCCGCCATGCTTCCCGGGACCCCTTTCTCCCGGTATGGGGCCTTGTAGCTTTCCGCTACGAGGAATGGCCCATGCGGAGCATTGGTGCTCAGGTAGGCGAAGAAGGGCTTGTCTCTGTTCTTTTCAATGAATGAAAGCGCTTCCTTGAACCAGACATCAGTGCAATAGCCCTCGGTTTTCTCAGGCTTGCCGTTGCGGAAATAGGTGTCGTTGAAGTATTTGTTTCCGAAGAAGTCGGGAGTCTGGCCGACGCCCCCTCCTCCATGACAGAAGGTCTCATCGAAGCCCTGGTCCTGCGGTCGACAGGGATAGTTGTCGCCCAGGTGCCATTTGCCGTACATGCCGGTCGTGTAGCCGCCCGCCTTGAAGGTCTCGGCGAGGGTCAGCTCGGCGCCCTCCATGATCGAGCGGCCCATGATGGTATGCCAGACACCCGTACGGGTCGAATAGCGCCCGGTCATCAGCGCCGACCGTGTAGGTGAGCAGGTCGGGTCGACATGGAAGTCGGTGAGGCGAATGGAGCGGGAATGCAGGGAGTCGAGGTGAGGGGTCTTGATCATCTTGTTGCCGTGCGCGGCAATGTCGCCGTAACCCTGGTCATCTGTGATGACGAGGATCACGTTGGGCTTGCGGTCTTCNGCGGCCAGCGANGAGACAGCAAGNCAGCAAAGGAGAAAGACGGCCAATCTCTGCGCCTGGTTTGTGAGGAGGCTCATGTTCGTTCCTGTTTTTATTGTGGANTNGGNCTGGTAGCNGTNGNTCGAGCTTAACTTCTTGGGATGGGGCTTACAACTCGATTCGGTCACCCTGGCGGGCTACGGAATAGCCGGCCTGNTCAATGAGCTGGAATTCTTCGCTATCAGGCTGGATTGCCGGATTGGTGTGGTTGAGATGGATGAANAAAATTTTGCGGCGGACNTCGGCGCCGAGGCTTGAAAATCGCTCGACGCTGTCAAGTATCAGTGGATGGGCGATGGCTGACATATCTCGATCCGGGAGCTCGCTCGGCGCGAAGAAGCTGCCGTCCAGGAAGGCCCTGTCGACCCCGCCCAGAAGATCCTCGATGTCAGGGCTGAGCTCTTCCCAGGAATCGATGTCAGGCAGCCAGAGCAGCGAGCTGGTCGGCCCATCCACCTGGAAGCAGGCGGTCTCGGAGTGTTCATCCCGGTGGGGAACCAGGCGGGGCGTGATTCGGACGCCTCCATCTAATTCAAACGGCTCACCTGCGCTCATGGAGCGGAGCTCTATATTTTTATTACCAACGAGCTCTTTCCATGGCTCGTTGCTTTGCAGGAAAGCCTTCATCCTGGGGAGGACGTAGACCGGAACGCAGCGGCCCCCCATGATTTCGTTGCCCAGGTTGACCAGCCCCGTGTAGTGACCAACGTGGGCATGGGAGAGGATGAGGCCGGGATTCTTTCCGGGGAAGATCTCATCGAGGAGGGACAGCTGGGAAGGAAAGGCGGGAGTGCAGTCGATGATCCAGCGCGATCCGGAGGCTGGGTCGCATATCGCGATGCTGGAGGGATAGAGCGCGCTGACCTTGTTTGAGCTGGCATCGCTGCAGCATCTGGCCTCGCATCCGACCTGCGGGTAGCCGCCATCCTGGGCTGTGCCGAGGAGAGCCGCCATTGGCGCGGCANCCGGGCCTGCTTCCGTGGAGCCATTTGTTGGGGACATGTCTTTACCGGGGATCAATGGAGATGAAACTCCCGGAGAGCTTAGCTTTTTTGCGGCTTTCTTCCCAGTCTCCAGGCAAACAGCGCGATGGCCAGGAAGAGGGCCGCCGGGCTGATAAATCTAAGGAGATAGCCTTTTCTTGAAAGGCTGAGGGTCAGCCGAGCCTCTCCGCCGGAGCGGCGGAAGGTGAGGCTGGTGGCGCCAGGGGGCGCGGGTGGAGATTCAAGCGCAGGATTTACCTGGTTGATCCTGGTCGGGGGCAGAGGGGCGAGACCAGATGCTGTGACAGCCGCCCCCTGGGCGTTCTCGACCTCTGATTCTTTCATCTGAGCGGATGTAAACCTGAAGCCGGCAAAGAGGGTCTTGTGTAGACGGTCATAGATGTGCGGGGCGGCCGTCAGGCCGGAGTCTTTGGAGTCTCGCTGCTGCAGAGGGCTGATGTTTCTTCTCCAATCGTTGCCCTTGAAATTGTAGTTGTCCCGGAAGGCTTGTTCCTGTTGGCCGCGGGCTGGGACCTTCTGCTTGCTGGTGTCCCGTATTGCTTTCTCCAGCAACTTCTGGGCTTGCCGGCCGCGGTTGAGCGCCTGCTCGCTTTCGGCCTGTTGCCTGTTGATGGTTTCTCCTCCAAGCTGCTGGCGGATGCCGTCGGCCGTCGACGACGAGTTGCTTTCCTCGAGATCCATCACGTTGTCGCTGAGGGCTTGTTGGAGGCGCTTGAGGCTGAGGGAGGCCTGTTTCCGCTGGCGGAGGTTGAGCTTGCCCCTCGCTGAAGCTCCTTCGCCGGAGCCTTCATCCAGGGTGAGGATCCGGGTCAATCTCTCAATGTCCTGAATATTTGATTCAACCTTGCTCGCGTATTGGATGCTGGAGACGACCTCCTGCATGTTGCCGTCATCAAGAGAGGCCTCGAATCCATCCGGGAGCTCAATTCTCCAGAGGGTTCGGCTAACGGTCACCTCTTTCAGGGCGCCTCCCGCGGGAGCCTGCCCCAGCACCTTCGGGGCCTGGAGGTCAAGGTTTCCCTTGAGCGCCGGCAGGTTNGCCTTGCGCGTGTGGGCGTAGACGATTCCGACCTCCAGGTCCAGATCGCCGAGACCGACATGTTTCAGGGGCACCTGTAGAGCCTCCTGGTTCTTGCTGACGATCATGGGGTTCCCATTGAGAGTTGCGCCCCATAGCTGGGTCTGGCCCGGGAGCTCGATTCGCAGAAATTGAAGCTTTCGATTGCTGATGGTGTAGACCGCCTTGGTGCGGAAGGTGCCATCTGCCCCGATGACGGTTACCAGGTCAACAAGGTCGACGCTGGCCTGGGCTGTTTCCGCGGGCCGAAGAGACTCAGGGGTCAGGGTCAGTTCCCAGTCGCTGCGGGTGGCCCTGTAGATATGCTGAAGGCTGCCGCTCGCAACTCCATCGGGGAGATAGGGCAGGTCTTCGATCCGGACCTTCTCCAGGCCGCTGGGCTGCGGATTGGTAAGAACCTCGCTGGTTTTCACGAGCCCGACCCACAGGTCGCTGTCGGCGACCGAATTGTCCTCGCGAAGAACCTGGAAAGGCCTGATGAGTACGCCTGCATCATCTGGGCTCCTGGGAATCCTGTAGGAGAGGGCCACGGTATGTTTGCCTACAATTCCTGATGTCAGAGTGAGCTTGAGGGGGCCGTCAGCGTCCTTGGTGAGGCTCTTGAGGTTCCTGGTTCGGAGGCTGGGTTCCGTCACGCCGTCGGGCAGACGGAAAAAGAATGTATCCTGGAGACCGCCCGTTATGGATATTTCGACCTGGCCGTTTATCAGGATGAAATCTTCAGCCACCCTGGCGAAAAGAACGGTCTTCGCGGCAGGCTGGCCGACGCGGTCTCCAAGCTCGAGCTCGAGAGAGTAGGAAGGGACAGCTCCCGTTGAGCGCATATCGAACAGCCTTCGGCTCGCAGAAGGCAGCCGGACTATGAGCTTGTCGTTTGACCTGGCGACCTTTTCAATTCCAGAGGAGCCATCCGCGACCCGGACATCCAGCTCCTCGGCGGCGGCGATGGACAGGAGGACNGTCTCTGACCTCAGGTCGGGAGCGAGGGTGCTGGTGCGAAGCAGGGGCACCTTCATCCTGTCCAGCGGCTCGGAGTGAATCTGCTGGGCGCTCCAGGAAACCTGGGTTCCGTTTTCCGGCCGGGATGCGAGAAGAATGATGAGGCGGGGGCCATCCGCGGTNTCGACAACCTCCCAGTCACTGACGGTCGCTCCCTGGACATTCCGNAATTCCCAGCCGGCCGGCAGGGNGGCCTCCTGGCGCAGCGGGCCCTCGATGCCAACCTGGTAGCGGGTTCTCGCATCAAGGATGCTGCGGCCGCGGGAGATGTATAGCACCGCGTTGGTGACGGCGTCAGCCGTACCCGCAAGCGGGATGGCTGAGACGGATTGATCTTCAAGGGATTCAAAGAACTGGTAAAGTCTGTCCGGGGGAGAAGGAGCCGCAGGCAGCTTCACCGAATCGCGCAGCTCATCAATCGAGGCTCGTTGGTTTGAGAGGATGCCGGGCTTCCAGCGTCTCCGGGAATCGTGACGGACTCCGATGTAGCTGGCCTGGCGGAGGGCGCCGTCGAGAGAGAGGGAGGAGACCTGCTTCTCCTGTCCTTCCTGGAGGGGCGCCCAGCCTTTGAATTCGAGGGTCGCCTTCCTGGTCGGGGCCGAAAAGAAGATGTTGAGATACCGCTTCTCATTTTCTTCTGAAATCGTCCATTCGCTCAGCTCGGGCGAGTTTGCTGATGTGACATTCCAGTCGCCGAGGATCTCGTAGGTCAACGAGTTGGCTGGGGTTCCGGCGGCGGTGATCTGTTCGGAGCGATGGATGTTGTAGCCATCCAGGGTGAGCTGCAGGTCCGTGTAGGATGTGGATTCGAGGCGGGCCTTCTGCTTGCCGGAGATGCGGGGAAAGGTCCAGCTCAGGGTGAAGCCGGCGGCGGGGCCGAGGTCGAGCTGGAGGGCGGTGCCGTCCGTGCCTTTCTGGAAGGTCAGGCCGGCGGGGGTTCCCGGGGCGGCTGGAAGGGCNCCGGCAGGGAGGAGCCCTGACAGGGCGGCCGCCGGACCGGAAAGCAGCTTGGCGTTAATGGAGTAGGAGCCGAGCCGATTGTCTACCGGGCCAGTGGATTCAATCTCAATGAGGCGGGCTCCCTTGCCCTTAAGTGTGATGAAGGGGACCCCATCTTTCTGGGCGACTCCAACGGGCTTTCCATCGACCAGGATAGTTTTCAGCTTTCCGCGCGGGAATGGCAGCGGCATGGTCACCCATTTGTCGGTGAGGATCAGCAAGGGCGCGCTGCCCTTGATTCGATAGGTGTCGTCGTTGACATCGATGACGTAGGTGCCGCCTCCAAGGACAATGTCAGCTANGGGNTTCCCGCTGGAGCCATCCTTCCCGGGATTGGCCAGGAGCCAGAGGGCTCTGAACTTTTCGTAGGGAAGGTAGACCTTGGCCTTGGTGGTCAATCCGCCAAGGTCGTTTGCTTCGTATGGAATAAGGATCTCATCCTGNGCCGTAAGCGTTCCGATACTCGTAACGCAGAGGGCGAGCGCAGCAACGGCCGCCNCCCTTGNCTTCTTGCGGGCAATCAGCCGCAAGCTGAGGCTCTTGATTGATTTCANGATAAGGCCTGCCGCCAGCATGGCGCTGAGAGCCTCGCAGGCCGGGATCAGCAGGAAGGGTGATTCCCACCCGATGGTCCTGGCGGCCATGTCTGAAAGAATGGCACCGGCAAGGAGCCCCCCGACAACAAAACGCCGGAAGGCTGAGCCGCCATGCCGGACGGCAATCAGCAGCCCGAGGACGAGGGTCAGCAGGAAGGCTGTTCTCTTTGAGAATTTCCACCACCCCAGGCTTCTGTAGCTGAAGCTCAGGACGGCGTCCCCTCCGAGCTTCCTGGCCTCAACCAGGTGTCCCTCCAGGTGCAGAGGAAGGATGACCGCCTTGTCGGTTCCCCAGGCCTGATCATTGTCTCCATTTCGTTCCGGGGCGATGCCCTGGGTCGCCTTCCCGTAGCCTTCGGTCTGGCGGTCGAGGTCCGCTCGAAGAGCCGCGGGCTTCTGTACTTCGGAGAAATATCCTCCGGAAAAATAAGGCCTGGCTTCGTTTTCCTGGGCAAAGAGGCCGTGGGGAGGCAGCTGGCCAGTTGAGATGGCGGAATAAACTAGATCGAGATAGCTGGCGGGAAGGGGCGAGGGGTCATTTTCGAGCAGGTTTCCGCCGGAAAGTTGAAAGCGAAAGCCCTTGGGGTGGTAGGTTTTCCAGGTGGTTGAAATGACCGGGACTCCCCGGAAGACAGGCGCTCGCTCGGACCAGGCTCCCCACTGCCCGAGAGGAGCGAAGCGTTTGTAGGTGATGGAAATTTTTGAATAGGACAGGGGCGGGAGGGGGATTTGCCAGTACCCGGTCTCCTCGTTCTTGCGGACGTAGGGGGCGGGGTCGTTGCCGACTCTCGCGGAGAGGATGTGGGCTCCCTCGGGAAGCTGGATCTCGATGTGTTGATGCTTCCTGTTGTAGGCAATGACGGCATTGAGGTGAGTGCGGGAAACCCCGCTGGGATCAATGACCGTGGTGAGATCCATCTCCCGGGAGATGATTCCAAGGACGTCTGCGCGGTCAAATTTCAGGATCTTGAAGGAGGCGGGCGAGCTTCCGGGGGGGAGCCTCGGTCCGGCCTTTGATTTGAATTGGAAAGCGAACAGGACCCGGCCCTCCGCCCAGGGCTGCCCGAGCTCGGGGAGCTCGTCGACCTCCAGGGTGGCCAGCTCGGCACCTTCAAGGACCTCGATCTTTACGGCGCCAAGGCTCTGAAAAACAAGCTGGTGGTTTCCGTCAAAGACAGGAGCCAGGGGGTCATCCGGGTCGCTGGAGAGCTTCAGCCAGGGTACGCGGTAGCCCTCTCCCACCTTCTGCAGATCGCCTTCGAGGGCCTCGTATTCAATCCTGATTTCCCTGGTGCCCGTCCATGGCTTCGCGTAACGGATAATCCTGACGCTTCCAGAGGCGCCGTCTTCCTCGACCAGGACCTCCTTGATTCCTTCTCCGCTGACCGGGGCCTGGACATCTTTTCCAATGGGCAGCTGGACTCTCACCTCGTCAATGGCGCGGTCTACGATCGCCAGGCGGAGGTCGTTCCGGGCTCGAAATCTGTCTTCAAGGGCCAGGAGATGCGTCAGGCCCTGGTATTCCCCCATTGGCCTTCTGTGTTTCAAGGTCAGGCTCACCGGCTGGNTGGCGTTTTCCGTTGTTGAGGTGAGTCCCGCGGCAAGCCCGGACTCTTCATCGAGCGCGGAAGCGAAACCAGCCCTCCTGAGCTCGTCGGATTTCAAGGTCTCCCAGCCCGGGAGTTCCGGGATGACGGCAAACATGGAATCCGGAAGCTTGACTCCAAAGTCCGTCCTTGATTTTACGGCGTTGGAGAAATGTGGAAGTGAGAATTCAAGCTCTCGCTCAGGCCAGGCAATGTCGGGGGAGAAGTCCATATGTTCAAGCCGAAGGCTGAGAACGAGCGGCTCGCCGGTATGGACTGCGTTTTTGAGCTTAATTTCGACCGCCCGCCCTCCATCTGCCTCGAAGATTTCCCAGGAGGGCTCCCTGCCGGGGCTTCCCTTTGCCGTCAGGGCCTGGAGGCGGGTGAGATTCCATGGATCAGGCAGGGTGGCGACGAATCGGTATTCACTGCCGCGAGTCATGTCGAGATGGTAGATCGCATCAAGTGTCACTCCGCTCTCGAGGACCTGGACCAGGCTGGCGGAGCGGCTCTCGAACTCCCGGNCTCTTCCGCGGGTGGTGAGCTCAAGCCGCGAGGTNTCGCTGGTGTAGGAGAAACACCTGCTTACGCGATGATTCTGCATTGATGGAAACAGGCCGTCCTCGAGGGCGATCTCGGTCGCATCCCGCGCTTCCAGTTGGANGAGCTCCGGTTGGATTTGGCAGACGGCAAGATACCCGCTATTTGAATACGCGCCGGCCAATTTTGGCGGGCCGACAAGGTAGCGTCGAGCCGGGGGTTGATCGTTCTCTATGATTTCTCCCTGGAGAATCCCCTCGAACAGAACGTCTACCACCCCGGCGGTGGGCTCCTTCAGGAGTACCAGGATGGAGTCGTCCTGGCGGCTCCAGGAATGAACGATGTCCCCGGTCACAGTGATGGTCTTTGCTCCAACTGGCTCATTGAATTCAAGCACATCCGTCTTTCGTCGCTGGATCCAGACTCGGCTGTTCCAGGAAAAGAGGGGGTCGTGGAGTCGAGGCAGGATGGTCATTCCGTTCAGGGCCGAGAGGGTTGAGCCGCTTTTCCCGGCAACCCTCTTCATTTTCCAGGTAATTGAAAAACTGGAACTCGAACCAAGCGAGAGTGTTAAGAGGCTCCCTTTTGTTGCGGGAACGGCTTTCACCAGGAGGTTGGGAGGGCTTGAGGTGGCATCGGCGTAGCCGGGCACCTCAAGCTGCAGAGTTCCCGATTCGGCGCGGGGCAGCCNGCCTTTGATGNTCCAGNAGTCTTCCGTCTCGANAGCNNGGACTGAATACGTGAGCTCNACCTGGTGCGTCCCGCGNCCGTTGAGCAAGAGGGACACNATGGGGGCGGGGCTTTTCTTTTGCGNNGCCTTGGGNGCNTGGCGCAANAGCCAGCCGGGCTTGCCATCTACCTTGATGCTGCCCANGGCGCCCGGCAGGGGGTCCAGGGGGCAGCGTACCCATCCATCGCGCGTGACCCGCACCTCGATTTTCGAGGTGAATCGAGCTGTTTTCCCGGACAGCTTTCCAACGTGGCGGCCCTGGGTCACGATCGCGCTGACCGGGGGGAGATCTTCGGNNGGCGCCTTACGCGACTCGACTACGCCCTTGAGAACCAGGGAGCGGTATTCATCAAGCTCCATGATGACCCCGTCAGGGTCCTGCCTGGCTCTTTCCAGGAATTCTTCATGGGGTACGTAGATCTCGCGCAGGTGGAGAGGTCCAAGCTCCTGGCCTCTGCCCGGAGAGGGCGCAAAGAGGCCCAGCGCAAGGAAGGCCGGGAGCAGGATCAGGGCTNTGTTGCTTTTCATTTCAGTCGGCCTTTTTGCTTCCACCGGACTTCTTCCTGGATGAGCCGGATTTCTTCTTTTTCGGGGTTTTCTNTTCCAGGTCGTCTTCCTGGAGGACTTCAGAANCAGGNTCGTCTTCCGCATCTTCAAGGTAGGGGTCAGGGGCAAGCGCTATNCGCTCGAGCCGCCACTGGCTGTAGGNCGATTTNAGGCGGAGCGNCGCGGTCAACAACAGCAGGGCGATGCCGCCGAANAAAGCTGCCGAGAAGGNCTCGGNGGCAGGGCCGTCGAGAAACCATGCTGGAATAAGNGGCACCCAGGTGAAATTGACAGAGGTCCAGNNCGGGTTCAGGCTGAGCTTTCTNGTGAGGACCNACCCGCCGATGAGCGCCGCCGCAAAGAACAGGGCCTTGGTAAAGCCAAGNATCGAGGGGGTNGTCCACGAGAGGTTCAGGCTGCCGGTTCTCGCCATGCAGGAGAACGAATAGACGGCTTTGCCCTGGGCNTCTCGCCGGAAGGCGTCCTCGGCNGCGAAATCAACTGGATCTTTGTGGGGGGAATCAGCCTCGGGNAGATTGAAGGGAGAGGCTATCANCTTGCGAAGNCTTGAGAAGGCNGTCGGNTGGCCGCGNCCTCTNCGGTTGAGATTTCCCGACCAGGAGAGATAGGAGAACTCATCAGGCACCCACAGGTCGAATTCGATCTTCTGGACGGGTACGGGCTTATCGTCAGCCTCTTTGATGGAGATCGTTTCAATCTCGAGGCTCCCCAGGCTGCCCATTGGGCTGCTGGAGAGGGACTGGTCATAATCGACGACCACGGCAAAGGCCTCTCGCCCCTTGGAGCGGGGAATCGAGATGAGGTCGGTGCCTCCATCTTTGCGCTGCTTGGTGGTTGCCGGGTTCCCGTTAACGAATACGTTTCTCAGGCTGGCGCCCGCCGGGAGGCTGATCTCGAGGTATTGGGCCGCGGAATTCTGTACGAGCAGGGTCGCGATGGCGTGGATCTTGCATGGATCNCTCGACAGGACAGCCTTGATGTGATGCAGCGTGACTGCGGTTTCAGCGAGGGGGACGGGGTTGTAACGAGTAAGCGAAAGCTTCAGCTCGGGATCTTTTGTTGAGTAGGCATAAGCCTTGATGACCTGGCCGCGTCGGCCGATACGCGGATCAAGCCGTGAGCTGTCGATGGTCTCGAGGTTTGAGGCGCTGGTNTCAACCTCGAGATTTCCAACCTTGGTCACAGCGACAAATCCTGCCCGGGTCTTGAAGTTTTTCCGGGGATAGACCAATGGGATCGTAAATTCAGAGGCCTTGCCGCTTTCAAGCGCCTCTGGAGATATTTCATGGGTGATGCTGAGGGTCACGGTCCCCTGGACCGGGCTCTGGAGCTTGACGTTCCAGAGGGAGAGGCCGTTGTCCTGGGGCTCAGGTACAGGGGTCTCAGCGATACCTTGGCCATTGATTCTCAATTCGGAATCAAGGGTGCTGGGCGCTGTAAATTCAAGGCTGTCCCTTTCCTTGTAGAGAATCATGTAATCGAGGTAGTGCGTCAGCTTGATTCTTCCTGACTCCCCGACAGCTGCCAGGTGTTGGGAGATGACGTTGATCTCTTCCTGCTTTTCACGCAGCTCGAGCTCTACAGCGGCCTTCTCTGTCGGTGAATTTTTGGAATACCTGTAGGCCAGCGGTTCCCCGGCCTCCGCGCTCACCTGGCTCATGATGCCGGCGCTGACAAGCTCCTGCTGCTCTACTGAGGACAGCCCGGTGGCGGTGACCGTTTTCAGGTCGATGGAGCGGGGAGCCGCTACTCCAAAGAGGCCCTGGTCCTGCTGGGTTCCGGTGACAAAGAGGGGGTTGAGGATGACCTTTTCTTCGCCAATGGACCCTTCAGCCGTGAGCTTGAAGGGCAGCTTGAAGTTGCCAAGCTGGCGAGCCCTGAGGTTTACCGTGATGGTGCGCAGCCCCGAATCGGGGTCGGAGATCTGGAAGTCTTCCACATCCTGCGGGTTCCCGATCTCCTCAACGCTCCAGCGTTCCGGGACGACGAGAGCGACAATGAACACNCCGGCTTTTTTGATTCGATATTTNACTTCGCCAACCCAGGAGTCTCGNTCTCGCCCAAGGGTTACGACAGAGATGGCCTCAGAGTGGATTACAGGCTCTATCTTTCGCACAGAGAGGCCGAGAGGCTCAGGGGGGGCGAGGTACTGAAATCCGACCCTGGAATTCAGGGCGATGGTTTTTGGCACCTCTCCAAGATCCAATTGGCTGTAGCCGGTGGAGCTTGAAATGTTCACCTTGAGGCCGGAGTCGTGGCCGAGGGCCAGCCAGCCGGATTCACGAAGCACTCCTTCTGCCCTGGGGACAGGGACGGCTATAGTTTCGGGNGTCTCGGGGAGGACCCGTTCAAAGCCAAGCTTGAGCGAATAGGTNTCTTTGACGGGAGAGTGAAGCTCCACGGTAAGGGCGGAATCTTCGAGGTCCCAGCGCCGAATGTTGTCGCCNCGGACGTACAACAATCTNTTGTTGTCGATTGTCGGGACGGTGAGCTTGAAGCCTGGCGCCTCGCCCCTGGCCAGGTCGTACTGGATGGTGGTCTCCAGGCTGAGGATTCTCTCTCCCAGGTAGGCCTTGGCGTATTGCTTCGCGATCAGAACCGCGGCATCTTCAGCGGCCTTTCCGATGGGAGGCATCCAGTTGATCTCGACATTGCTGGAGTTGCCGACAAAGGTCGCGACCAGGGTTTCCTCTCCCGCGGCCGTGATCCTCGTGGCNGCGGTTTTCGGCGTCACGTCAACCCTTGCGTCGGCTTCGGGTATTGCGAGCTCGAGGCTGGTGATGCCCGCCGGGGGGAGTCCAAAAGCCAATTTCTTGATTCCGGGGGAACTTTGAACCTTTACTGAGAACCGGAGCTTCAGGTCGTAGGGNCCCTTTTCAGGCAACAGGAGTCCGTAGGTCTTGCCATGCGTGGCGAAAAGCGCCTTGGAATCTCCAAGGTCAACCGATTCGACAGCAACCCCCGAGAGAGGCAATTTGACCAGAGCCCAGCCTTTCTTCAGAGCCTCGACGTGATAGCTGACCTCAAACAGGGCCAGGTCGCCGACAACCTTTCCCTTGTAGGGGCTTGACTGGACGACAGCCTCCGCGGGCGGCCCATCGGGCTCGACCGGGTTGGGGGCGGGATTTGCGGCGCGCCAGAGCTTGAGGAATTCTTCGTACGGAAGGAAGATTCCGCGGCCCTCTTTCTCGAATACATCCTTCAGCTTGGTGTAGGGCACGTAAACTGTTTGCTCCCGGATGACGACNGGCGTCCCCGGCCCCTTTTCAGTGACAGGGGCGGGAGCTGGCGGCTCCTGGGCGGGGAGCATCCCCAGCGTAAGGAAGAGCGCCAGAAAGAAGGGGCAGATGCGGTTCATTGGTTTTCTCCGTAGTTTGGTTGTCTGGTGTCTTTGCATTGAATCGGGTGAACCCGTTAGTTTTTCTATCTGATGGAATTGAGCGTTTGCACGGCGGAGAGCCCCTGGGCAGCAGAAATAGACCTGTAGGCTTCCTTCCAGTCGTTGCGTTTCTTGAAATCGATTGAGACTCCGCTCATTAGCTGNAGGGCGGCTCCAAAGGAGCCATTCCTGGCGTAGTAGCTGCCTCGGAGGAGCTCGGCAAACTCCGCCACCGAGGCGATGAAGCGGAACCGGTCCGAGGTGTCCCTGGAGTCTCCGGCNAGCACTCCGGGATGGAGTTCGTAGTTGAACTCTTCGACTGTGCTGGAGACGGCGTCTTTGTAGCGCAGGTAGACCCGGCCTATGCTGCCGACAGGCCTTGACCGTTTGATCTCGTAGAGGGCCGTGACAGTAGAGCCCGGTCCAACCTCGCCGGCATCTATCTTGTCATTGCGGAAATCTTTATCGGCAATGTCGCGTTTTTCATACCCCAGGAGCCTGTAATGGCTCACCACGTCCGGGTTGAAATCTACCTGGATCTTGGCATCGGCGGCAAGAACCTGGAGCNCATCNGGGACACTGAAGATCTTTTTGGCGGAGCTGCCGGAGTCGACATACTGGTAGCGGCCGTCGCCTCTATTGGCAAGTTGCTGGAGCATCTTGTCGCCCTTGACCGCCTGCCGGCCTCCGGACCCGAATGCGTAGGTGTAGAGCGCGATTCGGTCTTCACTGGCGAAGCGGGCTATTTTTTTCAGAATGATTTCAGGCCCNCGCGCCCCGAGATTGGCNACGCCATCGGAGCAGAGAATGACCCTGTTGGCCGCGCGCTTGTGGCTTGATTCGCCGGCAAGCCTGTAGGCGAGATCGATTCCGGCTTCAACGTTGGTGCCGCCAATAGGCGTCAGGCTCTCGATGGCGCCAAGTATTTCAGCTTTCTGGCGAACGGGCGTGTGCGGAAGCACCACGTAGGCATTTGTAGAGAAGGCGATGATGGCNACCCGGTCAGCGGGGTTCAGCTTGTCGACAAGGGTCCGAATGCTCTTTTTCAGGAGNTTGATTTTTCCGTNAGCCGCCATGGANCCGGAGGTGTCGACCGCGAATGTCAGGATCGCATCCTTGCGCTCTCCTGTACGCAGNTCCCTGCTCTTGAGGGTTATCTGGATCAACTCCAGGCCGTGGTCTCCAAAGGGGGAGGGGCCTCCCTCGGTGTAAACCGAGAAGACGGTGTTCGGGTNNCCNGGNCGTTCGTCAGAGAANTTGTTGATGAACTCTTCCACCCGGATGGTCTGTGGNGGCGGGAGTGTTTTGTTGCGGATACTTTCACGGGCTCGCCCCCAGGAGGCAGTGTCTACATCCATGCCGAAGGTGGACAGGTGGTCCCGGCTGGCGGCGACGAAAGGATTGACCCCGTATTTTGTGCGGAAGCCTTTTTCTCCGAGCCCCTCGTCGCCGAGAGCTGGGGGCGGTATGACAAGAGCCCGGGAATTGAACTGGTCGTAGCTCAGGTTGGGATCGAGCTGTTTGTAAAAGGCGAAGTTGTTCAGGACCTGTTCATTGATGGTCTGGATCCTGTCGTCCTGAGGGGCGGCGTCCGACTGGGATTTGTTTTGTGGGTGTGGCCGGTCGAGGCCGAGGGGGCGATAGCCATTATTTGTATTTTTGATGTTCAGGTTGTAGCTCTCGTCAGCCTGCCATTGGCCGGGGGCGTCGTTCTGCTTGCTGGAGTTGCCGAGTTGCTCAAAAAACAGGTGGGCGCCGGCAGGTTTTTCATCGTTACCACGCGCCCTTCTCTTGTCTCTTCCGGCATTGAACGCCCAGCCTTCTTCCTGGAGGCTCTGGTTTGCGTCCGCGATCTTACTCTTACCAAGGCCCTTCTTCTCTTCCTCTGCCGGGGCTTCGATCTTGCG
>PAOC01000041.1 GCA_002708465.1 Planctomycetota bacterium
ACGAGAGGTCATCAACAGCCTTGGGCGAATGGGGGCCGATGCAGGCCCACAAGTCGCCGGGTTCCTGGATTCGCAGGATCCGGAAACAAGGGCGTATGCGGTCGATGCCATCGGCAAGATGAAATACGCAGGAGCCACCGATGCTCTGATCTCAAGCCTGGACGACGAGAATGGAAGAGTTCGCGGTGAAGCGATCTGGTCGCTTGCTGAAACCGGCGCGAAGAACGCCGTTCCCGCCCTGCGAAAAATCTACAATGAAAACCCGGGAGACAATCGGTACAGCCTGGTCCATTGTCTGAAGACACTGGGAGACAACGAGCCCTTCAACGCCGAGTTCAAGAGACTCTCGGCCCAGGCTCTTGAATCGGAAGACCAGAACAAGCGCACCGAGGCCATCCGCAGCCTGACCTATTTTGCCAAGAGCGAAGCCAAGGGCGTCTTTGAACAGCTCCAGAAGGACCCCAACAAACGGGTTCGGGACTACGCCGGCTGGGCTCTTCGAAACGACAGGCGCCGACGCTGAGAGCTGTCTTAACGTTCCTTTTTCGGCCTCTTCCCCTCGCCCTCTACCAGCGTAATCACAGGCTGCCGAGGTGTCCCGGAAAAGATCTCGGCTGCCCCTCCAGGCCAGTCCACCCTCACCTCATCGATGGGAGCCCCGGGGACGAGACCAAATCGAGCCGATAATTCACACTGGGATGCCCAGCTCATTCCACTTTGAATATAGCGCTCCTGCCGCTGACCGCCACAGCTGACCGTGACCCTCGCGCCAATACCGGAACGATTGACCTTCCGTCCGCGCAGCCGCACCTCCAACCACCTTCCGGCGCTGCGGTTCTCCAGCACCGTGGGCCTCGCATCGATATTATTGACGACAATATCCGGGTCTCCGTCACCGTCAAGGTCACCGCAGGCGGCTCCCCGGGATGATCTCCGACTGTTTTTCTCGTCGGGAAGAGCCTCTCGCCTTTCCTTGAAAATTCCGCGCCCCCCGTTCAGGAAGAGCTGGTTTCGCTGCCTGTAACCGACAGTCGAACGCAGACCGTCAACCTGGGGAGCGACATGGCCGTTGGCCACGAAGAGATCGAGGTCCCCATCGCCTTCCGCGTCAAAAAAGAAAGTTCCCCAGCCGAGGTAAGGATAGCTGGCGCTCCCCAATCCGGCTGGAAAGGTCCCCTCGTCATAGAGGCCATCCTTGCCGGGCAGGTAGAGGGTGTTCGTATCATCTTCAAAATGGGTCATGAAGACGGCCTCTCGCTGCCGGCCGGAGACATCTCCAGAGGCCAGCCCCATGCCGGCCTGGGCGATCCCATAATCGTTGTAAGCTAGCCCGAGAAAAAGAGCGGCCTCCTGGAAGCTCCTGCCCGCCTTATTCAGGAAGCAGAAGTTTTCCCGGGTATCATTCGCGACAATGAGATCGGGGTGCCCATCTCGTCCGATGTCTACCACCAGGGTTCCCAGCCCATAGCTCGGCCGGACCTCATGAAGCCCCCACTCACGGCTCACATCGCGAAACTTCCCCCCTCCCATGTTTTTCAGAAGGACATCCGCCTGCGCCTCCATCCCCCCAGGGCCGCAGAAGATCGAGAGCCCCTTGTATTCACACTCTTTCCGCCCACCCCCTTCCGGACCAAGACGCAGATAGTTGGCGACATAAAGATCCACAAGCCCATCGGAGTCAAAATCCGCAAAGCTCGAGCTCGTACTCCAGGCAGGAACCTCAGTCCCGGAGTCGGCGAGCCGGCTGAAGCGGCCCCCTCCCAGGTTGCGATAGAGAGCATTCGGGCCGCGGTTGGTCACGTAAAGATCCAGCCGACCATCATTGTCGACATCCGCGACTGCCGCGCCGCTGCCCCATCCCGGGTCCCCGGCCTGGGAGAGCGCTGTGATATCCGTAAATTTCCAGCCCCCATCATTTCGATACAGCCCGTTTACCGCGCCTGCGGCCGCTCTAACGTCCTGCCCCGAACCCGCGTTGACAAGATACACATCCAGGTCCCCATCCTGGTCACAGTCGAAAAGCGCGACACCGCTGCCGTTAACCTCATCAATCCGTTTTTTTTCTGGAGAGCCGCAGCGATGTAGAAATTCAATCCCCGACCGCTCGGTCACATCGACAAACTCTGGATCCCGGGCGCATAGCCGCACGCTCGAGCAGATGGCGCAAACAAGGAGCAGGAGCCTGCTGTAAAGAAACGGGGCTGTGTTCATCGAAGAGCTCATGGGCAGCACTTGTAGCCTGGGTGGTTGATGGTGGAAAATACCTACAGTGAATTATTCCCCAAGCCGGGCATCAGGACAATACGAGTGCTCAAGTTACTTACGCTATCCTGCATCTACATCTACTGCGTCTGTCCGGATGCCCCTGCGGATGGGCTGACGGACTACCTGGCAGCAGGACGCTTCGACAGAGCCCTGCGGCAGATCGATGTCCTCTTAGCTGAACCGGCAGGCGGCACCCGGGAAAAACGCCAGCGCCTGCTCGAGCTGCGGGCGAAATGCCTGTTTGAGCTGGCGAACTACCCCGCCTGCGAAGAGACCCTCCTGGGGCTCATCGAGACCGGCACGACAACCAGGCTTCACAAGGCGGAGCTCCTTGCCCAAGTAGCCAGGCTCCGCTCCTTCCAGCACGATCATTCCCGGGCGGGCGAAACAATCGAGCGCGCCCTGAAACTCGCTGACAATCCGGATCTTCGCCGAGTCGCGATCTCCATAGCNCTGCGCGCACGAAANCACGAAGAGGCNCTCCCCCACATCAAGANGGTNCTGGCAACGCTGCCGANAGATCCACGAGCGCATTACCAGCTCGGCCTCATCCAGCAGCGGCGAGGTCAATACCAGCTCTCCATTCCAGCCCTGCGGCGAGGCCTGGAGGTGGCTGCTCTAAAAAACGAGGCAAGCTTTGAGCTGGCGATGGCTCTGCGAAAATCAGGACGGCCGAGCGAGGCTCTNGCTCTCCTCATCGATCTTCTGCAGGAGGATCCCACCATCGAGCACGCCTGCTACCAGGCGGCCCGTTGCCTGCTGGAAATTGGCGGCCCCGGCCAGGCCAGGCTCGCCGCCTACCTGCTTGATTATCTCAAGGCCCTGAAGAAATCCAGCGGTCCCTCCTCGAGAGACCATCACCTCGTCGCAGCCGGCAAGGCGGCAGAGGCGTGGCTCACGAGGGCGACGACCAGGGAGGCCCTTGGCGATGATGCCGGCAGCCTGGTGAACCTGCGAAAAGCAGAGGGGCTCTCGCCTTTATCGCCGGCTGTCATCCTGCATGGGGCAAGGTTCTTTCTCCGCAGGGGACTGCTGGAAGAATCAAGGAGGCGGCTTGCCCGCCTGGAATCCGCGGCTGAAGAATTGAAGAGCTCAGTCAACGAACGCGCCCTGGCCCTCAACGAGCTGCAAAGCGGCCCCTGGAAAACGGCCGCGCTCCAGTTGGCCGCCTGTGGATGGGCCGAGGCCGAACGGCACCTGGTGGAAGCTCTCGCGGCAAGCCGACGGGCCGCCGCCGGAAAATCCGCCTCACTGGCGCGGCTGCTCCTGGCCAGNAANCCCGCTTCGCANCCCGCGCTGCTCTTCCTCACTGAGCATACCAGCGCGCCGCGGCTCGTGNTCCCCCACCTCCACTACCTCTCCAGGCTCTGCGCGNCCGACCCGGAAAACATCCTGTTGCGGAAAGAACTGGCGACCCTGCGCAAACTTCTGCTTGGCTCCTGAGCCCAGCCGAAGGCATTATGGTGGATTATCCAGGATCTTTAACCCGGGAGCCAACAGGTGAAATCAAGTCTCCGCTTCTTCCTTGCCCAGACAGAAAATGCAAACCAGCCGTCCAATTGGGACCAGGCCATCGGCGTAGCCGTCCTTCTCGCCACNGCCATCAGCTCCTACTTCCTCATGCGCGCGGTCATTGTTCCTCTCATCAGCAGATGGGTGGCCGGGAGCAAGAACAAGATCGACGACATGCTCCTCGATCCCCAGCTGCTGCACAGAACCTGCCTCCTGGCGCCCTTCATTGTAATCTACCTGCTGGTCTCAGGAACCGACCATGTCCCTGACGCCCTCGCCGGCTACCTCCCCGCGGTTTTCAGGAGCAACGACCTCGGCAGCACCTGGTGGGCTCCCCTGGAAAGGATCAACGAGGCTCTCATCGTGCTGCTCGTGACACTGGCGGCCAGCGCAGCCATCAACTCTTTCAATTCGGTCTACCAGACCTTCGAGATCGCCAGGCAGCGCCCACTCAAGGGCTACCTCCAGATTGTGAAGCTTCTCGCCTTCGCCTTCGGCGCGGTCATTATCATCGCAATCCTGACAGGACAGAGCGTCGGCTACTTCGTGACCGGGCTCGGGGCCATGACCGCCGTCCTGCTGCTCGTCTTTAAGGACACCATTCTCTCGCTGGTGGCATCCATCCAGCTGACCCAGAACGACATGGTGCGGGTAGGAGACTGGATCGAGATCCCTGGCGCAGGAGTTGACGGTGATGTCATCGATGTCGCCCTGCATACCGTCAAGGTCCAGAATTGGGATAAGACCATCGCCACGGTACCCACAGCGCAGCTCATCCAGAAGTCATTCCGGAACTGGAGAGGAATGTCGGAGTCCGGGGGACGCAGGATCAAGCGTTCGCTCAGCATCGACATGTCGACGATCCGCTTCCTGGAGGAAGATGAGATCGAGCGCTTCTCCCGGTTCTCCCCTCTGAAGCAATACATGGAATCAAAACTCGATGAGCTCGACAGCCACAATAAGGAAAACGATCCAGGGTCTGACCTCACCTGGGATCCTCGGCGCCTGACGAACATCGGAACCCTCCGAGCCTACATTATCCAATACCTGAGAGACAATAAGCGGCTCCACCAGGAGGGAATGACCCTGCTGGTACGCCAGCTCCAGCCCGGATCGCAGGGGCTTCCCATCGAGATCTATTGCTTCGCCAATGACACCGCCTGGGCAAACTACGAAGACATCCAGGCCGATATTTTTGACCATCTCCTGAGCAAGCTGCCTGAGTTCGGACTCAAGGTGTTCCAGGAGCCCAGCTCTTCAGACTTCAAGTCCCTTGCGGGAGCCAGGGAATAGCTACCATATTCACGGCGACCNCTGTCGCCGCAGACAGGATNCTTCAGCCCCATGAGACCANACCTCTTCATCCTGGCGATCTCCCTTTGCTGTCCCCTGCCCGGCGGCGAGAAAGAAAAGTTCAAGCAGCCCGAGCTGATCATCGATGAGCGGTTCACCATCGAGCTGGTCGCCGCCCCGCCGCTTGTCGAGCATCCGATGCTCGCCACCCTCGACCCGCAGGGACGCATGTTCATCTCCGAAAGCGACGGGCAGAACCTGCAGAAAGCCGAGCTGCTGAAGCANCGNNCTCGATTTGTCAGGATGCTTGAAGANACCGATCGAGATGGCGTCTTTGACAAGAGCACCATCTTTGCCGACAAGATGGTCATGCCNGANGGAGCCCTCTGGCACCAGGGAGCCCTCTACATCATCTCATCTCCCTATCTCTGGCGACTCGAGGACACCGATGGGGATGGGGTCGCCGACCGTCGCGACAAGATCATGGGTTATATGGAATTCGATGGCCGGGCCAACCAGCACGGCCCCTGGCTGGGNCCCAACGGCCTGCTCTACTTTACCGGCGGAATCTTCGGCTACGACCTTGTCGGAACCGATGGAGTTCACGCCGCGAAGGGAACCTCTGCCGGGGTTTTCTCCTGCCGTACAGATGGCTCGGACATCCGGGTCGTCTGCCACGCTGGAATCAACCCGGTCGAGCTGGCCTTCACGCCCTGGGGCGACATGCTGGGAACCTGCGCGATCTTCGACAGCGTCGGGGGACGGCACGACTCGCTCTCTCACTGGATCCACGGCGGCCAATACGGCCCGAAGGACTATGGCTCCACCCGCGAAGGCGCNGCCAGCCTCAAGAGAACGGGCTACAGGCTGGGCACGGTCGTGCGCTGGGGACAGGTCGCGCCGGCTGGACTTCTCCGCTACAGGGGAGAGCATCTTGGAAAAGAATACCGCGGTGACTATTTCAGCTGTCATTTCAACACCCACGCGGTTCACCGAAGCACCCTCTTGNCCACCGGATCGACCTTCGGAGCGCGGGACGAGGTCTTNCTCCGCTCCCCGAGCATCGATTTTCACCCGACTGATGTCATGGAGGACCATGATGGGAGCCTCCTGGTGATCGACACCGGCGGTTGGCTCAGCTGGGGCTGCCCGACCTCCAAGCTTGCCAAGCCCCAGCTGCTTGGCTCGATCTACAGGATCCGCCGCAAGAACGGGGCGAAGACCACGGACCCGCTGGGCGTAAAGGTCGACTGGAAGGGAGCCTCGCATNCCGCCCTGGCGCGGCTTCTCGCCGACCAGCGTCCCCTGATCCGTGACCGTGCGCGCGAAGCCCTCGCGGCCCGCGGACAGGAAGCCGCCCCGGCCGTCATCGCATTCCTCGCAANAAGCAAAGCTCCAGAGGGCCGGGCTCGCGCAGTCTGGACCTTATCGAGAACAGGAGGTCCCAGGGCNCTCGCGGCTCTCAGGGGCGCTCTCAGCGACAGTCACCCGGGAGTCCGCCAGGCGGCGGCGCGCAGTCTTGGAATGGCACNGGACAAGAACGCGGTGAAAGCTCTCTGCCGAATCGTCACGGAAGACGCGCAGGGCGCCAGGCGCTTTGCAGCCGAAGCGCTGGGGAGAATCGGCAGCCCGAAGGCCGTAAAATCAATTCTCCAGGCCATGGAAACAAGCTCCGATGATTACCTGGACCACGCTCTCTGCTACGCGCTCATCGATATCGGCGACCCCGCNGAAACCCTCAAGGGGCTCGCGAGCCGATCGGCCCAGACGAGAAGGCTGAGTCTCATCTCTCTCGACCGGATGGGCTTCAAGCTCTCCATAGACCAGGTCATCCCGCTGCTCGACACCAAGGATTCGGCGCTCAAGCGCGCCGCCATGGAGATTGCCGGCCGCCACCCCGACTGGGCGAAAAACATCTCATCGCTGATCGACACCTGGCTGAAAACGGAAAAACCCGGCCGGGATGAGAGAGCCATGCTCAGGGGCGCGGTCAAGGCCTTCAACGCCAATCCGGAGGTCCGCAGCGTGGTGGCCGCGCACCTCGAGGACGAGGCCGGCTCGGCTGAAAAGCTGTCGGCTCTCCTGGAGGCCGTAGCCCGNTGCGGAAGCGCGGGACTGCCTGCGGAATGGAAAAAGGGCTTCCGGGAAGTACTGGACCGTGACAACGAAGCGCTCAGAAGCCAGGCGGTAGCGACCCTTCGTATCCTCGGTGAAACCGGCTTCCGGGAGAGGCTCCTCAAGCTCGCCAACACGGCTGGAACCCCCCAACGCCTGAAGATCTCGGCCCTCGCCGCCGTCACAATTGACCGCGGCAAGCTTGATGACGAAGCTGTCGACCTGCTTCTTTCCCAGCTCCAGCCCGACAGCAAGCCATCCCTGCGGCTGCAGGCCTCACGAGCCCTCTCGGAGGCGGCCCTCAGCACAAAACAGCTCACCCGGCTGGCCGACCGGCTGCCCGGCTGCGGCCCGCTGGAGCTGCCGCTGCTGGCCAACGCATTTGAGCGTCCCGGAACAGGCTTCTACGTAAACGTCGACGTCGATGTAAAGGACGAAGCGAGCGGNCGCGTCTCGGGCACCCACAAGGGGCCGGCCGCCTCCCTCGATGACCCGGGAGGTGACGGCGCGACCTGGAACTCCTGGAACCCTCTCTCCGGAACACGGCTCAGCGAATTGATCGACTCGATGGGCCGCATCGTCCCCCGCCTTACCGTCGGCAGTCCCACCGGCGCCAGCCTCACGGGTTTTGCCAGGGGAAGGACCAATCCCCTGCTGGTAGATTTTGTCTTCAACGGAAAGAAAGGCGGGGGAGGCCGCCACCAGGAATACGTAACCGGCTTTGACCTTGGNGGCCTGGANCCGGCCGGGGNCTACAAGCTCGTGTTCTATGGAACCTGGGAACCCCTAGGCGAGAAGATGCAGGGCTCGGAAGTTCGGGTCCAGCACCTGGGCGGCTCCGGGAAGAAAGACATAGCCGGGCTGAAAACCGACCAGGAAGTTTTCTCCGAGGGCTTGTCGCACGCCCTCTTCGAGGGACTGCGGCCGCTTCCTGATGGGCGAATCAGGGTCTCCTGGACAGCGGCCAAAGCGGACCGGAAAGAGAACCAGGGCGCCTTCAACGGCTTCACCCTCATCTCAAAAACCGCTGGAAGAAACCCTGAGATGGAGAAGCTCGGCGACAAGCTGCTCGCCTCGCTGCAGAAGTCCAAGGGNTTGACCTCGCTCCAGCCATCCCGGCTCGAACGNATTTTCCGGGGCTACCCCNGNAGCATTCGCCGGAAGTCCTCAGCCCTCATCGAGAGCATNGCTGAAAATGACCGGGAAAAAGCCGGGCGAATNGANGNATTCCTCACCCNCATGGAANGCGCCAGCATCGAGAAGGGCCGGGAGCTCTTCTTCGGCAAGAAGGCCGCCTGCTCCACCTGCCATAAGATAGAGGAACGNGGCGGGGACATTGGACCCGATCTTTCACGCATCGGGCAGATCCGCGGCTGGCGTGACCTGCTTGAATCCACCCTCTANCCAAGCTCGACCATCGTCAACAGCTTTGANACCCACACCATCATCACCCGCGACGGCCGCCCGCTCACCGGTATCGTCCGCCACGAGACCATCGATACCGTCACCCTGGCGACTGCCCAGCTCGAGGAGGTCTCGATCCGCCGCTCCAGCATAGTCCGCATGGAGCCCACGGCGGTATCCCTCATGCCCCAGGGTCTGGACAAGAACATCGGCGACGATGATTTCCCCCACATCATCGCCTTCCTCAAGAGCCTCCGGTAGGCCGGCCAGGCTCAGGCGTAGAGCTGGATCGTCGGCTTGACGATGAGCTCGGGAACCGATGCCCGCGCCGGGAGCCTCGCCACCGCCACCACCATGGCGGCCACATCTGCGGGCTGAAGGATACGGGTCTTGTGTTCATCGCTGACCTTCTGTGGACGATTGTCGAGGATAGGAGTGTCCACCTCTCCAGGGTAGACATTGGTGATACGGATACCATTATCACCCTCTTCGTAGCCCGCCCCGATACCAAGCGCCCGCTGAGCGAACTTGGATGCGCCGTAGGCGATTCCACCTAGCGGAATGGGCCTCTTCCCGGCGGTCGAGCAAATATTGACGATCAATCCATCCTGGCGCTCGCGCATTCCCGGCAGCACAGCGTACATGCAGTTGAAGGGCCCCGTGGCATTGACAGACATGACGCGGTCCCAGTCCTCCGGGGTGGTCTCGGCCATCGACCGCTCTCGAACGTTGATTCCGGCGTTGATGACGATGATGTCGATCCCGCCAAGGGTCTCCTCTACCCAGGAGAAGAACCTGCCCGTGCTTTCGCGGTCAGCGACATCGCAGGACATCGTGAGAATCGCGTTCTCTCCAGTATGCAGGCCGGCTGTCTCCAGCAGCGGCTCTTCCCTGCGCCCGCAGATAGCCACATGGCTCCCCTCGGCGGCGAAGGCAAGGGCCACCCCTCGTCCAATTCCTGTTCCGCCACCGGTAACGACGACTCTCTTGTCTTTAAGATCCACGATAGAACCCTCTCTACTTGCTAATGCGGGCGACCGCCGGCGCAGCGGGACAGGAGCTAGCCAACATCCCTCTCATACGACCGGAAGCTGTAAGCATACTGGTTTTTTTCATCCGGCTCATGGCATTCTTCTCCCGCGAGCCGAAAGCCGTCGAGCACATCCGGCGGCAAAGACACATCTCCCTCTACCTCCGCCCCCACCAGGGTTACGTAGAGCCTGCTGGATGTGGGCAGGGCGAGGGCGTAGATAGATGCCCCTCCGACGACAAAGACCTCATCATCTCCTGCCGCAGCCTCAAGGGCGGCATCCAGCGACTGGACCACGAGGCAGCCCTCAGCCCGGTATTCGGGGTCACGGGTCAACACGATGCTCGTTCGTCCCGGCAGGGGGCGGCCAATCGACTCCCAGGTCTTCCTCCCCATGACGATATGATGCCCCATGGTGAGAGCCTTGAATCTCTGCAGGTCGGCAGAGAGACGCCAGGGAAGATTCCCGTCCCTTCCAATGACATAATTCTCCGACATGGCCCAGATACACGACAACTTCATACTGCGACCGGAGCCTTGATATGCGGATGNGGGTCGTAGTCCTCGAGCTGAAAATCCTCGAACCGGAAGGAGAAGATGTCGTCAACCTCGCTGTTCAACTGCATCGATGGCAGCTCCCGAGGTTCACGCGAGAGCTGCAGCTTTGCCTGCTCCAGGTGATTGGAATAGAGGTGAACATCTCCGAAGGTGTGAACAAACTCTCCCGGCTCAAGCCCGGCGACCTGGGCTACCATCAGCAGGAGCAGCGAATAGCTGGCTATATTGAAGGGAACCCCCAGGAAGGCATCAGCGCTTCTCTGGTAGAGCTGGCAGGAGAGCTTTCCTTCCGCCACATANAACTGGTAGAGGAGATGACAGGGAGGAAGAGCCATGGACTCCAGCTCCCCTACATTCCAGGCGCTCACGATCAGTCGCCGTGAATCCGGGGTCTTCCCGATCTGCTCAATCACCTGCGACACCTGGTCAATGGTCCCGCCATCGGGAGTCCCCCAGGAACGCCATTGGTGNCCGTAGACCGGCCCGAGGTTCCCCGCATCATCCGCCCACTCATCCCAGATTCCTACACCGTTCTCCTTGAGATAGGCGGTGTTCGTGTCCCCCTGGAGAAACCACAACAGCTCATGAATGATCGAGCGCAGATGCAACTTCTTCGTGGTCAGGAGGGGAAAACCCCGGGCAAGGTCAAATCGCATCTGATGGCCAAACACGCTGATCGTACCGGTTCCGGTGCGGTCACCTTTCTCGACGCCTTCGTCAAAAATACGATTTAAAAGATCCAGGTACTGTCTCATGATTCAGCCTTGGCTTCTGAGGATTTCCGTCAGAATAACCGGCTCCTCACCAGTTTGTTCAGCATATTCCTCCCGGGTCGGGAGCAGCCGGGTCCGAAGTTTTTCCTCGTGATGAAGAGCGATATCCTCGAGGCGATGCTCGACAAACGGATTCCGAAATCTCTCCAGCACCTCGCGGGCGAAGCCCTCCGCATCATCCACTCGCCCGCTAACCGTGGGCACTATCTCCTGAAAGAGAAGTTCGCGCAACCAGGAACCGAGCTCGGAGTCCTCCACGGCTTCTCTCACCGTCTGGAATCCGGCAGGTAAAGCCTTTGCCACCAGCGCCGTGTGGGCTCCGTTGAGGATCCTGACCTTGCGCAACGCGTAAGGCGTAACATCATCCACTGGCAGAATAGCCGGGTGAGAAAACAGCTCGAGCNCGCCATCCGTCTTCTCAATAGCGAAAAGAGCGAAAGGCTCGCAGGCCACCACCAGGGGGTCTTCATCGAGCAGTGGATGCTCCTCGGGCGTCCCGGTGACAATCCGGTCAACGAGGTTCTCGTGCCAGGAGCATTCCCTCGCGGCCCAACGGAGAAAACCCGGAGCCGCCCCCCAAAGCTCGCCAAGCCCCAGCACGATCCCCCGCAGCCTGCTGGCGTTGTGTTCGATGAGCTCGCAGGGAAGGACCGTCAGTCCNGGCAGGCCGGCCTCAAAGCGGGCCAGCAGTACCTGTAAAAGTTTGGCGGGAAAAGAGTTCGGTGGAGAAGAATCGGGCCCATCTGATTCATCTACCTCGTATCCCTTCTCGGTCGTGTTCGATACCACGACCCGCAGCTCAGGCGAGCGTGCCAGCTCGAGCACCTCATCCCAGCTATCCCCTGCAACCAGGGCCCTGCTGATGCTCTCAACCCGCCTGGCCTCATCCATCCTCTCGCCAGCGCAGATCCCGCGCAGAAGCACATGGTAGACGCAGCCGGCGGCGTTCAGCTCGTCAACACGACTTCCCGGGGTCGACTGGACTACGACCACCTTGCCGGGCGCCTCGCCCGCCTCGGCAGCCTCCTGCACGAAGAGATCAAAGAAGGCCCTGAGAAATTTCCCGGCGCCAAATTGGAGAATGGTCTCTTTTTGCTCGTGCATCATGCCTTTACCGCGGCCGCCTGTATCCACGTTCCCATGCCGCTCAACCAGTCAGAAAGCGCATCACCGACTCTAATGGACCACGCCGAAAAAAGCGAAACCAGCCGGTAGCAACAAGAATAGATACCACCCAGACCGCGACAATCCATACCGCGGACTCCGTCAACTCCATACTACCCAATTTCCCCTCTTCCAGTTGGTCCCCGACGATGAAGAAAGAGATAAAGACATGAGTGATGTAGAGGGTCAGAGCCATGCGCCCGGTGCAGGCCAGGGGGTGAAGAATCTTTTTTGCGCGGACTGACCTGCAGACAAGAAAGCACAACGCCACGACGCTGAAGGCCACGCCGCCTGCGGAGAGAACGTAGAGCGGCGCAGGAGGAAAGCTCTCCGCCTTCGCCAACTGATGAAGTGCCATGACAAATTCATCCAGACGCCCGTGGCTCGGTTTTTTCGCCAGGGCGCCGGTGAGAAACCAGGCGAGGAGATAGCCGCAGGCGGCAACCAGCGCTGAGGTGACCAGTACACGCCGGCTCATTCGACGATTTACGAGATCCTGCCGCCCGAGCCACATCCCGGCAAAGAGAAAGCCCAGCCAGGGCAGAAGGGGATGCCAACCGTTGAACACCAGGTTTTTCACCAGCTGCCAGGGCTCCCAGAAGTTCCTGTATTCGAGTGTTTCAAGGTTCCAGTCATCCCAGAAACCGACGACAAGGTAGAGCATGGTAAAGCCGGCAACCGACGAGCCCGTGAGCACCCACAGCCATCTCCCAGGCAAGGAGACGAAGACCACGGCGAAAAGAAAATAGAAACCGTAGAAATGAAGGATGTCCGCAGGCCAGAGCTCCACCCAGCCGTAGCCCAGCACGACCAGGAAGAGAGCGCGCTTACAGAGAATGANACGAAAAGCGGCGAGACCGGCTTCCTTCTCCTTCGCCCGAGACGCCATCAAAGAGATCCCCGCCCCGGCGACGACCACGAAGAGCGCGGCCGCCCTCCCCGTAAAAACACCGGTGAGGCTGTTCAGCCAGTCCGGCCCGACTGGGCTGAGGCCAGACAGGAGGATCTTGTAGTTGACGATCACCATCCCCAGGAAGGCGAGTCCCCGGGCAACGTCATAGGCCTGGAGGCGGCCAGCCCCGACCTCAGCGCCTTCCTTGGATCCAGTCACCAGGGGCTGCCTCTCAGGCAATGAGCTGGTGAATCGGCTCGGCTCCTTCAACTCCAACGAGCTTCTGGTCAAGACCGTTGTAGAAGAAGCTCAGCCGGTTCGGATCAATCCCCAGCTGCGTCAATATCGTCGCATGGAGATTCTTGACGTGGAAACGATCCTCGATGGCATGGGCTCCGAGCTCGTCGGTCCTTCCAACGCTGACGCCGCCCTTGATCCCGCCGCCGGCCATGAACATCGTGAAGCCGTAGGAGTTGTGATCCCGACCGGTNCCCTTGCCGTACTCAGCCGTTGGCTGGCGACCGAACTCACCGCCCCAGACGATCAGGGTCTCATCGAGCATNCCGCGCTGCTTGAGATCCTTGATCAATCCCGCGATGGGCTTGTCGGTATTGCCGGCATGGATGCCGTGGTTNCGNTCNAGGCTGCCGTGGGCATCCCANTTNTCATCGTTATGCGCNCCACCGGAGTAGACCTGGATAAAGCGAACNCCNCGCTCGACAAGNCTCCNGGCCAGCAGGCACTTNCGNCCGAAGTCATCNGTTCGNGACCCATCGATGCCGTAGAGATCACGGGTCGCANCGGACTCCTGGTTNAAATCAACCGCCTCGGGCGCGTGCTTCTGCATNTTGAAGGCAAGCTCATAGCTCGCNATCCTCGCGGCCAGGTTNGAGTTGGTCGGNTGCTGAGCGTAATGCGCCGAGTTGATGTCGTTGAGATTNTCAAGCAGACGCCGCTGGACACTCTTGGTCATTCCCGGCGGCATGGCGAGGTCCAGGATCGGAGTCCCGNTAGCCTTNACAACAGTNCCCTGGTAGGAGGCGGGCATATAGCCGCTCGTCCAGTTCTTGGCNCCGCTGATNGGCCCTCCCTTNNTNCTCAGCATGACAACNAANCCGGGCAGGTTCTGGTTCTCNCTGCCGAGNCCGTAGGTCGCCCAGGTTCCGATGCAGGGGTTGCCGCTGAGAACACGGCCGGAGTTCATATTGAGCAGGGCCGAGCCATGCAGCGGAGAGTCGGCATACATGGAATGAATAAAGCCAATGTCATCAACGCAGGTGCCGAGATGCGGGAACAGGTCCGACACCATCTTGCCGCATTTACCGTAGCGTTTGAATTTCCACTTGGGACCAACGACCCGCCCCTTGCTCTTGCGGCCTCCACGGCCAAAGGTCTTGACCTCGATGGTCTTTCCATCAAGAGGATAGAGATCAGGCTTGTAGTCGAAGGTGTCGACCTGGCTGGGACCGCCATACATGAAGAGAAAGATTACGTTCTTCGCCTTCGGCTTGAAGTGAGGCTGCTTGACCGAGAGGGGATTCTCGAACTTGGTCACCCCATCGGCCGCCACCGCCTGGTCAGCGAAGAAGTTGCTGCCAAGCATCCCCGCGAGGGCGGTACCTGTAAACCCGCCACCGGTCTGCCAGAGAAATTCCCGGCGAGTCCGACCACAGAACTGGTTGCCGCCGCCATGTCTGTTCATTGAATTGCTCATATTTATGCTTTCACTCCTCAGTCGAGGTATACGAATTCATTTAGATTGAGAGCCAACAGGCAGAAATACTTGAACGCCTGCTCGGCGCTGAGCTTATCTCCCACCTGGAAGTCATTGATTAACTTGACGCATTGATCGACCTCGNCCTTCACCGGCTTCCGGCAGAAGACGAGGTTGAGGCCCGCGCTGATTTTCCCCCGGACATCGTCGCCGAATTCCTTCTGCAGAGAGGCGGAGAACACGCCGGCCTGATCGTTGAGGAACTTGCTGTTGAGCATGGTCAGGGCCTGGGTCGGCACCGTTGTGGTAAACCGTGAGGCGCAGCTGGAATCAGTATCCGCCAGGTCATGGGTCGAGAGCATCGGAGGTATGAGGGAGCGCTTAATGAAGATATAGACACTGCGTCGTCGCTGCTCCTCCGGCGAAGACTTCCGCCAGACACCGCCGGGGCGGGATGAGGTCTGTAGAACCGCGCGGGGCACCTCGGGATAAAAGCTCGCCCCAAGGTACTTCGTGCTGAGCGTCCCATTGACCTTGAGAATCGAATCCCGGATCTCCTCGGCCGACAGTCTCCGCATATTGAAACGCCAGAAGAGATTGTTGGCGGGGTCGGCCTCAAGAGCTTTCGCAACCGACTTCGAGGACATCCTGTAGGCATTCGAGGTCATCAGCAGCTTATGGAAATCCTTCAGCTTCCAGCCCCGCGCAACCATCTCAACTGCCAGCCAGTCGAGAAGCTCCGGGTGAGTCGGTAGCTGGCCCAACTTCCCGAAGTCGCTGGGCGTGGGGCAGATTCCCCTGCCAAAATGGAATTGCCAGAGCCGGTTGGCGATCGTTCGCGAGCTCGTGGGGTTGTCTTTGCTGACCATCCACTCGGCCAGGGCCCTTCTCTTGCCCGAGGTCTGCGAGTCCGGCCTCTGAGTTATTCGTGGCGCGACCGAGGTCAAAACCGCCGGGAAGCCGGGCTCAACCTTCTTGCCCTGAATATGAGGATTGCCCCTGAGCAGGATATGGGTAGGAGACCTCCCCTTTTCAGCGACGGCCATGGTGTCGTAGCTGGTCGACTTGGTGGTCTGCACAACCCCTCGCGCCTTGCTGTCCTGGAGCTTCGCCCGAAGCTCGTCATAGAGCTTCCTGTTCGCGGCGCCGAGCAGCTCCTCTCCACGTCGCTTGATGAGCGAGGTGATGTCTTCACCGGTAAACTTTCCGGCCCGCAGGCCCACATCGATATACTGCCCGCCGCCGGTCTGTTTGCAATGAACAGCGATGGTGTTCAGGCCGACCCCGAGAGCCTTAACAGCCGCCTGGGGAAGGCTGAACGAGATGTAATCATTCCTGTGACCGGAGAGCTTCTTGACCAGGGCTCCGTTGATATACACCTCGGCATCTTCGTCGTGGCAGATATCGAGGAATAGCGTTCCCGGCAGGCGATCGAGGCTGAATTCCTTACGCAGCCAGATATCACGAGTCTTCCANTCGGTTCGCACCACCGCTCCCGGCGTGCCGTTGGTACCGAAGCCGCCTGGACCCTTCTTCCATCCCTTGGTCTTGTACCCCGGGCGCGCCCAGCCGCCCGCGGGCTTCTTCAGCGTGTAGGACCAGCGCTGGGCATCTTTTTTCGAGGTCCCGATGATGGTCGACTCCTCGGCCTTGGTCAGCGTGAGCCCCCGGTCGGTAAAATCGGGGCCCGACCACAAGACTGAAAGACGCGGCTCTTCGTAGGCGTTGAAATACTCGAGACGAATATCCCTGAGCCCGGCCTTCAGCTCGACCGGGGCGTCTCCGGAATGCGAGCCGGCCCCGTCAGCCTCGAAGACCTTCTTCCCGCCAACCAGCAGGCGGACACCCGCAGTGGAGGAGAGCTTGAAGGAGTATTTTCCATCCGCGGGTACCCTTAGCTTGCCCTCAAAGACCAGGCCGATAGCGTGCTTACGCGAAGCCGGCCTCAGGGAAAGGAACCCATCAGCCAGCTTTCCCTCGGCCTCATGCTTGATGAGGTCAAAATCGGGAAGCTTNTTCCANGTGTCTCGATAGAACTTGAAGGAGAGCTCGACGAGATCAGGCACCCGCACGCCTGCGGCCGTCTTGAGGCCATCCTTTTTCATGAGGGCCAGCTTGAAGTTCTCTTCAAGCTGGAAGATCTGGTTATAGAACCCGTTCTCGAGAGCCTCTTTTTTCGCCAGCTCAACCTTGAGCTTCTCGCTCTCGACATTGTCCATGACCTTGCGCGTCGAGCGGTCGTTCATATTGGTCACGTCCTGAAAGAATGCGAGCAGGCGGTAATAGTCCTCCTGTGGAATCGGATCCTTCTTGTGATCATGACAGCGCGCGCAACCAACCGTCATCCCCATGACCACCTGGGTGGTCGTCGACAGNACCCCGTCCAGTACATCGTACTTCGCCAGCAACCTGTCGGCCGGCTCATCATTCCAGATTCCAAGGCGGTAAAAACCNGTGGCCGAGATGCTNTCCGCATCCACATTTTCCAGCTCATCGCCGGCGATCTGCTCCATCACGAAACGGTCGTACGGCTTGTCCTCGTTGAAGGACTTGATNACGTAGTCCCGATATCTCCAGGCNTGCGCCTTGTTGTTGTCCCGCTCGTAGCCGTGGGTCTCAGCGAAACGCACCAGGTCAAGCCAGTGCCTGGCCCATTTTTCTCCATAGTGCCTGGACTCGAGCAGCCTGTCGATCAGAGCCTCCCAGGCGCCGGGGGAGCTGTCCGCCTGGAACGCCTTGACCTCAGCGGGAGTCGGCGGCAGGCCGATCAGATTATAATAGGCTCTACGGACCAGGGTCTCCTTGCTCGCCGGCGGAGCCGGCCGGAGTCCATCCTTCTCGAGCCGGGAGAGAATAAACGCGTCAATCGGGTTCTTGATCCACTGGCCATCCTTGACGGCCGGAACAGCTGGGCGCTTCACCGGTTTGTAGGCCCACCAGGCGCGATCCNCAGCCGTAATTGCGGCGGTCTCCTTCGCTCCCGCCTCGCCGCCCGGCGCCTGCGCGCCGGGAGTCCAGGGGATCCCCATCTTCACCCAGCGGGTGAGCAGGTCAATCTCAGCCTGGGGAAGCTTCCCCTTGGGAGGCATCTGGTGCTCATCATCCTTATAGGAGATCATCTGGAGAACCAGGCTCTTGTCGAGATTATCGAGACTGACAGCAGGGCCGACAACCCCGCCCCTGAGCACATTGGCCCGTGAATTCAGCCGCAGACTGCCCTTTGCCTTCTTGCCATCCCCATGGCATTTGTAACAGCGATTCTCGAGAACCGGCTGGACCTCCTTTTCAAAGAAGCCGATCTGTTCGGGAGTAAATTTGGAGGCCTTCTTCTCCTCGGCCGAGACCANCCCGGGTGCCANTATGGCNACCGCCAGGAGAAGGATTGAAGATACCGAAAGAGACGGCTGGATGCGGTTCATGAGGTCGTCTTCTGCTCTATTTCAAGGAATCCTTAGTACCTGCGCGCTGCACTGCGGGTCAGGCTGCACCCGCGACTCGCGATCAAATACAATTTAATAGATCTGCTCTTTCATAACAAGTAAAGCTGCCGACAAGTTGGGATTTAGTGCCTGAAGGGATCAGAAATCAGACTTTTCCGGCGCGGCGTAGACCTTCAACTTCTCGATATAGGGAAGCTTCTCCGGAAGCACCCGGATGCCCGTGGTGAATTTGATCGTCTCGCCCGTATCGAGTCGGTAGGTCAGCTCGACAAAGAAGGCGATCCAGCCTTTTTCCGGCAGACGGACACGCCCGACATAGGCNCCCTTGCCATCATCGCCAAGCAACCCGCTTCTCCAGGCCGCGCCCAGGGCGGCCAGCCTGAAATCACGCGCATCCGGATTGGTCGCCTGCCAGAGCCGTGCCTCGACAGGCCGATCTATAGCTGACACCCGGATCGAGCCATCATCTTCCATGCTCCAGGAGAATTCAGGACGCGGAGAGCCCCGCGAAATCATCCCCGTAAAAACGGCGACTCCGGCGGAAGCATCGGTGCCGAAAAGAGAGTGGTCGGTGTTGGGTACGTAGCGCAGGTACTTCTCTCCCGAGAGCTGGTCAAAATAGAACCTGGAAGAATCAGGCAGGAAGAACTGGTCACCTGCCGCGTTGATCATGTACTTGGGCATCCTCAGCTGATCGAGGTAGTAATAGGGATCCACCAGCCGGATCATGCGCTGGTAGGCCGGTTCGTTTTTACGCGCCATGACACCCTGCTCCTCGTAATCGCGAACAGCCGGAGCCCAGAAGCCATAGGACGCGTAGTGGTGATCCATGGAGGGAATCACGTTAACCACGTCGATAACGATCGGGATGATTGCGGAAACCCNCGAGTCGGTGGCGCCGGTAAGCCACGTGGTCCAACCACGCTTGCTGGAGCCCGAAACGATAAAGCCGCTGACGGGGAGCGGCCCAGCGAGACCGGTAGCCCTGGTCGAGCCCAGGAATTCTTCGACGGCGTCCATCGCGCGCACCGCGCTTTTCACCATCGGCCAGCGAGCGAGCCAGGTCTGGTCGCCCGTATCCATGTAAAGGTTCCAGGTGTGGGCCACGAGATCATCTTCATAGCGCCCACGAAATTCCGGAGCGAAACCGAGCGGCTGGTTGGGCACCATGCCGAGATTGGCCACGATCGTCCCCGAGGACAAGGCCATCGAGACGGTCTTGTTGTCCACGTCTTCGGCCACCGCTTCCCCGTTGCTCCCTCCATCGATGATGAGCAGGGCCTCTGATGGCTCCCCCCCGCTCTCCTTCACGGAGTCGGGAACGACGACCTCCAGTCGATGGGTCCAGAGGGTGCGGTCGACCTCGGCTTCGGAACGCCAGGTCTGCGAAACCAGGCTGAGAAGATAGCGCTGAAAACCTTCCCCCTGCTTTGATTCGAGCACATCCCAGGAATAGCTGTCATCCCGCAGGTTGACGTACTCCCGGAGCGACAGATCCTTCCGAAGCCCCATCGGCGCGCAACCGATGATGAAGAAAATTCCAGCGAGAGCGGCAGAGCACCGCATCGCAGAGCCGGGCCTCCAGCCCGGGGAGCTCTCGCCTTCAGCCAACCGCCTCCTGCCAGCGCCCAGCCTCATCCTCCAAAGACCTCATGGAGGGCGGCCCGCATGACCTCGGGGTCGGGATCAACTCCGGTCCAGTACCTGAATCCCACCACCCCCTGGTTAACGAGCATACCCAGTCCATCGAGAACCGTGCAGCCGCGCTCGGTGGCATCTCGCACCAGGCGGGTCCTTGGCGGATTCGGAATGACGTCGGCCACCACCATGCCGGGCTCCAGGGTCTCGATGTTGAGGGGAACCCTGGCATCGACATCGGGAAAAAGACCTATGGAGGTCGCGTTGACGACAATATCCGTCCCGGNGGGAACGGAAAAATCGCCATCCCAGGGAACGAACGTTGCCTCGACGCCGACCTTCTCGACGAGCAGCTCAGCCAGCTCCNGGCCCCGCTCCACCGTCCTGTTGACGATGGTAAAGCCGACCGCTCCGGCCAGCCCCATCTCCACCCCGATCGCCCTGGCCGCTCCACCNGCCCCGAGAATGACGACCCGCTTGCCCTCGGGGTCCGTGACCTCCCGCACCGACTGGACAAAGCCCTTCCCGTCGGTATTTTCACCGACCAGCTCATCCCCTTCGCAGACGATACAATTCACCGCNCCCATCATCGCAGCCGACTCTCCAAGCCTGTCGAGATGCTCAATCACGGCCACCTTGTGGGGAATCGTACAATTGCCGCCGCGGAAATTCATNGCCCTCATACCGGTNACGGCATCTGCGAGATCCTCGGGCTCGACCTCGAGCGAGAGATAGCGCCAATCAAGCCCGTGATGGGCGAAGGCCTTCTCAATCATGTACTGGGTAGGATTTTCGGCGATCGGCTTGCCGAAGACCGCCACCAGCTCCTGCTTGAAGTTCCATTCTTTTGGCATGATATCACTCCGGGAAACAGCTCTGGTGTAATCGACCATTGGGCAGGGCAGGTTACCAAGCAGAGACTCCTTTGAAAAGGCCAACTGGCCGATCAGGCGATGAGCTCTGTGATGGCCTCGCCCTCGGCGATCACCAGCGGCCTGTCCTGCGTATCGTAGACCTCTGTCGCGGGATCGATCCCCATAAGCTGGAATACGGTCGCGGCGAGGTCATCCGGCCTGACCGGGTCACGGCTTGGATAGGCTCCTGTTGAGTCGGAGGCTCCGTGGACATAGCCGCCCTTGACCCCCCCGCCGGCCAGCAAAGCCGAATAGCATTGCGGCCAGTGGTCCCGGCTCTTGTTCGCGTTGATCTTGGGCGTTCGGCCNAACTCNCCCATCCAGACCACCAGGGTGTCATCGAGGAGCCCCCTGTCATCCAGATCATCGAGCAGGGTAGGCAGGGTCTGCTCGGTAATCGGCANGTGCCGCTTCTCGATGATCGGAAACATCCTCGTATTGTCGAATCCGTGGGTGTCCCAGCCGCCGGAGGTCGCGCTCCTTCCTCCGATGGTTGCGTCGAAATAGACGGTAACGAAGCGCACCCCCGCCTCCACCAGGCGGCGGGCCAGCAGGCACCCCTGGCCATAGGTATGACGGCCGTAGCTCTCTCGAACGGCCGCCGGCTCACGTGAGATATCGAAGGCGTCTCTCACCCTGGTCGAGCTCAGCATCGTCAGGGCCTTCTTGTAGTAGTCATCAAGACCCTTCGCGGAGGCTGAATACTCGAGAAGCCTGGACTGCGAATCGATCAGCTTCTGCATCTCTCTTCTTCTCTGCAGCCGCTCAAAGGAGAGGCCGGCGGGCAGGCTGAGTTCTGGCAGCTTGAAATTTTTGCTGTTCGGATCCTCCGCGATAAAGAAAGGGTCATGGGCCTTGCCCAGGAAGCTCGCCCGCTGTCCGGGGGTAACCGACCCATCGGATATCACGTGAGGATAAGAAACGAAGGTCGGCAGCTCACTCTTGAGCGGAGCCACCTTGTCGACAACCGAACCGTAGGCCGGATAGAGGCTGAGCGAATCTCGGAGCCTCTGGTCATCCCGGGGAGGGGCNTGNCCGGTCAGCGCGTAATAGGCCGCCGANTTGTGNTTCTTCATGGTGTGGTGCATGCTNCGNACNAGGGCAGATNCNGNCCATCTGNTTCGCCATNCGCGGNAGNTGCTCGCTNACCGGGAGNCCNGGAACANCACTCTTGATNGNCTTGTGNGGCCCNCGAATTTCNGCCGGNGCGNCGGGCTTCATATCNAANGTATCGANNTGNCTCGGCCCGCCAAACTGGAANAGGAAGATCACCGACTTGGCCTTTACCGGCGGCGCCGCTGCCGCGACCGCCTCCTCGGCTCTCAGGAGGCCCGGGAGGGTAAGGCCAAGCATCCCCAGGCCGCCAGCACTGAGCAGGCTGCGGCGGCTGATACCCGTTGTCTTGAAATCACCGCAGACTCCCGGGATTCCCCGCAACAACAACCGTTCCCGATCTTTGCGATTCATACCTGTCTCTTCTACCTGCGAAGCAGGAACTCCTTGGAATTTACCAGCGCCCAGGCCAGATCCTCCAGGGCGGCCCGTCCTCCCCCGGCTGAGGAGAAGAGCCTCCTGACTGAAGCGGCCTCGATCTTCGATGGCGGACGCCCGAGCGCGCTCCAATAGAGCTCGCTGATCAGCTCCTGCTCGCCCAGGCCGGAATCGGCAAGAACACCAAGCCGGTTGTCACCGCTCGATATCATATCGTGAAGCATCGGCCCGCTCACCAGGTGAAACGCCTGGGCAAGATGGGTCTGCGACATTCGCTCGCACTCACAGGTCAACATCCTGTCGGGCTTGCCGAACAGCTTGAGAAACACGTCGGCGCTGCTTGGCTTCTTGTACCGCGGAAGGATCGCGTTCGTTCCCGGGAGCTGCACAGCGCGAATCCCCCGCGGATAGCCGTTGAAGGAAGGGCTGACTCCAATCACCTGCGCGAGACCATCCACCAGCTGTTCCGCATCAAGCCGGCGAGGAAGAACCCTCGCGAAGCCGGTCTCTACCTTGCCGTTTGAATCCACAGGAACGGAGCTCAGCTGGTAGGCGCTCGAATTCATAATCAACCGAATCACCTTCCTGAGTTCAAAGCCGCCCTCTTCCAGCTCCCTGGCAAGCCGCTCGAGCAGCTCGGGGTGGCTAGGAGGATTCGTGGCGCGAAAATCNTCCNCAGGATCAACAAGCCCCTTGCCCATGAGGTTGAACCAGATCCGGTTGACGAGCGATCTCGAGAAAAACGGGTTCTCCCTGCTCGTCACCCAGTCAGCNAGGAATTCGAGCGGGTCATCCTTCTCACCCGGGCCTCCAGCTGCCGCACCAAGCAGGAGAGGAGCGACTCTCTTGCCATCCCGCGGATCCTTCAGCTCGCCCTCGCGCGCGATCCACACAACCTGCTCACCAACGAAGGCATTCTTGTCGAAGCCATCACGGCGCTTATTCTCAAACACCTTGTAGCGCACGCGGGAGAACAGCGCAGCCCAGCCGTAGTAATCATCCTGGGTCCACCGCTCGAAGGGATGGTTGTGGCACTTGGCGCAGGCGAGTCGCACGCCGAGAAACACCTGGGCCGTATTCTCCGCCCTCTGAAGAACATCCCTGTTCGCCCTGAGGTAATTGGCGGGAGGGTTCCTGTACGTGCTGCCGCGGGCGGTCAGGATTTCCCGGGCAAAGACATCGAGGGGTTTCCCCGAGGCGATACTCTCGCGAATCCAGCGCTGGAAAACCTGCACTCCTTTTCGATCGAGAACCTTCTCCTCATTACGCAGCAGATCGCCCCATTTCAGCGCCCAGAAATCAGCGAAGCCAGCGGTCGCGAGCAGCTCGTCAATCTTGCGCGCTCTCTTTCCGGGCTTCTCAGCCGAGATGAATGCTCTGGCCTCATCAGAGGTGGGCAGCCGACCGGCAAGGTCAAGGGTCGCGCGGCGCAGGAAGACCGTATCGTCGCAGATCACCGAAGAATTCAGGCGCAGGCGCCTGAGCTTACCGAAGATGGCCTTATCGATAAAATTCTTCTCCAGCGGACCGCGCCACTCATAGCCTTTCCCCGCGGGGACGAAGGCGACCCGCACCGGCGCCTGCCGTCCGAGATACCTGACCAGGACAGTGCTCTCTCCGAAGGAGGACCGACGGATAAGCCCCCTGTAGGACACCTCCACTGTATCGCCAACAGGCTCATAGACCGCGAGCTCGCTCACATCTCTCCTCGTTCCATCAGAAAAGACCGCGTGGACACGGACCTGCAGCTCAGCCGCTGGATCGACGAGGACCTCGAGCTCCTTACCCGGGCTGACCTCCAGCCGCTCGAGCTTCGCTGAGCGGGAGTCCGGGCCGGGGGCGCCTGAACGAATCCAGTTCCTGAGGATTTCAAAAGGAGCGTCTCCCGCTCTGAAACGCCTCCCGCCTTCGTGGGGAACCTCCGCGGCAGGCTTGAGAAGTATGAGACTCTTTTCGGGTATCACCCGGTCGACACGGCGCCCCCGGGGCCCCCGCGTAAGAGCCACGTAGTCAAAGGCCGGGTCCTGGCCGCGCAGTGAGAGCTTGAACCCGCCCTTGCCGCTGCGGTTGCCGTGGCAGGTCCCCTGATTGCAGCCGGCCTTGGAGAGGACCGCCATGACGTCATTAGAAAAATCAACGGGCCCTGCATCCGCCCCGTGGAGGGAGGCTCCGCCAGGCTGCGACCATCCCCATACGGCCGCCATGAACAGGAAAAGAATCTGGTTTCGCATCGTCGTGCTCACTCGCGCCTTGGGACATCAACCGGTCCTCACGGGCCAGGAGGCAGGTCTCCATGCCGACCCAGTCACCCGGCCCTCTGACGCTCTCTATTATAGTTAGACCCCGCCCGGTAACAACCGGATAGGTTTGCCTGCGGCAACAAGAGCAGCTAACCTAAGCGCCGCTTGAAAAAAAACCATAGCCTCCTATTCACCCAGAAGCCGGGACGCACGATCCTCGCCATGACGCTGCCGGTGCTTGGCACGGCCATCGCGGAGCCGCTGACATCCCTGGCTGATACCTGCTTCCTGGCCCGGCTCGGCTCCACGCCCGTGGCCTCACTCGGAATCGCCACCTCCATCCTCTCGGGCTCCTTCTGGGTCCTGAACTTCATCGGCGTCGGGATCCAGACCCTCGCAGCCAACGCCGAAGCCGAAGGTGACAGGGAGCTCCTGCAGAAGCGCGGCGCAACAGCGCTGCTCATGGCCGGCCTGCTCAGCATCATCATGGCGGCCCTGCTGCCCTTTCTCGACACGATCGCCGAGCTGATGGGAGCCTCCGGAGAGCTGCAGGCGACGACAGTAGAATACATGCGCATTCGTCTGCTTGGAGCCCCCGCCGTGCTGGTGGGTTTCGCTGCCTTTGGCATCCTGCGCGGCATCCAGGACATGCGGACACCTCTGTACATCTCGGCGGGGATCAACGCCCTCAACATCATCCTGGACCCACTGATGATCTTCGGCATGGGCCCCTTCCCCGAAATGGGGGTCGCCGGAGCGGCCTGGGCCAGCGTGATCAGCCAGTGGCTTGGCCTCGCCTGGGCCTTTACGGCTGTGCGAAAAAAGATCGGCTTCCGCCCGGCCCTCCACCGGCCCACCCTGATGTACCTGCTCTCTACGGGAAGAGACATGTTCATCCGCACAGGATCTCTGAACGTCTTTCTCGCTCTCGCAACCCGCACAGCCACGCTTGCCGGCGACCAGACAGCCGCCGCCCACCAGGCCGTACGGCAGCTGTGGTTTTTCACCGCCCTGCTGCTGGACGCCTACGCAATCGTCGGCCAGAGCCTGGTAGCCTATTTTCTCGGAAAGGGAGACCGCGCCATGGCGAAGAAGGCGGCAGCCTTCACCATAGGCTGGAGCATCGTAAGCGGCTTCTTCATGACCGGTGTTCTGCTGGCAATCAAGGGGCCGGCCTCTGCCCTGTTGATGCCGCCGGACGCGTTAAAGCTGGTCTCCGGAGCCTGGATCATCAGCTCCCTTTGCCAGCCGCTCAATGCCCTTTGCTTCGCCACNGATGGCGTCCACTGGGGAACAGGCGACTACGGCTTCATGAGAAACGCCGTTGTCGTTTCCACCGCGGCCGGCATCGCCGGACTCTACCTGGTCGACCCCGAAGGCCCTGACTGCCTGGCCCTGATCTGGCTCGTCTGCGTCGGAACGATCATCTCCCGTGGAATCCTGGGGTTCCTGAGAATCTGGCCGGGCTTCGGCCGGGCGCCGCTGCGCGCGCGGCGTGACACCTGATTTACTCCTCATTTTCTGGACAGGACATCGTCTCTGTGGTCCGATGCTTTTCGGACGGTCCCGACAGCCGCTGGAGGACAAGATCGCTTCATGATTACAGGCAACCCGGCAGATTCGATAGCAAGTACCCGCAGAAGCTTCCTGGCCACCTCGGCAAGCGGACTGGGAACGCTCGGGCTTGCCCACCTGCTCCAGGAACAGGGGCTGCTTGGCGCTGAGGGAGAGGGCGGCCTGCCCGCATCTCCCCTGGCCCCCCGGCTGCCGCACTTCGCTCCCAGGGCCAAGAACTGCATCTTCCTGTTCATGGCCGGAGCCCCGAGCCAGCTCGACCTCTTCGACCCCAAGCCCAAGCTTGATGAGCTGCACGGCAAGCCCCTTCCTGAATCGATGACGAAGGATGTCCGCTTCGCCTTTATCAAGAAGAAGACCGCCGTGCTGATGCGAAGCCCCCGTAAGTTCACTCGCCACGGCCAATGCGGAATGGAGCTCTCGGATTTCCTCCCGCACATCGGCAGCTGCGCCGACGACATAGCACTGGTCAGATCCATCTACTCCGAACAGTTCAACCATCATCCGGGCCAGCTCATGATGAACACCGGAGTGGCACGGTTTGGAAACCCGAGCGTTGGTTCCTGGCTGAATTACGGACTCGGATCGGAATCGAAAAACCTTCCCGGCTACGTGGTCCTCACCGCCGGGAGAGGTTCTAGCGGGGGAACCTCGAACTGGACCAGCGGCTTCCTTCCTTCCGCCTACGCGGGGGTTCTCTTTCGGAGCAAGGGCGAGCCGATCCTGAATCTCGACAACCCCCCCGGCCTGGGCCCGGACCTCCAGCGCGCCAGCCTCGACGCCCTGAGAGATCTCAACAGCAGGCGCTACGCGAAAACGCTCGACCCTGAGATCCAGAGCCGTATCGCTTCCTACGAGCTCGCCTTCCGTATGCAGAAATCCGCTCCCGAGCTCATCGATCTTCGGGACGAAACCAGGTCGACCCTGGACATGTATGGAGTCGACAGGAAGGACCTTCCAAACGCCGGTCGAGGCGGTGGAAAGAACGTCTTTTCAAACTTCTCTACCAACTGTCTGCTGGCTCGGCGCATGGTCGAACGAGGCGTCCGATTCGTCAATATTTACCACGCTTCCTGGGATCACCACAGCAACCTGGAAAAAGAGCTCCGCTACAATGCAACCATGGCGGACCAGCCCGTAGCCGCGCTCATCAAGGACCTCAAGCAGCGGGGTCTTCTCGATGACACCCTGGTGGTCTGGGGGTCTGAATTCGGAAGNACCCCTCTTGGAGAAAACCGCGGCGGGCGCTCAGCCAATACCGGACGTGACCACCATCCCTTCAGCTTCAGCATCTTCATGGCCGGCGGAGGAATTCGCGGCGGGCAGGTTGTTGGCGAAACAGATGAGGTCGGCTGGCACGCGATCAAGGACCGGATGCACATCAACGACTTCCATGCAACCCTCCTGCATCTTTTCGGGTTCGACCACGAGCGGCTCACCTATCGTTTCAAGGGACGCGACTTCCGCCTGACNGATGTTGCCGGCAAGGTCGCGAACAAGCTCATCTCCTGACCCCGGAGGAAGNTATCACCATGGGACCAACTCACCTCCAACTGGCTATGGCCCGGGCCGCATCGGCGGCGCTGCTGCTTTGTCTCCTCTGCCTTCCAGGCTCCGCCGCTGAGCTGACAGCGAAGACCGCCGCCCTGGTGGACAAGGCCATGACGGAGGAGATGGGAAAACAAGCGCTTGTCGGAGCGGCCCTCGGAGTCATCGTGGATGGAGAGATCGCCTACCTCAAGGGATACGGCCTGGCTGACCGGGAGGCCGCGGTGCCCGTCACCCGCAAGACCCTCTTTCGCTGGGCCTCGATCTCCAAGTCCGTGACCTCAGTCGCAGCGATGCAGCTTTACGAGAAGGGACTGCTCGACCTGGGCAAAGACGTCCGGACCTACGTCCCTGAGTTCCCCGACAAGAAGGCCCTCATCACCCCCCGCGACCTTCTCTGTCACCAGGGCGGAATTGTGCATTACACCAATGGAGAGTTGATCCGAACCCAGCGGGAATACGAAACGGCGAATCCCTTCGAGAGCGTGATCCTGGCGCTTGACACCTTCAAGGAGTCACCGCTCGTCAACCAGCCCGGCGAGAAGTTCTCCTATACGACCCATGGCTTTATCCTTCTCAGCGCGGCGATCGAGAGGGCCGGCAAGGAGAAGTTCGCCTCGCAGGTCAGAAATCGGATTATCCTGCCGCTGGGAATGACAACCATGCAACCTGACTACCAGTGGAAAACCATTCCCAACAGGGCCGTGGGCTATCTCAGAAAGAAGGGAAAGGTGATCCCCTCCACGAATACCGACGTCAGCTGGAAGCTCGCAGGAGGAGGCTATATCTCCAACATTGACGACCTGGCGATCTTTGCCAGGGCCCTCATCCACGGCAAGCTGGTCAAGCCGGAAACCGAAAAGCTCATGTGGACGCCGCAAAAACTGAAGAGCTCAAAGCCCACCACCTACGCCTACGGCTTCAGCATAAATGGCATGGGAACTGAGCTGCAGGTGGCTCACAACGGCGCCCAGGAAAAGACCCGCACGCGGATGGTCATCTTTCCGCGAAAACGCTTTGGGGTGGTGGTCATGTCGAACTCAGAGCACTGCAACTCCAGAAAGCTCGCGGGCGCCATTGTCGACACCTTCCCGCAGCTCGCCGGGAAAACATCGGANAAGANCAGCCGACTNGAACCTGGCAACAGGCTTTTTCAAAAGCGAAGCGAGACGCTCTGCGCCAGGGCCCTCCGCCCAAGCGACCGGCCATGACCGGCGCCTCAACCCAAAGCCCCAACCTGCCCGNGGCCTTNTCCTGGCTTGAANNGANCCCTTTTTTCCAGGCTGGGCTCCAGGGATATTCGGACGCGGCCATGCGCATCATCTCGAGGAGACACGGCAGCCCCTACTGCGTAACGGAGGCCATGCCCGACCAATTCCTGGTCAACGGGGGCAANGGCCTGAAGGCCGCTGAGCTGGACCCGGAGGATCACCCCATCGCCGGACAGCTCATGGGNTCCGATCCGCTCAACATGGCGAAGGCCGCCAGGGTTCTGCTGGAGCTCGGCTATGACGTCATCGATCTCAACATGGCCTGCCCGGTCAAGAGACTCCGCAAGAATATACGAGGCGGCCATCTCCTCAACAGGCCTGAAGGTGCCATAGCGATCATCCGGGAGATCAGGCAGGCTGTCGGATCCTCCGTCCCGCTGACGATCAAGCTCAGACGGGGCTTTGATGACGAACAAGCCTCCGAGAAAGCCTTCATCCAGATCCTGGAGGAAGCCATCGAGCAGGAATATTTCGCGGTCACCGTACACGGCCGCACCGTTCGGCAGAAATACGAAGGCCCCTCGCGGTGGAGCTTTCTCGCTGAGCTTACCAGGCGCTACCCGCACTTCAGGATCATGGGCTCAGGCGACATCTTTTCCCCTGAATCGATCTTCGACATGATCTCAGAGACCGGGGTCGCTGCTGTCTCGGTCGCCAGGGGATCCATCGGCAATCCATGGATTTTCCGCCAGGCCCGCCTGCTGCTGGAGGGAAAAGCAGCCCGGCCGCCTGACCTGGAGGAGCAGGGCGCTGTCCTCAGGGAACACTTTGAGCTCTGCAGCCGATTTCACCCGGAAAACAAAACCCGGAATCTCATGCGAAAATTCGGGATCAAGTTCTCAAGGCATCACTCGGATCCGGAAGCGGCCGAGAGGGCGTTCATCGACTGCCGCACGATCGAGGACTGGTGGAAGGTCCTCGATCGGCTCTACGGATCACAGGCGGTGGAACGCCCGGCCGTCCCGCCGCCTGCCTGAAAGCGGACCGCTCAGGGAGCGAGCTTCACCTTGTCGGTCGGGAAATCCGCTGGAATCGAGATGGTGACCTTGCCCGTAGCGGCCCACTCAGAGCCCCTGCACATCACCGTCTGAAATCCCACGCAGCGGATCGAATCCGTTGGTGTGACATGCCCCATGACGGTCGTGAACACGCGCCCCTTGCCATAGGGAACGGTCCAGATCATGGGCTCATGGGCTCCAGTGCCGCCAGTCTTCTTGTCCGACCAGGCCGTAGCGAGAAGGTGCAGCTTGGCGGGCCCCCTCTGGCCGTGATACAGCTCATCCTTGGCATGCATCCACTTCGTAGGCATGCCCTTCATGACAGGGTGCTTGGTGTCGCGAACGATAATCTCAAACGGATGCTGACGGCCGTGACCAGCCCCGGGACCCTTCCCTGCGGGAGTAATAACGGTCTTCCCCGAGTCATCTACGGTCAGGCGATCCCCGTATTTATTATTCCTCCAGCCGAGCGCGATCATCTTGTTGTACTCTTTCCAGCCGCCGAAAGAGTTGTTGGCCGCGTGGATAATCACCAGGCCTCCGCCGCCCTTGACAAAGTCTTCGAGCCCCTTGTTTACGGATGCCGGCCATGGCTGACCATTGTAGTTGCTGAGCACGACGTCAAATTTCGTGAAATCAGGGCGGAACTTGTCCCAGTCTTCNTTCTTCCCTCCGCCGCCCGGCGTGGTGGCCACCTCAACGGTAAACCTGCCTGTTGACTCAAGTTTCGCCTTCATCGGAGGGGTCATGACCCTCCAGTTGTGATTGTTCTGTCCATCGATAACCAGAAGACGAAGCTTGTCAGCCGCGTCCACCGAGGTACACAGTAAAAAGATCGCAATGGCAAGCGACAGCAGCTGGTGAAGTGAACGAGTCATCCTTCTATACCTCTCTGGAAATAGAAAATGGNCGGGGAGTCTGTCAGCCTATGTGGGAGGACAGTCTAGGCTCTGCCACCTCGATGCACAAGGCTCTCTCTGCGGCGAAGCCGGCCTTGCTTCTCAGCTGATCGCTTCGAGAAGCTCCCCATTGGATTCGTACTCGCGCATTTTCTTGTGTAGCGCCGGCAACGATTTTTCCAATGGTCCCTTCGCGGCCTTCTTCCTGAACTCTTCGGCCGCCTCGAGCTCCTCCTTGTTGAGAAGTTCCGCGCCACAACCCGTCCCGGAACGCGCGATGTCGATGGCCGGCCAGACTCGCAGCTCCGCAAGCTCAGCGGAGAGAAAGACCTCCATGCCTCGGCTGTTCCTCAGGGCCTCCAATATCAGCCCGTCGAGCTCGCTTTCGCCTCCTGCGACAGCCGACGCGAGGATCGTCAAGGAGCCCCCCCCCTCCACGTCGATAGGGGAATTGAGAATATCCAGCGTGCGGTCAATTGCCACGGGACTCAGGTCGGCATCGAGTACCCGGCGCGGGTCCCGCACCTCGGAATTGTAGGCCCGAGCGAGCTCCGTAACGGAATCGATCAGGACAAAAACATCTTTACCCGCCTCAACAAGCCTCCTGGCCCGCATCAGGGCGAACTCGGCTACCTTGATATGGCTGGCGCTGTCCTTGTAGCTGCTGCTGGCGAACACCCTGCCGGGGATGGTTCTCTCCATATTGGTCACCTCTTCCGGCCTCTCATCCAACAGGAGGATCATCGACTCTGTCTCTGGATGAGCCTCGGCGACAGCGTTCGCTATCTGCTGGATGAGAATGGTTTTTCCAGCCCCGGTTTCCGAGATAAGCAGCCCTCGTTCACCGATTCCAAGCGGCGCAAAAAGATCGAGAATCCTCATGGCCAGGGGGCCGCCCTCAGTCGACAGAACTAGCTGCTCGGGGTTTTCGAAGCGAGGCAGATCCTCAAACCTGGTGAAATCATGATGATCGTCAAGATCTCTCCCCTCGATAGCGGTGATCACCTTGAGCGACTGCAGCACAACCTTATGATGCGGATCCGGGTTTTCCAGGGCGACCTCGATAAGCTCACCCCCATTCAGTTTCAGCTCGTCCACCAGGCTCGCTGGAATGACAGGAGCCGGGAAGCCGTNAGCCCCTCCCTCTCCAGGAGAGCGCAGGANCCCTCCCCTGACGCCATCGGGCTCAAAATAGCCAAGATATGAGGCCATCGTGTCTTCGCTCAAATATTCAAACTTCCTCGGTGGCTACCGAATCTGCCCCGGCAGGCCGGGTCGAAAATACGCCCGCTGAAATCAAACAGCGAGCCTGAGGAGGCCGGAAGACCGAGCGCCGGGCCAGGTAGCCATGTCCGTCTCTAATCGAGGACAAAAGAACTGCTGAAGCCCGTACCCTCTGTACGACCGCAGGGGCCATCCAAATCAGCGCGCCATAGCTCTTTCGGCGCCGTAAAAGAAAGACCCTGTCACTCCCCTACTTCGACAACAAGTATACTGCAAGGATCACGGCAACTCTACAGTGTTTCCACCAGCCGGGCCTCGCCTCAGGATGCGGTCCCGGAAGCGAAGAAACGCCAGCCTGTATAGCCCAGGTAGATTACAACCAGAACCCATCCCTCGGTCCTGGCCACACGCTTCTGGGTCAGCGCCGTGAGATAGAGAAGCACCACGAGCCAGCCGGCGACAACGAGATCCTCCTGNCCGCCGGCCGGCAACGGGACATCGGAGATGGTCGAGGTNAGCCCCATAATGAGCAGAAGGTTGAAAATGTTCGAGCCCACCACGTTCCCAATGGCAAGATCGGCCTGGCCCTTCCTCGTGGCAATCAGCCCGACAGCCAGTTCAGGCAGGCTCGTACCGAAAGCAACCACGGTCAAACCGATCGCAGCCTCGGAAATGTCGAAAGCCCTGGCAATCGCTATAGCTGCACTGACCGTCAGTTCAGCTCCACCGGCAAGGGCTCCGAGGCTAACGGCAATGATAAGCAAGCAAAAGCCCATTGAATAATCGCCGACAAGGTCTTGTACCTCTTCAATCTGGCCGGGCAAAAGGGTTCTCTTTTTCTTGCTGCGGGTGCTCAGGGCCGTGAGATACAGAAAACAGACAAAGAGGGCGAGTAANATCAAGCCATCCATACGGGTGAAANCCGGNNTGTCCTCCAGTTCACGAACCGGGTCCAGGACCATGAAGATTGCAAGCCCTGTGAAAGCCANCAACATGGGGATCGTCTTTCGGACCAATTGCTTGTGAACANCCATAGGCCTGACAATGGNGCAGAGNCCCAGGATGAGGGCNATGTTGGCGATGTTCGACCCGAAGATATTACCNAAGGAGATCTCTCCNTGGCCGGTCATCAGGGCGGCACGGGTGTTGACGAAGAGCTCCGGGGCGCTGGTGCCGAAGGCNACCACNGTGAGGCCAACAATCANCGGAGCNACNCCGAGCTTTCTTGCCAGGGTCACGGACCCGGTGATGAGCCATTCACCGCCAAAATAAAGGAGCGCGAGACCAATAATGAGAAGCAGGATTTCTATAGCCATAGCCCACTAGCGATATCGAGCTTGGCCTTAAAAGTCAACCCGCTGCCAACCGGAAAAAACAAATATATGCCGTTGACAGAAAACAAGGCTCGTGTATGGTATGCCAAACTTAAGTTTGGGTAAGGGTTATCTTGTTTGGCTATCAGTAAAAAAGTTTGGCTATCAGTAAAGGCCTGGAATGCCACTGACCATACATTTGTTTCAGCTTGTTTGCCTGGATCCATCCAGGCCAGATTCAAAAAGCAGGATATTGAAAGGACTGTTGATGTATTCGAATTTTATCAGGGCCATGAAGCCAAGGATGAATGCGCTCGCGGTGGCAACCATCTTCTCGGTCGGACTCCCAGGTGCTCTCGCACAGGATGAAGTCCCTGAAAAAAAGGAAACTGAGAAGCGAGTCGACACGACAGTGGTAATTGGCGAAGCCGATGACATTCTTGATGTCCCCGGTTCCGGAGCAGTCCTCACCTCCGAGGATCTCGCACGCCAGGCCTATGACGATGCCAACCAGGCTCTGCGAAAGGTTCCCGGGGTCTATGTGCGACCCGAAGATGGCTACGGTTTCTTTCCGAACATCAGCCTCCGAGGCGTCGACACAACCCGCAGCGCGAAGGTGACGCTGATGGAAGATGGG
>PAOC01000042.1 GCA_002708465.1 Planctomycetota bacterium
AGCCTGTTGCGGGCCGGATCTTCATCCGATCCGTACTGGTCGATAAAGACAACCGGGATTCCGCTGAGCACGGGCACCGAGAGGTAGCGCACATCATCCTGGTTAAACTTGTCATGCGAGGAAACCTCCGCTTTCACCCGCGAGAAACCCGACTGCACGGCGCTTGAATCAGGTTCATACTTGTAGGTAAAGAGAACCTCTCGAGTCTGTTTGTCGCGAAGGACAACGCTCTTGGTGGAAACGTTACGCCCATCGACGTCGAGACTTACCTGCACCTCNTCCTGGGCCGCCTCACCCTGGTACCTGAGCCTGACAATAAAAACCGTCGTAGCATCGGCATCGGCAACCTCGTCCTGGACACGNAGATCTTCAATCCAGATATTATCCTTGNCACCGGNGCTNACCTGCACAACGTTCAGCTTGCCGATGGATGCGAGAAGGCCGGATGTTGCGACGCCCTTTGGCCAGCAATTGCTCTGCTGGTCACCAAAAAACACGATATGTTTCGAGCGCAGATCAGGCGCGCGTTTCGAAGCTTCCTCGGCCAGCTCTACAACCTTCGCGACACTCGCGGTCCTGTCGAGAACCTGGATCTCCTTGATGGCCTCCGTCGCCGCATCTTTCGTTCCCTCTGGATCAAAGCTGAAATCGGAAACCTCACCGCANAGNGGGATAATGGAGAAGCGGCTGCCATCAGGAAGATCTTCAACCAGTCCAANTGCCGCTTTCTTGGCCGAATCCAGCGNGGTCTGACCACTGGTTCCGTAGGCCATGCTGAGGCTNTTGTCTACCACCAGGATGGCGTGCACCGGCTGGCCGGAAGAAACNACCGCCGAGTCGGACTCGGAATAGGGCCGGGCCATAGCAAGGCCGAAAAGGAGCACACAAAGAGTTCGCAGGATCAATAATATGATGTCCCGCAGNGTCAGGATTCGGCGCTGTCTCTGAACAGCCTCCTTGAGGAAATCCATCGCNGCCCAATCAATGACCGTGAACCGGCGGCGGTTCAAAAGGTGAATAATGATGGGGCCTGCGGCAAGGGCTAACCCGGCAAAAGCGAATGCGCTTGTAAGAAAACTCATCTAATGTTCCTTCCCCGAAAGTTCGGAGAAAATATCCTGCTGCGTTATTTNGTCTTCAACTTACTGGCNATACTGTCAATCTTGCCTTCCTGCAAAATCGGCAGGTAACGGTTTGGCATGGCGAGAACGAAGCACGCCACCGCCGTCCCATAGAGATCGCCGGGCTGACCACCCACACGTTTGTGATCACGCCAAAGCCCATCCTGGGCCGACTCGCCGGAATTGAGCATCTGGCTCGCGACGAGATAGTCCCGTAATCTCGGATAGGACTCTCTCCAGCGCTTCCCTCCAACCTGGTAGAGCGCCTGCCCTACATAGTAGAGGGTATAGGCATCTTCACAGGGCAGCTTGCCGTTCCTGGCNCCCGGCGAAGAATCGCGGCCAATGGCTGCCTGGATCACATCAAGATTCTTGCCGATCCGCCAGTCGGCGTACTGCCCGAACTCCTGCAGGCANACGACTCCCGCAGGCGGCCATCGCCAGGGTGCCATGACCTCCTGAATAGGTAAACTGGCCAGTCTCCAGCATCGCGGCTTTCGGATTGCTCAAGCCATTCTTGCCAGAGCGGGACTTGTAATACCTTCTAACACTCTGGATCGCCGAACCAACGACCTCAGGAGAGACCTCCAGGCCGCTGTCCATGGCACCCCGAAGCGCCTTCGCCTGCATCACCACCAGGCTGAGATCATGTCCTCTCCCCTGGCGACGAGCGCGGTAATCCCAGCCCCCGTCTTCCGCCTGGGTGTTGGAGATCAGCTTGAGAGACTTATCGAGAACATTACTGAGCGCCTTGTCGTTCGTCATACCGTAGGCCTGGCCAAGAGCGAAGGCCGCCAGGCCGTGATTGTACATATCCCTCTGGGCGTTCGAGATGTTCAGCAGGCCGGAGGGCTTGGCATTCCTGGTCACGAAGTTCAGCGCCCGCTGAACGGTGTTGCCATAACGGCCGCGGCCCGGCAGATAGCCCGCGGAGAGAAACGCGAGTGCGCCCATCCCCACCAGGCCCAGGTCATTAGAGTTCCAGTTCCCCTCAGGTCCCTGGTTCCTGGCAAGCCATTCGAGTCCCTTCTGCAGGGCTCGCTCACTCGCAGGCGTCACCTCCCACTCACCCTCGGCAAGAACAGATGAAGCTAAAAACGAGGTCGCCAACAACAAAAGCAACGTTGTCTTGAAGACGTTTCTCAACTAGTCACTCCCTCTATATCACAGTCAATGAGCAAAGATGTCGAAGAGTAACCTGGTTTCAGAAGACCGGGCGCAGAAAAAGCTTCCCCGCGATACTCGGCCCAAACAAGGCGAGCTAAATTAGATCAANAATCGAAGGCCGACTCAAGCATTCGTCAGGCCCNAGCATCCAAATTCGCGGAGGATCTTTGCCCCCTCAGAAGAACANAAGNACATAGATGATGGCAAGAGCTATATGGACGAGGGCGTAGGGAAGAGCCTTCCTGATGAAACCCGCGAACGAAAGACTGATCTTGTACTTGTGAATGATCGTCACCGCCACAAGAGTGGAGGCTGATCCAATTGGCGTCAGGTTGCCGCCAAGGTTGGCTCCGAAAATTACCGACCACCAGAGCTGCTCGGGAACATCGGTACCAGCCATTTCCCTAGCCTGCAGAATTTTCGCGAGCATCGCCGCAAGCGGTATGTTGTCAGTAACCGAGCTGAAGAGGGCTGAAACGGCCAACAGGCCGGCCGCGGCAATATCAGGCGGGGCATCGATGATCGTCGAGAGCCCCGTGCCGATCAGTTGCAGAACGAGGGCATGCTCCATAACGTTGATCACAACAAAAAGGGCCGCGAAGAACCCAAGCAGATCCCAGTCGATGGCCTCGTAGAACTTATCGGCGACGGCCTTGTATCGAACGAGCATGATCCCGGCGAAGCTCAACGCCACGAAGCCCATCCCCAGGTCCTGGATATAGGGAAGAACCGAGGTAGAGGCGATCGTGAGAATAAAGAGACCTGTCATCATAGCGCCGAACCAGAAAAAGAACCTGCTCTCGATACCATCGTTCTCATCAAAACCGGCGACAAGCTCCCGTGCCTGCTCACGTTCCGCTTCGCTGGAAAGACGGCGAATCCCAAACAGGCGGGAGCCGAGGGCTATCGTCACGACAGTGGCGACAAGTACGTAGACGCCTGATTTGAGGAAGAAATCGAGGAAGGCAATCCCGGCAGCGTTGCCAACGATAATATTAGGCACCGAGCTGATCAGCGTCAGCAGGCCGCCTATATTTGTCAGCAGCCCCTCTACCAGCAGAAAGCCCAGCAGCTTATCCTCCTGCTGGAGCTTCTTCAGGGAGACCCCACTGAGCGAACCGACAATGATCATGGCCGTCACATTGTTGAGGACCGCGGAAAAGACCACCGTCATCAGCCCATAGAAGACCAGGAGCTTCAATGGATCGCCGCCGGATGCCTTCGTCACCCGAATCGCGATCCAGGTAAAAAGCCCCGTGCGCGAGGTGACGTCGACAAAGAGACTCGAGCCGAGAATGATCGCGATAACCCCCCAGTCGATCGCTGGTATGTAGACCGGGAGATTGATCTCATGCCCGCCGACAGAGATGGGGCCAAAGGGCAGCAGGCCAAAAACCGCCCCCAGCAGCAGGCAGAGAATCGCGAACAGGCCGGCGATAACCGACTTCTTGGCATGAAGCTTCTCCTCGAAGGCCAGGCAGAGGATCATCGCCGCGAGGATTGAAACGAACAGCAGGGTCACCCAGGCGGGAACCGCCGGGTGCGCCTCGGAAATCCAGCCCATGTAGAAAGACAAGTAAACCACCTTCCCATCTAAAGAAGCAGCAGAGGAATATCGTTCAGCTCTACGGCAAGCTCATAGGCCAGGCCGTGCATCGCCAGCTGACCGGAATCCTTGGTGTTCATGACCAGGAGATCGACGTCCCTCGCAGCAGCCAGCCGCTTATAATCCGCAACGTGCAGACCCAGTTCCACTGTCTCTTGGATCTCCACATCGAGCCCCTGCTCCNCCACCACTGTTCTGCAGGACTGGATGTAATCCCTGGCTTCCTTGAGGATCTGGGCCAGGACACTATCACGCGCGGCAGCGCTGTCGATGCTCGGTATTTTATCGATCGCCTCCATGTAACGCTCAAAAACCTGCTGGTCTTCCAGGTTGGTCAGGTGNAGCGTTCCCTGGGCTGGAGTAAAGAAAAGCGCGGCGTTCACCAGGCGGCTGTCCCCGGCAAGGTGATCCGTCATCGCCATTACATGCCGACAGCCGGCTTCTGCGNCAGAGAGCGTCTCTGCGGCCGCAGGGTGGGGAAAAACAAGTACGGGGACACTTACGGTCTGGGTCAGCACCTCGACGTAGGAGCCGAGGCTCTGTCCCCAACGCCAGCAATCGGAATGCAAGCCGCGATAGGTACAGATAAGATCAGGCTTCCCAACGGCGATGAGCTCGAGACATTCCTCGATGGTGGAGAAGTCAGCTCCCTTGATGACGCGCTGGGCGGAAATCTCCCGTGAACCTCCCGCGCCCGCGTACTTACCGGCAAGGACCGCAAAGCTCTCCGCCGCCTCGTCATCAAGATCGGTCAACACCATGGGGGAGCCAACTGAGAAGGGCTCGTAGCGAAACACCGGCTTATCCGCCGACTTGAAGACACTCTCAAACTGATCGATCCTGGTCATCACCTTGACTCCTCTTCCAGGCGTATTCTCAACAAGATGAACATATCACGCCCCCCGCCCCGGGGGGATATTTTTCTTCTCTGCACCGCCCGGAAAGGTAGAGTACCAGACTGTTTCGACCAGGAGGAGAACATGAGCGCCGATTCAATGAACAAAATTCCGGGCAAGAAGCTTCTCGAGCTCCTCTACTGGATGATGCTGACCCGNCGCATCGATGACCGCTGCGAGGCCCTCTTCAAGCAGGGACGTTTTCCCGGCGGGATCTTCTCCCAGGAGGGGCACGAGGCGATCTCTGTGGGATCAGCTATCCTCCTGGAGGAGGGAGACGCTATCGCTCCCATGCACCGCGATCTCGGCGCCTACCTGGTAAGAGGAATGTCGCCAGGGAGAATCTTTGCCCAGGCGATGGGACGCCAGGGCTCCCCCAGCGGTGGACGCGACGTGAACACGCACGGACTTGGTGACATCTCGCTGCGGATTTTCGGCTACGTCAGCCACCTGCCCCAATCCATGGGAATCGCCCTGGGAGCAGCCTACAGCTTCCTCTACCGAAAAGAGGACCGGGTCGCCCTGACCTACTTCGGCGACGGAGCTTCCTCCGAGGGAGGCTGCCACGAGGCCCTCAACCTCGCNGCTGTCCTCAAGGCCCCCGTCGTCTTCATCCTGGAGAACAACCAGTACGCCTACTCAACCCCCATCGAGAAACAATGCCTGGTAGAAAACCTGTCCATCCGGGCCGAAGGCTACGGAATACCGGGGGTCACCATCGATGGGACGGATGTCATCGCTGTGATGGAGGCGACCCGGGAGGCCGTCGACCGCGCCAGGGCAGGAGATGGCCCCACGCTCATCGAATGTAAAAACCTGCGCCTGAAGGGACACGCAGCGCACGACCCGGCCGACTACATACCGCCCGACCTGCTAAGGCGCTGGAAGAAGCGGGACCCCATCTCCCTGTTCCGCGAGCGTCTCAAAAATAGCGGCATACTGGATGAGAACAAACTTGCCGAGCTGCAGGGCAGNATCGAAGCGGAGACAGAAGAAGGCGTTGAGTGGGCCGAGGCGAGTCCGTGGCCAGAGGCCGCCACCCTGGAAGAGGATGTTTTNTCCGATGCCTGAGCTGAGCTATCTCGAATCGATCAACCAGGCTCTCCACCAGGAAATGGAGCGCGACGAGAACGTATTCGTTCTTGGAGAAGACGTCGGCGAATTCGGCGGAGCGTTCAAGGCCACCGCCGGGCTCTATGAAAAATTCGGCAGGCGCAGAGTGCTCGACACCCCCATGTGCGAGTGGGCCTTTATCGGGCTGGCCAACGGGGCAGCCATGATGGGGCTGAAGCCCGTGGTGGAAATCCAGTTCGCCGACTTCATCTCAACTGGTTTTGACCCCATCGTTCAATACGCGGCGACCACCCATTACCGCTGGGGAGCGAAGCTCCCCCTGGTCATCCGCGCCCCCTGGGGAGGCGGCGCCTGCGGGGGACCTTTTCACTCCCAGTGCAAGGAGGCCTGGTTCGCTCACTGCCCCGGCCTGAAGGTCGTCATTCCATCTACACCCCATGATGCAAAGGGCCTGCTGATCTCAGCAATCCGGGATCCGAACCCCGTGATCTTCTTCGAGCCCAAGTTCCTCTACCGCAGACAGAAGATGGAGGTTCCCCTGGAGACCTACGCCACCCCGCTTGGCGAGGCGGCGATCCGGCGAGAGGGATCTGACCTGAGCATCATCACCTACGGAGCCATGGTCCCGGAAGCGCTCGAAGCGGCCGACACTCTCCGGGCGGAAAACATCAGCTGCGAGGTCATCGACCTGCGAACCCTCGTTCCGCTGGACAAGAAGGCCGTTCTTGACTCTGTCCGCAAGACCTCGCGCGCCCTCATCGTGCACGAGGCCGTTCGCACCGCCGGCTTCGGAGCGGAGGTGGCCGCGATCATCTCAGAGGAAGCCTTCGATGCGCTCGACGCCCCTCCGGCCCGGCTGACGGCCCCGGATACGCCGGTCCCCTACAGCCCTCCCCTGGAGAAAGCCTTCCGCCCTGACGCCGGCAAGATCGCCGCCCGGGCCCGTGAGNTGATCTGCTACTGAATCCCGGGGAGGCTACTCCGTGAGCTCCAGCTTGCTCCACAGCTCGCGGCCCTTCTTCTCGTCCTCGGTNACGCGTCCCGCCCGCAACCAGACCTGCTTGCCGGCAAAGCGTGAGAGATCTACCTCGATGTTCGTCCAGCGCCTGGGACCGAGAAGTTTCAGCGGCAAACCCTTGGGAGCTGATCTTGAGAGGATCCCGACCTTGTCGTAGTAGACCGTNCCATCCACCTGTAAAAAAGCCATCTGCCGCAGAACAGTCCCGGGCTTGATCCCCATACTGTCNGCNGCGANCTGCAGACGAACCCACTGGCCTGCTGGAGGGAGGTCACCCAGCCGCCGAGGAGTCGGCGCTGGAGGAGGTTCTCCGAGAGCCTGCAGGTCGCCCCAGAAAACGCTGTGCTCAAACATCCCCGCCGGAGCTTCGCTACCGAATTTCAGCTGTATCACCTTGGGGGGGTTCTTCGGATCAATCCACACCCAGGCAAAGAGCTGGTCACCGGGAGCGGCGACCAGCCAGTAGGTTGAGTTCCTGAACGATCTCTCCTGTCTCCCATTGCCCGTAAGCATCAGCGAACGTTCTCCGGAATGGACCGGGTCCGGCTTCCGCGCCCACACCCAGCCGCCCTGTTCCTGGGCGGCCTGGGGAACGGAGTCCTCCAGCCAGGAATACTCCTCCAGGTTTCCAGAGGGCGGCGGCACCTCAGGAATGAAATTCCGCGCGAGGCTCTCTCCATTCGCCCGGACCTCAACAGTCCAGCCTGTGGCGCCTTCGCTGCCAAGCTGCAGACGTAAGCGCTGCTTGCCCGAGGCGGGAAGCTGCACAAGCCTCCCCAGCTGGGTCCGGATGTCCGAGGCCCCGCCCTGGCCCTTTGTATCGGTAGAGAAGACCGGCCCGACTCCCTCGATCTCGCGTACGAATGAGCCCAGCCCGACCCGCTCCGTTTCAAGAAGAGTCCAGCCCGGAAAGAGGGTGCTCGCCACACCTGCCTTCAGACTTGTCGTCCCCGGAAGCCAGCAGTCAAAAGCCCCGCTGGGCTTGACCGAATTGAATTTCCGACTCTTGGATACCAGCCGGAAGATGTTTCGACTGTCTCCGTCGTGTTCACCCGCGAGCAACAGGATTCCATCCCGGGTCGAGATCATCGGTCCTGCCTGAAGTCCCTTCGCTGCGGCCCCCAGCTTGAAATCTACGACCCACGAGGCCAGCTTCCTGCCGTCCTCTACATCAATCCAGGACAACAGCCCGAGGGTTCCCCAGCCAGCGGCCTTCATCGCATTGTCTCGAACGACCGGCGCCACCGACAGGATGGCCCCGTCACCTCCACTGACCATAAATCCGCGGGAGGCGCCATGCTGCTGCTCCCAGACAACACGCCCATCTTCAAGTGACAACGCCACGAGGCGCCCGGTGGCGGACACGATGACCTTGCCATCTGCAATTCCCAGGATCTGGCGAAGCTCCCGGACAGGAGCCTTCCAGCGCAGGCGGCCGGTATCGGTCCGAAGACTGGCAACCGACTCATCCGCGGGCTGGGAAATCAGGACATGGCCTCCTGCGAACAGGGGACGTACGGGGTGGTTCAGATACCATTTCGAGCTCCTGACAAAGGACCGCCAGGGCTGCTTGCGCACCCAGAGCAGACGCCCGCGAAGATCGGTGCAGATCACGCTCCCATAGCCGCTGGCTACAAGACGATCAACTGATCTTCCCAACTGGATCTGGCGAAACATCCTGGACTTGCTGTCATCTCGAAAATTAACCAGGCTCCGCTCGTCCAGCACCTCGCCGGTGCTGCGGGCCAGCCGAGTAAAGAGCAGCTCGTGCCCGAGCTCTTCGTGACGGCGCAGATTGAGCAGCACAACGTCCCCTTCCACCAACAGAGGATTGGAAACCGCATGATCGCGGGTTGCGAAAACCCACTTCGGAGCTCCATCGGAAAGGCCGAGGCATTCGAGCCTCGGACCCTGCCGGGAGATCATCCGGGTGACGACAAGGTCGCCCGAGACAATCGGCCGCATGGGCAGCAGAGGCCAGTCCCGGCTACCGCCTCTTTGTCCGCCTGCGAGATGGCTCCATCTCAATTTGCCGCTGGCCAGCTCGTAGGCCCGCAGATCGTTGCGATCGTTCACCAGCAGGTAATCGCCGAAGACCGTAAGCGCCATCTGGCGCCCGACCCAGTCGGTCGCCAGGGCGGGAATGTTCGGACGATGTCCCTTGAAGCGCTTATCAAAGTCAAATTGACCCACCCGTTCGGCCGTATAGATTCCCGGGGGCGAGACCTTCACAGATGAGTCGACGGGCAGGGAATCATCATAGCCGGACTCCTCGCTGTGATAACGTTGCCGGAGATCTGAAACCATTTTTTCAAAATCATCGGGCGCGAGGGTCAGATCGCCGAAGCGAACAGAGGCAGAAGGAGGCTTCCCGATATCCCTTCCGCTGAAGGCCGCAGCCAGCCGCTGCCTGGCCTCAATAGCCGACACGCTGGCCAGCTGAGCGTTTTTCCGGGCTCTGCGATAATAGCCTTCAGCCAGGAGGCTTTCGCCTATTCCAAGGGCCTGGTCTCCAAGCCAGATATACGCATCAACTGATGAGACGGTTCCGTAGAATTGCCGTGTCACGGCATCCACAGCCTCGGAGTCTCCCCGTGAAATCGACCGCTTCAACCGCAGCTCCCCAAGGTTGGCGTATTTTTTCTGCAGGGTCCGGCGTAATTCGGGCTGCTCCTCCAGGGCGATGACAAGGGCGAGCCGCCAGGCAACCATCAGGTCCTGGTCCTGCATATCAGGCAGAAGGCCCTGGATAAAGGAGGTGTCGCTGGAGGTGAGAATCGTGCAAGCATCATTGTAGGCTCCGTTCTCGATGGAAGCCTGGAATTCAGCCAGCGTATTGTAACCCTCCTTGCTGTACTCGGTAACGAGCGGATGGCGAACCAGCGGGACACCCTGGAACTCATCCTTACGCCCCAGCCGCCTGGAAAAGTCCACCTCGGACCACCCGACATATTCCTTAACCTCCTCCTGCCCGGCGATCCAGGCCGAGGCGTTCGTCTGGGGATATCCTCGTCGATTCCAGTAACGAATCTGCCGGCAGAATTCGGCACCAGCCTCCCATTCGGCGGCGCTGGCGTAATAGAGCAGCTCACGTGTGATAAGAACCGGCGGCAGAGGATACAGGCCCTTGCCGAAAATCGAAGGAGTCGAGAAGAGCCACGGCTTCATGAGGCTGTAGGCTTTCTTTTCTCCTCGGCGGGCAGCGGCTTCACCAATCTTTCGAAAGCCCCAGGCTGCGAAGCTACTCGTATGAGTTAGATCCCAATGGCCGGAAAACAGCGCGATCTCGTGGACGAGCTCCAGCGCGGCTGCCAGGCTGATTTTCTCATCCAACAGAGCCGACTCGACCAACCCCATGAACAGCTGGGGCCTCAATGCGGGCCTCGCGTTCGTCGTCGGCCGGAAGGCCTGCCACTCCGGCTTGCGCAGNCAGTAGGCCGCACAAGCTCGCAGCCAGGCCGNNAGNTCAACCCCCTCGGGACAGGAGCTTACGGCCGCGGAGACCCATTCCACCAGGGATTCAGCCTTTCCCCCGAGAGCGAAAAAATCCGGCACCTTTGCCGCAAGCGGCTCGGGCATGAACTGGGAAAAGCTTCTTGCCGGACGTATCTCCAGGTGACGAAGCGTGATCTTCCTCACCTGTTCCTGCTTGCCGCTGCCTACGAGTCGAAGACCGACAGTGGAGAAGGGTACNCGGGAATAACCCGTCCCTTTTCTCTGCATGGTCTTAACCTCGTTCCAATGCTCGCCATCGTTACTCACGAAGAGGCGAAGTACGTCCCGCCCCACCGCCAGCTTCAACCACTGCCCGGAACCCCACATCGGCACCACCTGGCCCCGGATCGGAATGTTCTGTTCCCGGGGCATGGCATTAAAATCATCCGGAGGAACGAACGAAATGACTCCATTGGTCTGCTTGTTCAGCACAAATCCGATGCCGAAGAGCGGAGCGCCCTTCTCGTCTCCAAGAAAGATCGCCGTACCCGGGGTGACATCTTCGAGACGCAGAATGATCTCGTTGAACAGCTCCTTCCCGCTCGGGATCACCGCATAGGAATCAACGCTCGTATTTTCCACCTCACCGCTCAGGGTCAATCCGCGGCCGACATCTTTTCCCAGGGCTGTCTTCTCGGGAAGCTCTCCCTTCCAGTCGAGCTTCGTGAGGGCGGCNGCNTCAAGAGCCCAGCCGGGACGACCGGCTCGCCCCCTGGTCTTTACCACGACAGATTCGGGAACCGGCCCTCCCCTGTACATGCAAATNCCGCTGACACNCACCCGGCCCTCGACATAGACCTCATCAGGGGGGCCCGATACGGGTGCCCGCATGAGCTCGTGGTCCCCTCTCATCACCAGGAGATAGCCCTCTTGATGGCGGATCTCGAAGGCGACCTGGTCGAGACCTCGAACCAGATCGAGCGGGCTAGGCTCCAGCCTGACCTGCTGGCAACCGTAGAGCCGACCGGCCTTGCCGGCGTGCTCCTTACCCTCTCGCAGCTGGCGATAGGCGGACATGTATCCGCCGGGGCTGAAGCTGAAAAGAACNCCCTCCTTGCCCCGCCAGAGGTGGATCAACACCGGCGGCTGGTGCTCAAACAGCGCGAGCCGCAGAACCCCGCCCGCCGGCCATTTGGGCCGTAGCCGATAGATACCGCTAAGGGCTCCAAGCGGCCTGTTATTCACCCGCCGTTCACTGATTCGGAGATCTTTCTTGATCCAGACGGCCGGCTCGAGCCAGGTCCTCAGAGTGTCCCTGCTAGGAGTCGCCAGTGGATCCACCAGCTCCCTGAAACAAGTGTATTCAAACGCCAGCACCCTGTCCGGAGCAATGAGCTCCGCTACTCTCTCTTCAGGCGGAAGCTCTACTTTTTTGACCTCGACGGGCTTCGTTTCGGGAGCTGTCCCGGCAGGCTCAGTCCCGGGAGGGACGGGGTTCTCAGCTACGGAATCCGGCTCCCCGGGCTTGGACGGTTCCTTCTTTTTCACGGGGGCTGTAGCAGCAGCTCCCGAATCGGGCACCTTGACCTCCGGCTTTTCTTCGCGCCCGGAGAAGACTAGCAGGCTTAACAGGCCAACCATCACGAGGATTCCGGCCGCGGTAGAGATCTTCTCGACCTGAGCCTTCCGCCCCTCGGCAGCCTCCACGATCTCAGCTACAGGAACATCGATACCACAGACGAGCTCGGCTAATTCCTGATCAAATTGCAGCTTCCGGGCCAGGGCGTTCTGGAGTTTCTCAGACTCGCCGAGGAGCGCCAGCAGCTCATCCGTCTGCTCCCTGGTAAATTCTCCGGGATGCCTTTCACGCAATAGCTTGAGCAGCTCTTTTTCGGCCATCTATGCTTTCTTCTTACCCTTGCGGCCCTGGATGGCTGCCTTCGCGACACCGAGGGAGGAGGCAAGCATTCCCTGCACCACATCCTGGCTCCTCTTGACCTTCCTGCTCACATCGGCGAGGGATGCGCCTGAACCATAACGCAACTCGAANGCGTGNCGCTCANCGGNCTCCAGGCCTGAGATGCAATCCTTGAGCCGTTTTCGTTCGGCACCGGCCAGCGGCGTATGCCCACCCGCGGTCTTGTCATGTTCAAGGCAGAGCCTGGTCCAGCTCGAATCGCTCTTTCGCGAATACTGGCCCAGCCTGGTCTCCGCCAATTGGAAAAGCTCCTCATCGAACTCCCCGAACGCCTCTGAGCCCCGCATGCTGGAGTAGACCTTCCGAAAGACATCGGCAACCAGCTGGGAGGCGGACGAAGGATCAGACATTCGAACGCTCATGTAGGCGAAAATCCGGGACTGGTAAGCTCGAACAAGCTGGGCGAAGGCCTTCGCATCACCCTCCCTTGCCGCCTCGACCAGCTTCATTTCTTCTTTTGTTAACACGCTCAACGCCTCTGCTGCGATGCCCGTATCCCACCCGGGTTTCCAGGCGAGCTCTGGCTGCCGATCTTCGATATGACGAAAAGCTCGCTCAGCGAACACCGTAACCTACCCACGCAGACTATCCTTTCGCAAGTGCAAGCTCTGAAAGTCATGTCATCCTACTCAACAGATACAAGCCACCAATAGGCATATTCGTACGACCAGCCGTTGGCTTTATTGAGCACCTCCAACTCGATGTTCTCCCCCTCAAGACCTGCCAGGTCGAGATCGAGATCTATCCAGCCGTCGGAGCTGACCTCGGGACCAACCAGCATGTCCACCAGGGACTTGCCATTGGCCAGAACCTGGAGCCTCCAATCACCCCTGTAATCATGTCCTACCGAGAGCTTCAACCTCCTGGCGGTACCCTGGGCGCCCTTGAGCTTTCTCGACAATCGAACGGCATCGGCAGGTGAACCGGGATGAGTCCTGAGTACCCCGGGACGTCCCCGGTAGCTTCTGAGGAGAACAGGCCCCTCTCCGAAAAGGCCTCTGCCCGCCGTAAGCTTGAAGCCCGGAGCGACCAGCTCTACCGTCTTCTCCCCATCCTCATCCTCTCCAGGGCCCTGGACCTTCCGGGACATGGCACGCCGCCAGGAAACCATCTTTCGGGGATAGGATCTCACCAGGCGGCTGCCATCAAAATCAGCGGAGGTACGCCCAAGCCAGACATGATCGAAGAGCGCGTGCTCCCCATCCGGACAGTTCAGTCCCAATCCAGTCAGGTTGAATTCTCCGAAATGCTCAAACAGGTCGACAGTCTGCACCACNCAGTCCGCCGGACTGCTCGGATGCAGATGCACAAAGCTNCCATCAAAGGGTCCCTCGCCGGGCTTTTTCCCCGCGGGTCCCTGGTAAAGCCGGAAGCTTGGCTTGCTCTGGCCCGGCTCCGGACCAAAACGATTATCGTGCGCCACCTGCAGGGAGATTCCTCCGCCGCCCTTCTTTTTCCAGGCGACCCGGAGAAAGCGATATTCTCCAAACGAGGGGAATGCCCTGATCGGCGCGTCGAGCCCCTTCAACATCGCGCTCTCTTTCTCGCCGCCGCTCACCAGCACGCAGGAGCTGCCGCTGTAGCTGTCTCTCCATTCACTGCGCGTAAATCCATCTCCATCGGTCAAGCTCGAGCTGAAATGAGGATCATCCTCATAGATGGGCTGCAGCCCGGGGCGGCGGTCCGTGAAAGAGAGCCCGCTGATCTCAATCGGCATGGGCCGGGTGTTGCCAACGAATCGGAGCTCGATGTCGACCTCGTTCCCGGAGAACCCGGAAAGGTCAAACACAAGACCGCTCGGCGGAACGGGGAGGGCCGCGTTCTCGGCCGGAGCGGGTATTACGAACCGGGTTCTTTCGACTCCGCCGACAAGCAGCATGAGCTGGCAATTATCCGTATACCCCGACAGTAGACGGGCGCAAACCGCGAGATAGCGATGCTCGACTGAGGGCTGCATCCGCCGGCTCAATTTCATCCCCCCGGCCGGAATCTGCAGCTGCAGCTTGAAGCCAGGCCGCTGCGGATTGGCTTCATCCCAGTGATTCACCAGGGAAGAGCTGCCGGCCCTTGCGGGCTCCTGGGCCCACCCATTCAGAGCGGGAAGGAACATTCCGATTCGGCTGGCAACCTCCCTCCGAAGACCGTTGGTATCAAGGGTCAACCGCGGCTCGATCCAATCAACAAAATCCCTTATATCCAGCGGATCAGCCCCGGCGGGTGTCCTCTCCATTTCAGGATCCGCCAGCAACACCAGCCTGGCCTGCCGGCCGCGGGCGGCGGCAAGGTTGATGCGGCCGGTGTCGAATAACCGCCCCGAGCCCAGGAGAACCTCGCTCTGGTAGAGCTTCGTCTCCTTGAGTGAAGGGAAATCCCGGAGGAGCACCCTTGCCGAAGCGCAGCCTCCTTCTCTTGCCCTCCTGTCAATCCCCACCCGGGTCTGGAATGCAGCCACGCAATCCGACAAGGCGAATTCCATCTCGCAAAAGGCCCTAACACCGAACCCCCTGGCGGACTCGACCCCGCCGGAAACCAGCGAGTTGCCGAGAACGGACCGGTCCTCGATCCAGCGNCCTCCACCCCCGATCATCCGTTTCTCCCTGACGCGCAGGGGACGAAATGAGGCGAGCGAGACCTCCTCGGGCCGGCTGTATATTCTTGATGCCACCGTTGAATATTTCACCCAGAGAGCATCCAGGCTCCAGGCTGGCTGGACCACATGCCACCACTGGCGAGGGTTGCTCTGATGACCGACATCTCCCACCCGGAACCTCGCATCCGATGTGCTCAGAACAGCCCCATCTATGGTTTCGACCCTGACCAATCGACCGGAAAGATCCGGAAGGAGGAGCGCCAGCTGTTCGAAATAGGCGTCCCAGGGGTCGATTGGCAGCAGGTGAAGCTCCGCGATCCTGTTGAAAGAAATCGTCTCTACTCCCGAATCAAGCAGCAGCCGAACGCCGGACCTTCCCCACCGCATCGACCGGAATCTTTCGCTGCTTCCATCTGCGTAAAAAATCGTTCCAGGACTCAGCGGCGGAGAAGACCGTGAAGAAAAAACAACCCTCCGCAGCCAGCGGGTGAGGATACGAACCTGCCTGCCCCCCTTGCTGCCCGGTTTCCACATATCGACAGCTGGCTGGACCTGCAGATGCGGCAATTGGGGAGAGGCCGGGTTCTCCTTCCCCGATCTGTAACCTCGAAAATTGCACGGCAGGAGATCGCCTCCGGCAAACTCAACATACGGGCCTTCCGGGAGCCCCGTACCACCGGCGGCGCTCCTGATCCAGGAGACCGGATTGGCCGGATTGAAGAGCCAGACCCCTCCAAGCGTCGCCCTGCGCCCGCTATGACCCCAATCGGAGATATTCGACCCGTAGACGACCTGGCCGTTGGCCAGAACCGCCCTGTAGGACCTGGCATGGTAACCCGGACTGCTGGCCCGCGAAGCCAGCGGCTGGGCCCTNCGGGCCTGGACCAGCTTCGGCGGCCGAACGACCCCTCGAGACTGGGCCTCCTGCACGGCGGCATGGACGATTCCTGCAGAACTCAATAAAACAAGGGCGAGAAGAATGAATGCCCAGCCTGCCTGCGTTCTTTCAATCTTACCGAGGGTTACCAAGAGTTCGCTTCCTCGCATCCAGCCCCGGGAACCCCGGCGACAGACCGCCGGGAAAAATGACTGCCGTTCAGGTTAGACGCAAAGAACCCCGGCAGGCAAGAAAGCTTAATCGAGGGAGCCTAGATTTGCCTCGACCTTATCGAGCTCCGCCTCGAGTTCGATCAATCTCTCGCGCTCTCGCTCGACCACATCGGGACTGGCCTTGCTGACAAAATTTTCATTGGCTAACTTTTTCTTCGCCCCCTCGACACGCCCGCTGAGCTGGTCTCGCTGCTTCAGGAGCCGGGCCCTCTCCTTCTCCATATCAATCGCTCCTGGAATGTAGATGTCGACATCCCTGACGACAGCGACAGCCGAATCGGCTGTCCTCTCTACATCTCCGGCGATCTCGAGAGACTCGAGGACACCCATATGAACCAGCAGGTCAGCAAGCGGCTCAAGCTGCTCGCGNCGGCTCTCATCCGCCCGGATTCGAACGGGGAGCTTGTCCGCGAGCGGAATCTCATTCTTGCTTCGAATATCCCGAATAGCCCTGATGATCTCCTGCAGAAGCTCGAAGCGTTTCTCGAGGTCCTGGTCCCTCCAGCCGGTGACGGCCTGCGGCCACGGCGCATGAACCAGCAGCTCAGGAACGCCGAGCCGATCACCGATTCCCCGTTCGGGAGCCTCCTCACCCAGCCTCTCCCAGAGAAACTCGGTGATGAACGGAACAAANGGNTGCAGGAGCCGAAGCACCTGGTCNAGAGCGACCGCGAGNACCTGGCGGGCCAGCGGAGCCTTCTCGGCGCCCCTCATTCTCGGCTTGATAAACTCGAGGTACCAGTCGCAGAGCTCCGACCAGAAGAACTCCCTGGCCAGGGAGATCGCCGCCGCGGGGCTGTAGGACTCGAGCTGTTCATCCACAGCCTCGATCGCGAGCGCGAGCCGCGAGAGGAGCCAGCGGTCCTCGACCGCGAGATCCTCGAGCTCGCGGGGCTCGAAAGAGACTCCCTCGAGATTCATCAGCGCGAAGCGGGCGGCGTTGAGGAGCTTGTTGCAGAAATTCCTGCCGACCTCAAATCGGTCACTGACGAGCTTGGCCGCCGGAACGTCTTCCATCGTTCCCAGGACATCAAACTCCTTGCCGGATTCGGGGCAGATGTAGGTGAAGATGCTGCTGCCATGCTTGGCCGCCGCGAGATCCACCATGTTCCCCGAGAAAGGCGAGATCGCCTGGACAGGCAGTCGGATATCCTGCATCCCTGTCTGCANCTCGCAGACCACGTAGCGCATCGCATCGGCTCCGTAGCGCTCGATGATATCGACCGGATCGATCCCGTTGCCCTTGGACTTGCTCATGCGCTCGCCCTTGCCATCGAGAATCGTCGCGTGAATAAAGACGTCGGTGAAGGGAAGATCGCCGATATTGTAGAGCCCCATGAGCGCCATGCGGGCAACCCAGAGGGAGATGATGTCTCTGCCGGTAACGAGGCAGGAGCCGGGATAGTAATACGANAGACAGTCTTCGTTTCCATCGATGGAACCCAGGGGCGACTGTCCATCCTCGACTCGGGCCGTGGAGGGGTCCGGCCAGCCAAGCGTGCTGTGCGGCCAGATGCCGCTCGAGAACCATGTATCGAGAACATCGGGGNCACGTTCGAAACCGAGCTCCCCGAGCTCAGCCTGGAGCTCGGCGCCNCCNTCATCTCCCAGCGGACAGACCATGAGCTCCAGGGTCTCCTCATCGAACTTACCGGAGATGGCGTCCGTGTCGGCGCCAGCCGTCAGCAGTTGGCTCGATCCGCCAGCCGATCCGACCCTCACGCAGACATCGTCCCTGCCAAGCAGGGCGCCAAGCTGGTCAACCCTGGAGGAGAAGTCCGCGGCCTCAACTTCAGCGCTCCAGATGGGAATCTGATGGCCCCACCAAAGCTGGCGGCTGATGCACCAGTCCCTCTTCTCTGCCAGCCAGTTCACGTAGGTGCTGCCATAGCGTACCGCATCAGGATGGAATACCAGCTTGCGTCCGCTGGCGGATTTCCAATCACCCTCGACGGCATCGATCGCAGCCTGTGCAAGCCCGGGGGTGCGGAATTCTCTAGCTGTTCCCCTGCCGCAGACCACCCCATCAGGGGTGTCTCCCATCAGAACGAACCACTGCCGAGAGAGGAAAGGCTCGGCGGGTGTCTTTGAACGGTCAGAGTGCCCAACCTCGACCTCACGCTCCTCCACCGCCTCGAGCAATCCAAGCTCGTCGAGATCGGCCACCACCTTTTTCCGCGCCTCATAGCGATCGAGACCAGCGTAGGATCCGGCCGACTTAGCAAGCGAGCCATCGGTTTCGAGGATATTGATAATGTCAATCTCATCCTTATGCCGCCCCCAGACCTCGTAATCATTCGGATCATGGGCCGGGGTGATCTTCACGCAGCCGCTGCCGAGCTCCGGCTTGGCCCACTCATCGCAGATCAGGGGAATCGGCCTGTCGAGCAGGGGAAGCATCACCATCCTCCCAGCCGATGCCATCTCGGTGAGTTTCTGCAGCGTGGGCAGGTGACTCTCACGGCGGGCCTCAAGGCCCGCGAGTTGTTCCTCTATCCCCTCCCGGTCGCGATCCGCTGCTTCGGCAAGAGTCTCACGAGTCCGTGCCAGCACCTCGTCAAGACTGCCCCCGGGATCGGGATGGCAGGCCACCGCCGTATCCCCCAGCATGGTCTCCGGACGCGTGGTGGCGACCGTGACAAACTCCGGCTCACCCGGCTGCGAGTCGATCACCGGATAGCGGATGTGCCAGAAATGACCGGCGACCTTCTCGTGATAGATCTCATCATCACTGACGGC
>PAOC01000127.1 GCA_002708465.1 Planctomycetota bacterium
CCCTCAAGAAGATCCGCGCCGCAAGCACGGATGAGCTCAGCGAGGTCATCGGCGAAAACCTGGCCCTGCGCCTGCAGGATGCCCTCAAAAAAAGGCCCGCGAAGAAAATCTGAGACCGGGGGCGCGCTTAGGATGGAACCTAAGTTGCATGTATTAAATACTTTAGGGGTGGCCTGCCAATGGCTGGTCGGTTGGCGCGTCCGGCGATAGGGTGATAAGCTTCTTTGTCGGATCGGCTTCCTATGGCTGCAAGGGGCAGGGGTCGATCAAACCGCAGGCCTGGCGCGCCGCGCAAGGGCGTCAGCGAAGAGAAAACCGAAAGAAAATCTCAATGAGTTCATTCAATAGAACTCCCCGGCCCAAGCTCGGGGAAATCCTGATCGATATGGGACTGGTCACCGAAGAGCAGGTCCAGCAGGCCCTCGGGGTGCAGGAAACAACCAAGGAAACCCTCGGCTCGATCATGGTCGACATGGGCTGCCTGAGCGACAGCGACTTCACCAGGACCCTGGTGATGGAATACCAGCTGCCCTACATCATCCTGGAAAACTACGAGCTCGATGAGGAGCTGGCCTCCCTGCTGTCAGCCGAATTTCTCCACAGCCACAAGCTGCTTCCCTTCGACCGCATCGGAGACACGCTGCTGTGCGCGGTAACCGAGGTGCCGAGAGAAGAGATCCTCGAGGAAATAACCCGGCAGACCGGCTGCAAGCCGGGTCTCTACGCGGCGTCCCTGAGCGAGGTCAACCGCTACCTGTCACACCTGGCTCCGCTCAAGCAGCAGGTCCCGGCCGAGGCCGTCGACCAGAGCTGAGCCCGGCTGCCAGCGGAACACCCCGTCCAGGATAACAGCCCGACACCTTGACTTGGTGCGCAGTCATCCTACAATCCTCTTTCCTCACCCAAGGATGAAGGAAAAAGGACATGATCCGGAAAGCGGACTCCGGCCCCGCCCAGACACCCATGATGCAGCAATACCTCCTCGCGAAGGAGAGGTATGCCGAGGAGATCCTGTTCTTCCGCATGGGTGACTTCTACGAGATGTTCTTCGAGGACGCCCATCTTGCCTCGGACCTCCTCGGAATCGCCCTCACCTCCAGGTCAAAGGACAAGGACGCGATCCCCATGGCGGGAATCCCCGTCAAGGCCCTCGACTCTTATCTTCCAAAGCTCCTGCGCGCCGGAAAGAAGGTTGCCATCTGCGAGCAGGTACAGGACCCCCGGGAGGCCAAGGGCCTCGTGGAGAGGGAGGTCGTGCGCGTCATCACCCCCGGCACCATCACCGATGAAAAGATCATCGGTGAAAAATCGAACAACTACCTCGCGGCGCTCTGCCTCGCATCCTCGACGGCGACAAAAAAGAAAAAGCCTATCGAGACCTACGGACTCGCCTGGATGGATGTGACCACCGGTGAGTTCCTGATCTGGGAGTCCGGCAACCTCGCCAGCATCGCCACCCAGCTCGAGCGGCTCGCGCCGGCGGAATGCCTTCTACCAGAGAGCATCGCCTTCAATCTCGAACACCATCCGGCCTTCGGCGAGCTGGTCAGGGACTACCTCGTGACCCCTTTCTCCGATCCCGCCTTCGACAGGAAAACCGCCCATCGAAGCCTTGTCGAACATTTCAGGACCAAGACGCTCGATGGCTTCGGCTGCGAGCACCTCGGCCTCGCGGTCCAGGCCGGAGGCGGCCTGCTGAGCTATGTCCAGGAGACCCAGAAGGTCGCGTTGAAGCACCTCAATACCATCCGCGCCTACCAGGAGACCCGCGTGGTCCCCATCGATCGAACCACCCGCTGCGCGCTCGAGCTGACCAGCACGCAACGTGATGGCGAGAAGAAGGGAACCCTGCTCGGCTCCTTCGACCGAACGGCCACGGCGGCCGGCGGCAGGAAGCTGAAAGCCTGGATTCTCGAGCCCCTGACCGGCGTCGAGGAGATCGTCCAGCGCCAGGAGGGTGTCGCGGGACTGGTAGATGACCAGCNGGTCCGCGAGCAGGGAATCGACCTGCTCAAGCAGGTACACGACCTNGAGCGAATCTGCACCCGGATCAGCTACGGCAGCGCCAACGCCAGGGACCTGGTGGCCCTGGNCCACACCNTGGAGATCGTACCGCGGGTACAGGAGCTGCTCGCTCCCCTGGACGCGGCAATCATCGCCGGCATCAGCGAGCGCATGCCGGCCCTGCCCGAGCTCCGCGTCCGGCTGGAGGAGGCGCTCCGGGACGAGCCTCCCCTCCAGCTCAGGGAAGGCGGCATGATCAGGGAAGGGTACAGCGAGGAGCTCGATGAGCTGAGGGTGGTGAGCACCGAGGGCAGCCAGTGGTTCGCCCGCTACCAGCAGAAAGAGATCGACCGCACCTCGATCCCCAACCTGAAGATCGGCTACAACAAGGTCTTCGGCTACTACCTCGAGGTCACCAACTCGCACAAGAGCAACGTCCCCGAGGAGTACATCCGCAAGCAGACCCTGAAAAACTGCGAGCGCTACATCACTCCCGAGCTCAAGGAATACGAGAACAAGGTTCTCCACGCCAGGGAGCGGGCCATCGATCTCGAATACAAGATCTTCACCTCCCTGCGGGATGAGGTCGCGAACGAGATTCCGCCGCTGCAGCAGGCCGCCGAGGCTCTCGCCGAGCTCGACGTGCTCGTCACCTTCGCCTCCCTGGCGGCGGAGCGCGGCTACATCCGGCCCGTGGTGAACAACGGTACCCGGCTGCTGATCGAGGAGGGACGTCATCCTGTAGTCGAACGGGTAGCGACGACCGAACCCTTTATCGCCAACTCGGTCGACCTCGATGACGAGAACAACATCATGATCATCACCGGGCCAAACATGGCCGGCAAGTCCACCTACATCCGCCAGGTGGCTCTCCTGACCCTGCTGGCCCAGACCGGCAGCTTCATCCCGGCTGAGAAGGCCGAGATCGGCGTCATCGACCGGCTCTTCACCCGGGTCGGCGCGAGCGACGACCTGACCCGGGGACAATCGACCTTCATGGTCGAGATGAACGAGACAGCCAATATCCTGAACAACGCCACCGCCCGCAGCCTGATCATACTCGACGAGGTGGGAAGGGGAACGAGCACCTTCGACGGAGTCAGCCTGGCCTGGGCCATCACCGAATACATCGCCGACAGGATCGAGGCGAGAACGCTCTTCGCGACGCACTACCACGAGCTGACCGAGCTCACCCGCGCCTACCCGGGCGCGCGGAATTTCAACTTCGCCGTCAAGGAGTGGAACGAGGACATCATCTTCCTGCGCAAGATTGTCGAGGGCGGCGCCGACAAGAGCTACGGAATCCACGTGGCAAGGCTGGCGGGCATTCCAGTTGAGGTGATCGATCGCGCCAGGGAGGTNCTCGGAAATCTCGAGCAGCANTCCCTGGANATTGATGACCGNCCCGCCCTGGCACGCAGCACCGCGAAACCNAGAGANGGAGAAGGAAGAAAGGCNGAGTCGATCCAGCTCGATTTCTTCCAGAGTATCAACGATGAGATCTACCGCGANCTCAAGAGCCTTGATCTCGACGCAATGACTCCNCTGGAGGCGCTGAAGCNGCTCGCNGAGCTGAAGGACAAGGTGCTCTGAGGGTACGCGGCAGGNTCACTTGCGNCCCTGNGCTCCCATCCTGTNCTCGAACTGNAGTCTCACGACCTCGCGGATGACCCGCTCCGCGTCCCAGCGGCGCTCGGGGTTGATCTNCAGCATNCCCTCAACAAGGCCCGCGAACCCCTCGGGGAACCTGGCCAGCTCACTCGGCGGCAGACGCACCGGGGTCTTGCGATAGGCCGCCAGGAGGCCCTTGCCCTTGAGAGCCGGGAAAACAGTCTCCCCGCAGACCATCTCGTAGGCNATNAGCCCGAGAGAAAATATNTCGGAGCGNGGCCCTCCACGCTGNCCTTCNCCTCNCTCGGGAGCGAGGTAGCGNGGGGTNCCGAGGGCCGGNCGATGCCCTACCGGGTAGCCGCGCTCCTCGTCCGCGGTGCGAAACGAGATGCCGAAATCGGCGATCTTGACGTTAGCCTCGCCCTGCTCCGCNCCCAGGTCNCCGAGGATCTTGTACCAGTTNCCATCCCGGCCAAACCAGCTCTTCAGTACGCCGGTGACCTCCCGCCGGGGAACCTCCCGCCGGGCAAGCTCACGGTAAATGCGAAGAATCTCCTGGTACATCTCACGGGCAAGGTCGGCCTGGTAGACGTTGCCGGCAAGGTGGGCGCCCTCGAGATAGCATTCCACCGCCCTGGAGTATTCCCTGCAGCCGCAATAATGGGCGGCCCGCAGCTGGTAGAGTCCCGGCGACTCCGGAACCGGCACGTCCTGCAGCAAGCCTGAGAGCTTCCTGTGCAGCTGGCCTCGATCTGGAAGCGCGATCCTCTCTGCCATGTATTGCTGGAAGGCCATGTTGGTAAACCTGTACCAGGTCCGGCTCTCCTCGGTGAAGAAGCCCTCAGCCAGCAGCTGGCGCACGACAAAGTAGAGCGAGGTCTCATCGAGATCATGCAGACGAGCCAGCGTATCGAAGAAGAAGCTNGGTCCGATGAAGGCTGCGTACTCAAGCACCTTCCTCTCGACCCTTCCGGCCTGGCGATATTTTTCATACAGGTTCTTGCCCTCCTCCAGCTCGAGCTCGCGAAAATCAGGGCGGTAGGAAACCGTCTTCGAGCCCGTGTTGACGACAAGGATGCCGCGCTCAAAGAAGCTCCTCAGCAGGTCGAGCATTCTCGCGATATTCCCCTCGCTCAGGCGATAGAGATCGGTCGAAAGCTCGCTCCCTCTCAGGTAGCCCCGGAACAGGGCCTGCAGGTAACGCTGGATCTGGTAGCCGGTAAGCGGCCTGAGATAGAGCTGCTTGAGAACCTTCTCGAGGGAGGGAAGCAGCGCCTTGACCGAATCGTTCTTGCGGATCTCTTCGGGCTCGATGCTGGCGATGATCGTGACCTGCAGGTTCTCCATCTTCGAGGCGAGGTGCGACAGCAGCTGCCCGGCGAGGGGCGAGGCCCTGCCAAGCTCGAGAACCCTCAGGATGGTCGGCTGCCCGTCCCGCTCGAAGCGGGCCTTGAGCTCTTCAACCATCTCGCGCAGGGTCGCGCGGGAAGCGGAGATCTCCGGGCTGAATTGCTCGTAGAGCAGGGGAAGACCCTCGATCCTCGAGCAATCGAGTTCCAGGAACCTCAGCCTGCCCTCGGCGTCGGCAGAGCGAGCGGTCGCCCTCTTCTGCCGCAGCAGAAACTCGCTGATCAGGCGGCCCTTGCCGGTCCCGGCCTCTCCCTCGACGACGACGAAGAAACCGTGGCCAGCCGTCTTCATCCTGTCGAGATAGTGCTCGAGAAAACGCTCCTCGGACGGCCTCGAAAAATAAGGCGGGTCATCGAGAATCGCCTCGGAGGGGCCCTCCTGCTTGCCAACCCTCTTCTCAATCTCACGCCAGAGTCCGGGATCGGATGTTTTTGGCTCCACCGCGGCCTCCAGCGGTGGAACCTCCTCCGTCTCGAACTCGAGTATCCCGTCTCCCTCCAGGGGAGTGCGTTCATCTGATGCCGCCCCGGGAGGCTCCGCGCTATGCAGGAGAATGTTCGCCGGCTTGATGTCACTGTGCACCACCCCCTGCTGGTGCGCGGCGGAAAGCCCGCAGGCCACCTGCCGCAGAATCTCGAGAATCTCACCCGGCTCCATCAAGCCGCGCTTCAGCACATGGTAGAGGCTCTGACCCCTGACGTTCTCCATGGAGATGAAGTGCTGCTCTTCCTCAACGCCGTGGTCGTAGATCCTGATGACGTTGGGATGGTCAATCTCGCGCGCCAGCACCGCCTCCCGATGATGGAAATACTCGAGGAAGGCTTCCCGGCGGCCGATGTTCTGCCGGATGAACTTGACGGCGACCTCATCTCCGCTCTCGAGGTCTCGGGCGCGGTAGACCGCCCCCATGCCGCCCTGGCCGAGCTTTTCTTCCAGCTCAAATCTCCCGACCTTCCTCGGGAGGATCTCCGGAAGAGAGCTGATGTCATACCCCCCCCCCACGGCAGAGCTGCCCTCACGGGCAAGCGTCCGGCTCAGCGGCTCGGTGGCGAGCGAAGCGTTTGTCCGGTCCTGTTCTCCGGCGATTGAGAACTCCACCACCGCCGTACCGATACAGATCTGGTCCCCGCTTCGAAGCTGCGCTTCCTTGAGCAGGGGTCGCCCATTGAGGAGGGTTCCATTCGTGCTGCCCATGTCAGAGAGCACGAAGGCGCCGCCGCGTTCCTCAATCAGTATGTGACAGCGAGAGACCCCCTTGGACTCTACCTTGAAATCAGCTTCGTCGTCTCTTCCGAGAACAACCTTGGAGCTGAAGGAAAAATCCTCCTGGGANCCGTCNGCTTTCCTCCATATAACCCGGGCCATACTCCAATTTTATGGAGTAGATTCCCCGGAGGACAGTTTTTCAGGAAAATGGCGTCGAGCTTCTTCAGCGATGACGCANCCCAGGCTGACCGCCGAAACGGGTCCGCGCCGGGCAATACTGTAATCTTCCTGGCTGAGCGCCGTCTTCAGGCTGTCTGGAAGGGTTCCGTCAGCCCAGCCCTCAAGGTCANGGATGGACAGGGCATGGCTGGAGAGCTTGCCGAAAAGCTCACGGGCAAAAATTAATTCCTTCTCCCCGAAGGAAATGGAGTTGGAGGCCCCCTGCCCGGGCTTTTTATCGGATGTTGCCATGTCGTTTCTCCTGGTTCGAATTTCCTCCCACCCCGGGTAAAAATCACCCGAAAACAGCCTCAAATAGCGTATTTCACGCCATCCGCCGCTTTCTGCGAAAAGAGGCCGGGCCGCCGGCACGTACCGGAACCGGAGAATATTATCATCCCCCGGAAGAACTGACGAACGGGAGACGCTCCTCGGCAACCAACGGATCGTCAACCGGCTCCCCGCAGGCGTAGTCGCGACAGATATAAAGAAGCGGGTTCTCACCCTTGTGTCCCTTCCCCTCCAGCAATGGAAGGCTCGAGACCCGCTCCTCTGAAGGCGGATTCGTGCTGGCCGCGATCACCCTTGAGGGCAGAAAACCCGAGTGAATCTTCTCAAATAATTTCGCCGCCGCAGAGCCCTCAAGATCGCCGACAACCGCCAATTCAACGGGTGGGTGCAACAGGAAGTCCAGGGCAATGAGGGTCGAGCCAAAGCCCAGGGGGACCCGCGGCAAGGCGGCGGAGACATCAAGAAGAACGGCCCGGGCCCTCTCGCCATAAGCCGGGACCCCGGCAAGCTTCTCAAGCCGCAGCAGGTTCAAGGCCATCACCCCGANCGGTGAAGGAACCGCGCCATCGAAGGGATCCTTTCGGCGGGTCAGAACCAGCTCGTGATCAGCCGAGGTAAAGTAGAGACCGGCCTCCTGCTCATCCGAAAAACGGTCCAGGACGATGTCGGCAAGCCGGCGCGCCTCCTCCAGGTAGCCAACGTCGAACCCTGTCTCATAGAGGTCAATCAGCGCCTCGATGAAGAAGGCGTTGTCGTCAAGAAAGCCGAGNACGCGGCTCTGCCCATCTTTACGCACCCTCAACAGGCGCTCCCCATCGCGCATCGAATCAAGAACCAGGCGGGCGGCCCGCTCGGCGGCNTCCCGGTANCGCGGCTCACCCAGNACCTGNGCGCCCCTGGAGAAGGCCGAGATCATCATGCCGTTCCAGGCCGTCAAGACCTTCTCNTCGCGNAAGGGAGCGGNACGCTTCTCGCGCGCCGCGTAGAGTTTTCCGCGNGCCGCCTCGATCCTTNCACGCGCGACAGAGGGGTCGANCTTCAGCCTGCCNGCCACCTCTTCGAGCTTCCCGGTGATGTGAGGAATGCTGGNGGCCTCNTCAAAATTCCCTTCGGCGGTAACGTTAAAATACTCGCAGAAGAGATGGGCATCCTCGGCNCCAAGCACCTCCTCCACCTCCTCTGGACGCCAGACGAAAAACACGCCCTCGCGCCCCTCGCTGTCGGCATCGGTGGCGGAATAAAAGCCCCCCTCGGGNCTNGTCATCTCCGCGAGNACGTAGTCGAGGATCTCCGAGGCGATTCTCCTGTAGAGCTCCCGGCCGGTAAGCTGCAGCGCCTCGAGATAGGTCCTCGCCAGCAGGGCGTTGTCGTAGAGCATCTTCTCGAAATGGGGAACAAGCCACTTCGCATCGGTCGAGTAACGATGAAAACCTCCGCCGACCTGGTCGTACATCCCGCCCCGGGCCATACCCTCGAGGGTACGCTCGCACATCTCCAGGATGTGCCTCTCCCCGGTCAGGGCGTAGACCCGCAGCAGCATCGAGATCTCCGTCGAACGCGGAAACTTGGGAGCCGGACCGAAACCGCCATGCGTCGGATCAAAGTTCCGGCCGGCGTACTCGCCCGCGAGCCGCAGCACCTCCTCGCTCGGCAATTCCCCGACCGAGTGGCTCTCTGCCCGGCAGAGCCCCTCGAGAACCTGTCGGGCGGTATCCTCAATCCGGTCGGGAGTCTCCCTGTAGGCTCTCGAGAGCGAGAGAAGAATGTCCATGAAGCCGGGACGAATGACCTCGCCGCCAGGCTGGTAGAGACCCTTCGGCGGGAAATAGGTCCCCCCCCAGAAGGGCCTGAGCTCCGGTGTCAGGAAGACGCTCATAGGCCACCCTCCCTGCCCGGAGAGCATCTGCACGGCATTCATGTAGAGAGCATCGATGTCGGGGCGCTCCTCCCGGTCCACCTTGATATTGATAAAGTTCTCGTTCATCACCTTCGCGACCTCAACGTTCTCGAAGGACTCCCGCTCCATCACATGGCACCAGTGGCAGGAGGAATAGCCGACCGAGAGGAAGATCGGACGGTCAAGCTCCCTTGCCTTCCCAAGCGACTCCTCTCCCCAGGGATACCAGTCCACCGGGTTGTGGGCATGCTGCTGCAGGTAGGGGCTGGTCGAATCGACCAGGCGGTTGGGCTTGGATTTTTCTTCAGCCATGTCTCTTGAAAAACTCGGTAAAAGGACCATCCCCAGTGAATGTGAACTCTTTCATAACAGATCCGGCGATTCCTGTCGAAAGAACGTCCGGCCGCGGGCCAGAGAAGAAACCTACCAGGCGGCGAGCTCCCGAAGACTTGCGGCGATGCTCTCCTCATCCGGCAGGCATTCGGCCTCGAGCTCCTTGTTGAACGGCACAGGGTGGTCAGGATAGGCCAGCCTTCTCACCGGGGCGTCGAGAGAATCGAAGGCCCGATCGGCAATCCGGGCGACGAGCTCGCCGCCAAAGCCGCCGGTCAGCTGCGCCTCGTGTACCACCAGGACCCTGCCGGTACGGCCCACCGANGCGAGCACCGTCTCTTCATCAAGAGGAGCCAGCACCCGCAGNTCGACCACCTCCACCGAGAGCCCCTCCCCGGCGAGCAGCTCGGCAGCCGCGAGAGCCCTGTGGACCATCCACCCCCAGGCGACGACGGTGNCGTCCTCACCCCGACGAATAACGCGGGCGCGCGCCTCGACACCCGGACCGACGGCTACCGAACCCGGCGGCAGCCCGGCCTTCACCCGGCGGTAGAGGTATTTGTGCTCGAAGAACAGGACGGGATTGGGATCCCTGATTGCCTCACGGAGCAGGACGTAGGCGTCCTCCGGCGATGCCGGAGCGACCACCTTGAGACCCGGAACGTGGAGAAACGTCGCCTCGAGGGACTGGGAATGGAAAGGTCCGGCGCCGACCCCGCCGCCGGAGGGAAGNCGGATGACCAGCGGCACCTCGAGCCCGGTGCGATAGTAGAACTTGGCCGCCACGTTCACCAGCGGGTTGAAACCGCAGCTGANGAAATCAGAGAACTGCATCTCGACCACGGGCCTTCCGCCCAGCAGCGCGGCACCCGAGGCGATACCGATCATGCCGGCCTCGGCCATCGGGGTGTTCAGCACCCTCTTCTCCCCGAACTCTTCCAGCAGCCCCCGGGTTACCTTGAAGGCCCCTCCGAAGGCGGCGATATCCTGTCCCATCAGGAAGACCTCCGGGTCCTCCTCCATGGCGTCACCCAGGCCCAGCGAGATGGCATCCAGGTAGGTCAGCTCTTCGGCCGGATCGCGCTCACGCCTTCCCAGCGGCCCCGTATCGCCATCGCCGGCGGCCATCGAAAAAACGGACCGTGCCCCGCCAACCAGCTCCGGCTTCGCCGAGGCTGCCGCCTCGTCGACAATCTCGAGAACCAGCTCGGAGCAGAGGCCCCGTACCTTTTCAAGGTGTTCCAGCGTCGCGATACCCTGCGCCACCAGGCTCGACTCGAAACAGGAGACCGGATCCTCGCTCTCGTANCGCTCCCGCTCCGACTCCTCGAGTATCCCAAGCGAGTCATCTCCCTCGGAGTGACCTCGCATCCTGCCCAGCATCGCCTCGATGAGGGTCGGCCCGCCGCCGCTCCTCGCGCGCGCCGTCGCGTCCGAGACCGCGGCTGAGACCGCGAGCGGATCGTTGCCGTCGACCTGGATCCCCTCGATGCCATAGCCCGCGGCCCGAGCTGCCAGGCTCTCGGCGCGATACTGTTCCCGCGTCGGGGTGCTGAAGGCGTAGCGATTGTTGAGAATCACCAGCACCAGCGGGGCGTCGAGGACCGCCGCCATGTTGAGGCCNTCGTGGAATTCCCCGGTCGATGTTCCGCCATCTCCAATGTAATTCAAGGCGACCCGGTCGCTGCCCTGCTGCCTGAAAGCGAGCGCCACCCCCGCGGCGACGGGAATCATGGCGCCCATGTGGCTGATCATGCCGATATGTTTGAGCCCCGTCTCCTCCTCGAAATGGGCGTAGTGAAACGACCGATCGTAGCCGCCGGTGAAGCCATCGGCGCGGCCGAGCAGCTGGCAGGCCAGGCGGTAGAGCAGCTCCCTGGCCTTCTCACATCCGTGACGGTTCTCCACCGGCAACAGTCCCGGAACCAGGTCCTCGCAGGAGGCGTAATAGCGCAAGATCGCCCCGCTGTCGCGGTGGATCGTCAGCAGCGCGTCATCGGGGCGCAGGCAGCCGGCGGAGGCGACCGTGGTCGCCTCGCTTCCCACGCCGCTGTACCACTTGGCGACACCGCCCTGGCGAAAGAGCTTCTCAAAGCGCTCATCCCACTCGCGCGACAGGCGCATGTGGAAATGCGTCTCGAGCATCCCGGTCGCCCCGGGGACCGCCCCGGAACCGGCTGAAGACTGCTGGTTTCCCGGTTCATTGTTCATGCGATCATCTTATCCACCTCATCCTGAGACAGCTACTGCAAGAATCAGGTCGGAAAGGTCAATTTCAACCGCGAAACGGCGGCTGGCACATGTATCCCATTGACGGAGTGACTGTTGACCTGAGGCCGGCAAAAACCCATCCTGTAGAGAGATATTGAAGAAACCCGCCTTGAATCTCGTCATACTGTAAGATAGCGGAAATGACAACGGCAGTTGGAGAACGCGATATGAAGACCGGATTCTTTCAAGGAAAAGCCGTCCCCTTCCTTCTCCTGGCCCTGGCGGCCGGTTGCGGCGGCAAGGACAGCTCACCGCTCGACCTTGGAGAGCGCCAGGGCGGCGTGGTCAGCGCTGATTTCCAGACCCTTGCCGACTACCTCGACCANCCCACCGTACAGATGCTNCTCAACAATATGCCGAGCCATACGGGAGNCAGCCCGCCTGAGATCGCCGGCACCTACGACGCCTTCGGCGGTGTCATCGACTCCACGATCCCCGGGTCGGAGATCGGCGACTCGATGGCATCCTATTTCTGCTTCGGCCTCGGCTCTGAAGGTGCGCTCGAGGTGCGAATAATCGACCCCACGGTCGACGACTCCTGGGCCCGTTCCTTCATCGAGGGAAGCGGAGACCAGTTCACGGTCTACACCGCCTTCCGCTCCGTGCAGGAGCATCCCGAAGGTGGCCATTGCGAGATCACCAAGGTCAACGTCTTCAGCGGCACCAGGGAGAGCGATGGCAGCCTGAGCGACCTTCACATCGGCTGCGGCATCGTCGGNCTCATCGGCGGCTGCGGACAGCTGCGTATCNACCAGGCCCAGATCTCCCGCCTCGCCGGCACCCTGGTCGGAGGTGCCTGCTCCTCGACGCCGCAGGGACCTGAGAATGGCAGCAAGGTCCAGCTGGTCATCGAAAACTTCCTGCTCGACTCGGTAAACATCTACACAAACTCCAACCCCGCGGCTGTCGCCTCGGCCAGTGGTGGTGCACCGGGCACGATCTCCCTCGAGCTCGATCCAGGTTTCTCCCTCGACTTCGAGAACGCCAGGCCCTCCGCCGGCGTCGACGCAAGCGGTAACGAGGTCCTGGTTGGCGAGATTGTCGCCGGCTCGTTCGGGCAAGACACCACGGCCGCCGGTGAAACAGTCACCTACATCCTCGAAAATGTGGTCGGCCAGGATGTGTTCTTCGCGCCGCGCCTGGTGAACTCTTCCAGCAACGAGATCTATGCCATCGTCAACTCCGGTATTCCAGCCCTGGACTTCTATCCCTACAACGAAATCGTTCCTGGTAGCGGGTTGGACTGCCTCTGCGCCTTGCCGCCGAATACGGAGCCCTACTTCATCGGCTACTACTCCTACGACTCGCCCGGCTACATCTCGCCGGCGGAGGCCAACGTCAGGGTGTTTGATGCCGCCGATGACCAGGAGCTCACCGCTCCGTTCGCGGGCCCCTTCGCCCTTGAAAACGGCAGCGGCGATGTTCTGCTGGAGATCACGGACTGACGATGACCCCAGCATTGCGAAAAGCCGCTGTCCTGTCCCTCGTCCTCGTAGCCTTGACGATCGTTGGGGCTGTTCTGCTCCTCAATGAACCGGACCGGAACTACGACACGGAACCGGGGGGAGAGTCAGTCGGCATCCCATCCAGGGCAGAGGAAACCGGATCCGCCGGCGAAGAGACCGACAACGAACTTGCAGATGGAACGGCAGGCGCGAAGGTGCCAGAGGCGGAACCTGAGGCTACGAACGGAAAAGCCACAACCGAAATCGAGGCTCCTACCCGCCTCGTCCTCCTGCTTCTGGACGCCGATGGCGAAAAGCCGGTGGGTAACGAGGAGTTCAAACTGCGCCTGGAAGGGCCCGTGACCCGCAATCTGCAGCTTCGCACCGACAGCAATGGATTTGCCCGCGTCACGAATATGCCGGAGGGCGAGTACCCGACCCTGCTGCGTCACCCACGCTACCTGTCCGACCGCCGCGTCCTGACTATCCCGCCTGAAGAAACCACGGCAGAACCGGAGGTGGTGAAGGTGCTCCTCGAAAAAGGAAAATCCCTCATCGGCAAGGTAACCGATCGCCGCGGCCGTGCGATCGGAGGGGCCAATATAACCCTGCATACCGGGAACTCCGATGGCCCCCAAACACGCAAGGCCACTTCCCGAAACGATGGAACNTTCACCGTCGAAGCCCTGACCNTAGGCNNCTGGACNCTGACAGCTTTNCACCCGGCCTACAGCTTNGCCGGGCCGNTGANAACCGAGATCCCGGNNCAGGANGATCTCACNATCCANCTGAGCGANTCTAAACAACTGAATGTTTTCGTCGAGAACCCNGACGCGACNCCATGTGAAGGNGCCCGTATTGCCGTACGAATCAATGCCCCTCCCGCCAAGGGGATTTCTCTGTCCCTGGGCGTACCCACTTCAAAAACCCCTACCGATGCGGAAGGATTGGCCGTACTCAACAACCTTCCGGACGACCCGAGCGCACTCATAACACTCTCCGCAATCCATGCTAACTACACGCCGATCAGCAAAAACGTGACCCTTGACGAGTTGGAGGGGGGAGAATTCGTATTGCGCTTCGCGGCCAGGCGTTCCCTGGGAGGCATCGTCCTTGACCCGGACGGCAATATCGTCCCGAATATCAGGATCTCCCTGACCGGTCCCAAGGATCAAACCGTTAACAGCATTTCCGATGGTACCTTCCAGTTCAACTGGCGAAAGCTTAAGCCGGGAGGCTACTGGCTGCAGGCTTCGGCGGCGGCAAGCGGTGTCTCGAAGCGCCTGATGGTAGACCTGACGCAGGAAGCCCCCCTGCTAGTGGAACTGGTGCTTGAACCAGGGACGGGATCCATCTCCGG
>PAOC01000043.1 GCA_002708465.1 Planctomycetota bacterium
CGGCCTCGGTGTTGGCAAGCTGGTCGTGATAGAGAATCTTCATATCGAAGCCGAGCCTGGCTGTGCGGGCCACCCGCAGGCCGGTCCGCCCCAGGCCGATGATTCCAAGCGTCTTGCCGAGCAGCTCGAAATCAGGGTTGTTGGAGGGCTGTCGAAAGACCGCCTCGCGAGCCTCCCGGTCGCCGGCCACCACCCGGCGAACCAGTGCCAGCATCATCATCATGGTGTGCTCGGCTACGGGCTGGATAATCGACAGCGGAGTGTTGACCACCCGGACCCCGTGGCGGCCCGCGGCCTCGAGGTCGACATTGTCGTAGCCGACGCCCATCCTGCCAATGACCTTCACCTTCGGAGCCAGCTCGAAAAAAGCCTCATCGAAGGGCAACGACGCATTGGCGACGACGCCGACGCAGTCGCGGGCCGCCTCGAAGCTGCCCGCCACATCCGCCTCGGGAACGTACACCGGCTCCAGGCCGTTATCCGCGAGTATCTTCAGCGCATCCGAATGCGCCTCCGCGTTGATCAGTACGCGATTCATCGTTGCCACCACCTCTCCTTGAACACCTTGCGCGGTCCGCAAACTATACTGCCGGAGACGGGTGCGGGAAAGACCGGATTGCCTCAGAAGCTGCCGCGGCCACCAGGGAGAAGACGGTAGAATCCGACGAAGGCGGCGATGAGGAGGATCGGAAGAAGACCCATATAGCGGGCGTAGGGATTCTTCCCGACGGTCCCCATGATTTCCTCCGCCACCGTATCGAGGTCGTATTCCGGCCTCGAAGGCGCGCTGAAGGTGAAGAGGTGTCCGGCTGTTCCATCGACAATGTACTGCAGCTGGTCGAACATCCCATCCCCTGTCTGCAGGGTGCTGACCACGCGAAAAACCGGCAAGCCGCCGCGCTCGGCGACCTCGACCTCATCGAGTCGATAGCCCAGGATGGCGGGATCACGCTGCAGCTCGTTTTCGATTCCTTCCTGGATCTCCCAGAGCCCCTCTTCGGCCACCGTGATGCGTCCGGGCAGCCTGCTGGAGCGCAGGTGGACATCCGCCCCCTCATCGCTATCGAGGTAGTATTCGAGCGACCCCCCAGCAGCCGACGGTTGGCCCGTACGTTCCCACTCCGATGGCACATCGAAGGTCAGCTCACCGAGCCACTGCGACTCTTTACGGAGAAAACCTCCGAAGATGCCGACCGCCACCACGACGATCAATCCCCATGCGAACATTTTGTCCAGGTTCATAGCTAGCCCCTGTACCTGCAAAAGACCCTGCTACCCAACCCGGATAAGAAAACCTAAAGCTCCCAGGTAAGTATCGCCTGCGGGGCGAAAAGGGGCAAACCAGGCGGCTCACGGGGGTGTTACCGGAACCCGAACGGACCGGATACGCTCAGCCCTCCCCAGGCTCGTCTCCAGCCGTTTCTTCATCCTCCGGCATGTAGCGTTCCTGGATAAAGCCAAGCGCGTCCAGCACGCATTGCTGCAGCCAGGTGAGCAGATGAAGCAGGGCCAGCTCTTCGCTTATTTCTTCGTCGGGATCCAGCCCGGCACTCCAATCGTTCTCTGTGATATCGAGCTCGACGCCGAGATAGAGACGGGTATCGTTGAGAAAGCCCAGCCAGGTTTCGACCGACCGTTCCGGGATGGTAACCTCCACCCCCTCCTGCAGGATTTCCCAATCCTCGAAGGTCTTTCGAAAAACCTCCAGGCTCTCGAGCTTGCTCTTGCGAAGGTCATCTCCGAGCAGCTTGCGATATTCGGCCTCCTTGCCCGCATCTTCGTAGGCCACCGGAAACAGGCGCTCGGCCAGCCGGCGGTTGAAATCCTCGCGTGAGAGGAGCTCCTCGATACGCTGCGGCAAGGTGTAGAGAACCAGCCCCTCTCCATGAGGAAGGTAGACCCTCAGGCTTCCATCGTCCTGTCGTTGAACGGGCTCCATCAAAACTCAACCTGTCTGTTTCTCGAGTGTCGCCTGCAATCCGTAGCGGTGCAGGCGGCTGACGAACAGCTCAGCCTTCTCNCGCTCGCANCTGNTAAGAATGGACCTGCCGGCCTTGTGTACCTCGATCATATGGCGGGTAGCCAGCTGCTCCGACATGCCGAAGACCTTCTGGAATACATACACCACGTAGGACATCAGGTTGATCGGATCATCCCAGACAATCACGTTCCAGATCCTCCCGAGCCGGGTCGCGGTCTCGGTATCCGGCAGGCTGACCGTCCCGGGCTTATCAGTGGAGAGCCGCGGNGNGGNCGCATCGGAANACCGGGAAGCTGTCACNAAAATCGTCGCGGATACCATCGCCTGACCCTGCCAGAGAGAAACACCCATCGGGAAACGCTTATTCTACACCTGAACCCTTCATCAGGCGAAGGGCTGTCCTATCCACCAGGCGGTGCGGCCGCCTGNTGCGAAGGCGGCCCTGTNTTCTCGATCGCCCCCGCCAGGCCCGTCGCGCCCTCGCTTCTTGAAACAACCGCCGCGCAGGTGGTGTCGCTCCAGACATTGGTGGCGGTACGCAGCATATCGAGTGGGCGGTCGATGGCCAGCAGCAGGAAGGCCGCTTCGGTCGGCAGCTTCAGCGCCTCGAGNATCGTCACCATCATCACCAGTCCGGCTGAGGGTATTCCCGCGGCTCCCACCGATGCCAGCAGCGCCGTCAGCACCACNTACACCTGGATTGCCAGGGTAAGCTCGAACGGCTCAGGCCCGACGCCGGAATAATACTGGGCCAGGAAGATCACCCCCATGCACTCGTAGAGCGCTGTGCCGTCCATGTTGACCGTAGCCCCCAGCGGCAGGCAGAAAGAAGACACCTTGTCGCTGGCGCGCCCCCCCTCCTTCACCGTACGCATGGTGACCGGCAGGGTGGCCGAGGACGAGCTGGTGGANAANGCGGTGATGATCGCCGGCCACATGGCCTTCGCCCAGCTCAGCGGATTGACACCTCCCACAAANCGCAGGATCAGCGGCAGGGTAATGCAGAAATGAACGGCGATCGCCAGCACCACGCAGCCCATGAACACGAGGAGATCCTCGAACACATCCATGCCGGTCTTACCGACCACACGGACAATCAGGGCNACCACCGCAATCGGGATAAATTTCAGGATGAACTCGGCCATCTTCATCATGACCTCGAAGCNGGCCTCGAAGAGCTCCTTGAGGAGCCCGCCCCCGGGACCTTTCAGCTTGGTGATAAAGAANCCGAAGAGGAGGCTGAAAAAGATAACCTGCAGAATCGTCGAGTTGCTCGACAGGGAGCCGAATACATTATCGGGGACCATGTCGAGNACGATATCGGANGCATTGGCCTCGCCGACATCTTTCTGCGTGACAGACGAGGTGAGGTTCAGCTCCGCCCCCTCGCCAGGCTTGAAAACATTGACGATTGCCANTCCAACGACAATGGCCAGCAGGCTCGTCATGAANTAATAGCCCATGGTCTTGAGNCCGATTCTCCCCAGNGCAGANGGNTCNCCNACGCTNACGACGCCNGAGATGATCGAGGTGAGAATGAGCGGCACGATGAGCATCTTCAGCAGCTTCATGAACAGGTTGGCGATGAAGTCAAAGGGTGCGATCCAGCGGGCCCTGGGCGAGTCCGGCGACATCTCAACCTTCACCGAGACTGAATAGGAAGAGGAAGACTGGTCTGCACGCTGGAAGGTGATCATGAGCGCCCGGCCGGGTGAACTCGCAGCCAGCTTTTCCTGCCAGCCCTTGAATCCTCCCAGGCCCTGGGCATCCTCGCCAACATTCTCCCCATCAACCTGCAGCACCTTGTCATCCTGCTGCACTCCCTTGACACCACCGGGGTCAAGAACCTGGGCGGTCCCGAAGGCCTCCATAATTTCGATCGGTGTGCGCTGCTGCGGATCTGCCCGCTGGATGAGCAACCCTGCCCCTACACCGATCAGGAGGGCGACAAGAACCAGCCAGTGCGTGCTCAGTTTCAGGATCTTCATTCGCTCCGGTTTCTCCGTGGGGTGTTCTGGACCTCTGAAGGTATACGCCCAAACCAAGGCTCGTTTCAATCCTGAACTGTGTCGGCATTCCGCCAGCTGGCCATCACGACGAAGCTTTTCGATTGAAACCGGCAGCCATGCGGACCATCCTTACCCCTCCGCGGCCGGGGCGACCCGCCGAATTGAATCCAATACGACTGGGACTCCACGATGGAATCTTACTCATACGATGTCACGGTAATCGGCGCCGGCCCAGGCGGCTACGTTGCGGCCATCCGTGCGGCGCAGGAAGGCAAGAGCGTTGCCATTGTCGAGCGAGACTCGCTCGGCGGCGTCTGCCTCAACTGGGGCTGCATCCCGACCAAGGCGCTCCTCAAGAGCGCCGAACACTACACCTTCCTCTCCCATGCGGCTGAGTGGGGCTTCGAGATTGGCGAGGTCGCGGTCGACTGGAAGAAGGTGATCGCCAGGAGCCGAAAGGCCGCGAAGAAGCTGTCCGGCGGCATCGGCTTCCTCATGAAGAAGAACAGCATCACGGTCCACAAGGGCACGGCCCGCTACCTCTCGGCGAACCGGATCGAGGTTACCGATGCAGAGGGAGAGACCATCGAGCTCCAGACCACCAACAGCATCATCGCCACAGGAGCCCGTCCGGGAACCCTGCCGGGGGTGGAGATCGACAATGAACGAGTCATCACCAGCCGCGAGGCCATGGTGCTTCCCGAGCGCCCCGACTCGCTGACGATCATTGGAGCCGGCGCCATCGGCGTCGAGTTCGCCTATTTCTACGCGGCCTTCGGCTGCAAGGTCACCCTGGTCGAATATCTGGACGCAATCCTGCCCTCGAGCGACGAAGATATCAGCGCGGTTCTCGAGAAATCCTTCAACAGCCAGGGAATCGACATCCACACCGGGGCCCGCGTGCTCTCGGTCGAGCCGGATGGCGATTCGGTCACCACCACCTACGAAAAGGAGGGCGAGACCACCAGCGTGAAAACGGACGCCGTGCTCGTAGCCGTTGGCGTGAAGGGCAATACCGAGGGGCTGGGACTCGAGAAGATCGGCCTCGAGCTCGAAAACGGCTTTGTCCCGGTCGATGGGCACTGCGAGACCTCCGCCCGCGGCGTCTACGCCATCGGTGACGTGAACGGCCCACCCGCTCTCGCCCACGTAGCCTCCCATGAGGGAATCCACGCCCTGCGCCACATGACGAACCAGAACATCGCCCCGATCGACTACAGCCTCGTCCCCTCCTGCGTCTACTGCCAGCCCCAGGTCGCCAGCATGGGGCTGAGCGAGGCGGAGGCGAAGGAGCAGGAGTTCGAGTACGATTGCGGAAAATTTCCCTTTTCGGCCAGCGGCAAGGCGGTCGCCATCGGTGAGACCGACGGCTTCGTCAAGATCCTCTCCTGCAGGGAAAGCGGGGAGCTCCTCGGAGCCCACATCATCGGAACCGAGGCCACCGAGCTGATCACCGAGCTGGTGCTGGGAAAATCCGCCGAGCTGGCCGTGCGCGACATTCACATGGCGATGCATGCCCACCCCACGCTCTCGGAGGCGGTCATGGAGGCCGCCGCGGATGCTACGGGCGAGGCCACCCACATCTGAGTGTCCTGCTGAAAGACCTCGACAAACCAGGCGAAGCCGGTCTCAGCGCATCTCGAGCGACCTGAGATCCTCCAGCGAGAGGCTCTTTAGAAATCGGCTGGTTGGCGTCTCGGGAACAGGCTCTGCCTGTTTACCCTCAGCGGCCGCAACCGACTCGATCCGCTTGAGGAAGCGGGCTGAGAGCTTGCGGGTCGGCGCGTCCGAAGACGAGGTCGCCAGGGCACCGAAAACGTCCTTCGCCGCATCGGGCTTGCCGTGCACAAAACGTTCATAGCCAAGCACCACCTGCAGATCCTCGTTCTCAGGATGGGCAAGGGCCTCATCCTCGAGCAACTTCAGCCGGGCAGGAAAATCCTCCGCCTTGCCGTAGAGCGCGGCGGGGCTCCACTGGTAACCGGGAAATTCTTCCCAGTCACCCAGACCCTCTCGCAGGTACTTGGCAGCGTAGCGGTATTCGCCGATCGCGAACAGCGACTCCGCCAACAGCACCTTGATGACCTGGCTGTCGGGATCTTCCAGCAAGGCGTTGTAGAAGGCCTCGGCCGAATCATTGTAGTCGCCCCCGCGAAAGCTCTCCAGGGCGCTCCAGCAGCGCAGCTGCGCGGGCCGCAACCCCTCAACCGCGGCGCCTTCCCCTGCGGGAGGAGGCTCGACGCCCTCAGCTGGCGGCGGAAGGACGGCGGCTCCGCCTCCATCACCAACCGGCTCGATGGCCTCGGGCGGCACCTCGACCTCTTCGACGACCACCGGCCCGGAATCGACAACCCGGACCTGGTCGCAACCGCAATAGTGAAGATTGAGATAATGGTGCGGACAATAGTAGCCCGTACCCAGGCCCAGGTAGCTTCTGCGGTAGCTTACGAACGGAGTGTAAAATCCACCGTAATAGTTCGGGTACGGGTCGTAATACCACGGGTCGTAGGCTCCAAACCAGATGCTCGGTGAGCCGATCCAGAAGCTGCTGCGCCACGAGGAATAGCCATAGCCTCCGTAATAGCCCCACGGATAGCCAAAGCCGATGCCGAAGGATACATGGCTCCTGTGGGAACGATGGCGGTAATAATCATTGTAGTAGTGATGGTCATGACCCCGGTCCCTGGACCAGCCGCTCTCCCTGTGGCCGCCGGAACGCCTGGAAGAATTGGTCGCGCCCGCGAGGTCGGGAACGTTGGCCACGCTTCTTGGAGTGCGAATGCTCGTCGCATCCGCGGAGGAACGGACGACCCGGCCATCTCCTCCTCCAGCTCCGCCACCCCTTCCGCCACCTCTTCCGCCACGCGCCACTGCCGCATCGGGGCTGCGCACACCGCCCGCCCCGCCGCCCTTTCCGAAGGCTTTGAGCTTGGCGGAACCGGCTGACTTAATGCTTGCCGCGGCAGCGCTTGAGCGAACGATCTTTCCGGGCTTGGCCGCGGAAGATCCACCGGACTTCGAACGGAGTCCGAAACGACTCAGAACCCCGCTGTCGGATTTCTTGCTGATGGATGAAGGAGCCAGGACTCCGCGCCGAATCAGGTTCCTGCTGGCCGAGGATCCTGAACGAACGCCAGCGCTTGTTTTTTCACTGGAGCCGAAGGCTGACTTCCGGGCAACCGGATCGATCTTCGCGCCGCCACCTCCTCCGCCCCCGCCGCCGGCCCCGAGCAGAGAGTTGGATTTACGCACGACCGGCGCCCCGGCGGACTTGACGGCTGTCTTGCTCGAACCAGCGGAAGAGCCGCGCGAGATCGTTCTGCTGCTCCCCCAGGGAGGAGACACCGCGCGGCGAACCGTGCGGCTGGACCCGGAGCCCGAGAGGCTGCCGCCAATGCTGGAGCTCCTGCTCGAACGACTCTTGGTCGAGGGGAGGGAGAAGGTCCGCTTGCTGCTCGAAGCGCTCGGCGTCCTGACCACCGGTGCCTTTACCGTCGGAGTGCGGGTCGTGCGCGACGAGCTTCCAAAGCGGCTCGGAGCGCTATAGCTGCGAGTCGTACTCGGCCTGCTCGAGGCGGCAGGCTTCCTGATCGTCGGTGTTCTCACCGAAGGAATCTTCACTGTACGCGAGGACTTCAGGGTGGCCCCTGATCGACTCGGGACACTGTAGCTTCGTTTTGTGCTTGGCCTGCTCGGGCTCGCAGACTTGCTGGGCGTTCTGATGCTGGGAGTGCGAATGGTCGGCGTCCTGACGCTCCGAGAGCTGCTGGATGGTCTCGACGGAGCCCGGTAGCTGCGAGAGCTGCTGGATGGTCTCGACGGAGCCCGAGAGCTACGAGAACTGCTGGAGCTTCGAACCCGCGAAGGAGAGCTTGACCGACTGGAAGGCCGAGAGCTGGATTTCGACGGGCTTGAGCGCGAGCTGCTGGACCCCGAACGGACCTTGAGCTGAGCATGAACCTGGTCGAGAACCGGGAGCTCAAAGGCGACCCCAGCGAGAAAAACCACCAAAAGACAGGAGATCCTATTTCCACAGCTCATCACAAATGAACGGAGCATCTAAATTGTCCTCATTCTCAGGCGTTAAACCCAGTCCCGAAAACCGGCAAACCCGTTCCAGGGGAGGCCGGAAACAACTCAGTACCTTGCCGGTAAATGACTTACGTTATTATAAGTCCCGAAGCAAAGTACGAACTAACCTAATCCGTTTCGCTCTTATCGAATCGTCATTAACCTCTGACGAAATCAGGGCATGGGTTATTCAACAAAACCAGCCAAACGCACAGGGAATAGCTCGACAGCGGCTTTTAATGCNCGGCTACCGACTCCNGGCCAGGCCCCAATACGCGCCCTTCGCTAACCACCTGGCGTCCGCCCACGAAGGTATGAACCGTGTTCCCGCGCATGGTGAGACCGCCGAAACAGGTATTTCTGCCCTTCGACTCGAAGGTCTCCGGATCGATGACGCGATCCGTCTCGACATCAAAGACCGCCACATCGGCAATCTTGCCGGCGGAAAGTCCCCCACGATCATCCGCAAGGCCCAGCAGCCGGGCAGGGTTGATCGTCAGCTTGGCGAGCACCTCGGCCACGCCAAAACCATGCTTGCCAACCAGGGTNGTATAGCTGGCGCAAAAGAGAGTTTCCAGCCCGACGACCCCGAAAGGAGCGTAGACGAATTCGACCGCTTTCTCCTCTGCTGTATGCGGCGCGTGCGCGCTCACGATCACATCGATGGTTCCATCCCGGAGGCCTTCAAGAAGCGCGTCTACATCCGCCTGCGACCGGAGCGGGGGGAGAACCTTGTAGTTCGGATCGAAATACTCGCAGCATTCATCCGTGAGAGTAAAGTGATGGGGAGTCACCTCGGCCGTAACCTTGACACCCGATTCCTTCCCCTGCCTCACAAGAGCCACCGACCCTGCCGCGCTGAGCTGGCCGATGTGAAGACGCCCCTGGGTTATGTCGGCGATACCGATATCACGGGCGACAATAATGCTCTCCGAGACGGCTGGAATCCCGGGAAGACCATGCCTCAGGGCCACCTTGCCGTAGTTCATNACGCCGCCGCAACGCAGGTCGGAATCTTCNCAGAAGGCCACGACCGGNCGATCAAACATCTTCGCGTAGAGAAGCCCCCTGCGCATCATCTCCGCCGATCGCAGGCAGCGGTCGGCATCGCTGAANGCAACGGCGCCGGCTTTCGTAAGACCGGCCATCTCCGAAAGCTCCTCGCCTTCCCGGCGAAGAGTCACCGTACCCACCGGGAAGATGTTGGCGTAGCCCGCCCGTCTTCCCTGGAGTACGACGAATTCCGCCGAGGCCTCGTTGTCAACGGCTGGCTCGGTATTGGGAAACGCCGCGACCGTCGTGATCCCCCCGGCTACAGCNGCCCGTGAGCCGCTCCAGATGGTCTCTTCCTCCTCATCCCCGGGCTCCCGGAGATGGGCGTGCATATCAATCAGGCCGGGAGTGACCAGGAGCCCTGTGACGTCGATAATCTCGGCATCTTCTTCAGCAAGGAACTCCGCGGCTCCGCCCTCCGCGGCGGTGGCGAGGGCCAGCACCCGCCCATCCTCGATAACCAGGTCTCCCGTCTCGTCAAGACCGGTCTCCGGATCAATCAGGCGTCCCCCCTGGAGTATGATCTTCGACATCAGCTCTCCTCCCCCCCTGCCGGCTGCGGCTCGACCTGCCGCCCACCCTGCGGACCGCAGACTCCGACAAGATAGAGGGCCGCCATGCGCACCGCCAACCCATTGCTGACCTGGTCAAGAATGACCGATCGAGAGCCATCCGCGACCTCGGGAGTCAACTCGACACCCCGGTTGATCGGCCCGGGATGCAGCACAAGGGCGTCCTCCTTGACCCGCTTCATCCTCTCTCCATTGAGTCCGTAGAGCTTGGCATATTCTCGAATGGTGGGAAAGAGTCCCCTTTCCTGGCGTTCTTTCTGTATGCGAAGCATATTGAANACATCNANCTCTTCGAGAACCTCGTCGAGATTATGGCTCACCTTGACGCCGAGCCTGGAGAGCCCGTTCGGCACCAGCGTTGACGGTCCGACAGCGTANACCTCGGCGCCAAGCTTCTGCAGCCCCCAGATATTCGAGCGGGCTACNCGGCTGTGGGACACNTCCCCTACAATCGCCACCTTCAGNCCCTCGAGNTCCGGCTTGTGCTGNCGNATGGTGAAGATNTCGAGCAGCGCCTGGGTGGGATGCTCATGGGCGCCGTCACCGGCGTTGATCACACTGCACNCGAGCACCTGGGAGAGCTGGTAGGCGGCTCCGGAGCAGCTATGCCGAACCACCACGATATCNACCCCCATGGCCTCTATATTGAGAGCCGTGTCATTGAGAGTCTCCCCCTTGCTGGTAGAGCTAGATGACCCGGAAAAATTCAGCACATCCGCCGATAGCCGGGCGCCGGCCAGTTCGAACGAGGTGCGCGTCCTCGTGCTGGGCTCAAAGAAGAGGTTCACCACGACCCGTCCCCGCAGGGCGGGAACCTTCTTCACGCTCCGGGTGGAAACCTCGCGAAAACCCTCGGCCGTATCCAGCAACTCGATGATCTCCTCNCGGNTGAGATCCTCGAGTCCAAGAAGATGTTTTCTGTCCCAATTCATCGTATCGNTCAGGCGCCTGCCTCCACGAAACTCGTGAGATCTACCCCGTCGTAATCATCACCCATCTCTTTCAGACGCACCTGCACCCGGTCGTTTCGTTCCGTTTCGAAAAATTCCCCGGTAAAATTCGCCTCGATCGGCAGCTCGCGGTTACCCCTGTCAACCAGCACTGCAAGCCAGATTCTCCTCGGCCTGCCGAAATCGAGAATCAGGTCCAGCGCCGCCCGGATCGTTCGCCCGGTATAGAGGACGTCATCGATCAGAACGATGGACTTGCCCTCCACCTCGAAGGAGATCTCGGTACCGAGCACCGCCGGCGCGCCCGTCTGCAGATGGTAGTCATCTCGATAGAGGGAGATATCCAGTTCGCCGTAGGCAAGTCCCTGTCCCCCGCCCCCTGCGCTGCCCCCAAGATCCTCGAGGAGCCTGCGGGCAAGCACAGCGCCGCGGCGCTTGATGCCGACAAGAGCCCAGTCCTCCAGGGTATCGGTGGTCTGACGAATACCGGCCAGCCAACGCTGGTAGAGACTGCCAAAGTCATCGGGAGTCACCAACTGAGACCTCGAAGGTTCAGCCTCCCTTGGAACGGGATCCTGTGGAGAAGGTGACATTGAGTTTTATCCGACTTCCAGACGCAGCACGGGCTTTCTAACAAAAGAAAGCTCACTCCTGAGGCCAGGAATATTGGAGGCCTATTATGAGGCACCTTTTCACCTCGTCAAGTAAAGGTGTGCCAGGAGTTTTGACCAGGGCTGATAATGCCTGTTCCACGGCAGCGGCCTGGGAAGCGGTAAATGGGGCTGTTGGATCCTCGTAAATACCCGCAGGAAGCCCTGCATCGTACCCCAGCCACCGCTGCGCGATAACATCGAGCAGGGAGTCGAAGCCCTCTCCGGTGAGAGCCGAGAGAAGAACATCAGCATCCTCAGGCGGTAAATCCGGCGCCCCATCCAGTTTATTTCCAACCAGCACGGTCTTCCGATCCCAGCGGCCAGCGAGAAAACTTCTGTCACGGTCGGTCAGCCGCCAGGGAGGAGCCAGCAGGTAAAGACATCCGTCCGCCTCCTTGCGGGCCAGCAGNCTGAGGGCTTCAGCCTCCACCGTATCCTCCGGNTCCAGGCGCANNCCAACACTGTCTGCCANCTCGACCGGNNCATCAAAGANAGCAGCNGNCCCNCGAAGAAGATCTCGCGTCGTNCCGGCCTGGGATGAAACGGCNGCCCGNTCCTTCTCCATAAATCGATTGAANAGCGTCGATTTACCAGTATTGGCGCANCCGGCTATCAACAGNTGNAGAGGTTCGCCAAGACGCCGGGCACGNACGCTCCCCTCAACCAGCCCGNGCAGNAGTCTCTCGAGCTTCTCCAGNCCGGCCGTATCGNCAGGCTCNTCTGCAAGCTCGACACATTGAGAAAGAATCTTCGAGAGTTCGCCTGAGCGCTGCCGGCTGAAAAACTTCGCGGACCTGTCAGTTCGAGCATCCAGGAGAAGTTCGCAGGCGGCAGCCTGGACAGCATCAACAGCCCCCAGCTCCAGCGCATGTCTCAGCACTCCGCCTCGGTCAAGTCCTTCACCCCCCAGGGAATCGAGTCGCCTGGCTGTCCGCTCCTGCAGCCAGGAGCCGCCGTGTACCGAGAGCGTAAAGGCCTCGATACCGCTCCACATGGATGAGGCCGGCTGGCTGCCAACAACCACCTCGTCAAGNGTCTCTCCCGCCTCGTCGAGGAGAGAATCGAGGCAACTGCGGCCAGGCNCTGGAAGACGCCCCCCCGCCAGCCCGGCGGCCAGCGCCTCGGCCGCGCCCGGTCCAAAGAGCTCGAAAACAGCGATTCCACCCTCTCCGGGAGGGGAAGCGAGATGATAAAAAAACGCCTCGCTCACAGCCTGGAACCGGTCTCGGCCGCGATGGCGAGTCCCTCAAGGGTAAGTCCGGGCTCGATGCAGTCAAAGAGNNCGGATTCANCCGCGANCAGCTCAGCCTCACCGCCGGTTGCGATCACCCTGGCGTTTCCGCCAAGCTCGTCAAGGATTCCCTGGACCAGCCCCTGGACGCCAAGACGGGCCTGGCCGAGGATCCCCGCCCGTAACGCCTGCGAGGTGCTCCTCGCTATCAACGGAACCGCCGGGCCCTCCTGCAGGCCGGGAAGATTCGGAGTCGATGTCTCGAGTCCCCTCAAGGCCGCCCCGACCCCGACGCCGACAGGGCCGCCAAGAAACTCACCGCGCGCAGAGACAACACTGAAGCTCAGGGCTGTACCGAAATCTACCACGACAAGCGCCTCCCCGGGCCATCGAGTCCTCGCCGCCACGGCATTGAGCAGCCGGTCAACCCCTGCTTCTGCGGGATCTTCATAGTGATTGTCAATGGGGATTTCAAAATCTCTCCCGGCGACGAGCAGCGCCGGCGTCTCAAGCCAGCCCTCCAGNACCGCAAGCCGATCGTCCCTGACGGAACCCGCCACAAGCTCCCCCGGGCTCCTGCCTGGACCGAAGATCCGGCTGAAGGCCTCACCTTCAGCGCCTTCCCGCTCCAGCTCTTCCCAGGAGAGCACTCCACCAGCGCCCACCCTGGAACCATCGAAGGATCCGTAGCGCAAGGTGCTGTTGCCGAGCAGAAATCCGAACCTGCCGGCGCTCATCTCGACCCTCCGCCTGGCAGAACCGACAATCTGCGCCGCAAGATCATCCCAGATCCTCCTCAACGCTGGCTGCGGCCTGGGCCTCGCCTACAAGGACACTGGAGGCTCTCAGTAAATTCTCCAGGCCGTCCCCGGTGACGGCCGACAGGGAGAAGACCTCCTTGCCCAGCCGGGAGTTCAGCTCCGCCCCGAAAGACTTCACCTCATCAGCATCCAGCATGTCGGTCTTGCTCAGGACGACCAGGCGAGGTTTCCCTGAGAGCTCATCGCTATAGCCGGAGAGCTCTCGTTCGATCAGGTGATAATCCCTGACCGACTGGTCGATATCGTTGTACTCACAAGAGACCATGTGCAGCAGAACCCGGGTACGTTCGATGTGACGAAGAAATTCGATGCCCAGCCCCTGCCCCTGGTGCGCGCCCTCGATCAACCCGGGAATGTCAGCGATCACGAGACGGGCGTAGCTCCCCAACTCGGCGATTCCCAGGTGCGGTTCCTTGGTTGTAAATGGATAGGCCGCGATCTTAGGCCGGGCGGCCGAGACCCTGGAAAGGAAGGTCGACTTGCCGGCGTTTGGAAGTCCCACCAGCCCGACATCCGCAAGTAACTTGAGCTCCAGGTGGATCAGCTTNTCCGTGCCGGGATGACCTTTTTCCGCCTCTCTCGGCACCTGGTTGAGGGCGCTCGCGTAGGACTTATTGCCACGCCCGCCCTTACCTCCGCAGACCACCCTGTACATGAGCTCCGAATCGAGGAGATCGACCAGCAGCTTCCCCTCACGCGGATCTTCATCCCCGGCCACCTCCTTGACTAAGGTACCAAGCGGCAGCTTGACCAGCAGATCCTTGCCCCTTCTCCCGAAGCGGTTGTTACCCTCCCCAGGCTGCCCCTTCCCGGCAATATAGTGACGGCGACGGCCAATATCGAGAAGGGTGGTGATGTTCGAATCCGCCTGCAGATAGACGCTGCCCCCATCTCCTCCATTCCCCCCATTGGGGCCACCGCGCGGCACGAACTTCTCACGCCGGAAGCTGATGCAGCCGTCACCGCCCTTGCCGCTGCGGACATTAATAGTCGTTTCATCGATGAACATGGGATCATCGTAAAGAGGCGCGCAGACCGCCCGCGGCAGGCCTGGAGCGCCTCAAGTCTCCTCGTCCGGTTTCGGTATTCAGCCCTGGGCCTCAGCTGCGGCCACCGGCTCTACACTGATTCGCCGACGACTCTCAAACTTCACGGTCCCCTCGACCAGCGAAAAGATCGTATAGTCCTTTCCAAGCCCTACATTGAAACCCGGATGGAACTTCGTCCCACACTGGCGAACAATAATCTGGCCGGCCTTTACGCGCTGGCCTCCGTAGGCCTTGAGTCCGCGATGCTGCGGGTTAGAGTCGCGCCCGTTCCTTGAAGCGCCCTGTCCTTTTTTATGTGCCATGGATCCTCAACCTTACCTTTGGCGAAATCAGGCTTCGATCTTCTCGATCTGGACCTGGATGTATTTCTGACGATGCCCGACACGCCTGCGCGAATTCTTGCGNCGGCGGAAGTGCATGATGATCAGCTTCTTGCCCTTGACGTCGCCGAGNACCTTCCCCACGACCTTCGCTCCCTCAACCAGCGGNGCCCCGACCTTGGGAGAGCCCGACTCATCGCCGACAAAGAGAACCTCGTTGAATTCGATCGTGCTGCCNGCCTCAGCCTCTCGGTAATCTACCTCGAGAGTCTCTCCCTGCTGCACACGATACTGGCGACCTCCGTCGCGAAATATTGCTTCCATCGAACTACTTTCCTGCAATAGACGGTTTTACTTGTACCTGATTGTATATTTGTCTGACCCGAACTTCGGATCATTTTTTACTACAATCTTCTTATTGTAGTCTTTTTCAAAATTGGCCAGGATCTTCCCCCTGTCAGTACAGAGGTACTTGACAACATCCGGCCCTGTAGTAATCTCGCAAGTCTTCTTCTGTCTTTGTCCCAGTTCTCCACGCAGCCGTCTCAAGATCTCGATGCCGGCACTCGTAGGCGATTTCACCCAGCCCGTTCCCTCGCAACAGGAGCAGGCGACATGGTTGGAGCTCTCGAAGCTCGGCCGAACCCTCTGCCGGGTCATCTCGATAATCCCGAACCGGGAGACCCGCGTAATCCAGCTCCTGGCCTTATCCT
>PAOC01000044.1 GCA_002708465.1 Planctomycetota bacterium
ATCCTGGATATTACCGAGGGGCGATTTACAAAGGCGGAAAACAGCCTTCGCAAGGCTCTCGATGACACGGGGAACCCGGAGATTTCCATGCGCGCGCGGTTGGGGCTCGGCTCCATCCAGGAGCTTCGCGGGAAGCTGCCGGAGGCGGAGGCTCACTACCGCTCGGCGATCAGCCTGTCCACCAGCAACCCCTTGCCGGGACTGATGCTGGCGACCATCCTCGTCCGCCAGGATCGAACAGATGAAGCCGCGGAGCTGGTGACCTCTATTCGCGCGGCGCACGTGGCGAGCCAGGCGGTATTTGGGGCCTGCTCCCGCCTGCAGGCGCTCATCGACGCCCGCAAGGGAGAGGCCGCCAGGTCGAGCTCCAACCTGGAGTTCGCCGTCGATGTCAGCCCCGAGGACCCCGCTGTTCTCGAGGCCGCGGGCCTGGCCTTCCTGCGCCAGGGTAAGCTCGAGCAGGGGCTCAGCTACCTGGCCCGGGCCAATAAGCTCCAGGAGGGACGCCCCGCGACGCTCAACGGGCTGGGCTACTACAACTACATCCAGGGACAACACGCCGAGGCCGCGGCGTTTTTTGACCAGACGCTCGCCGCGCTGAAAAAGAGTTCCCCCGGGAAGAAAGGCAAGGAGACGGCCTTTGCCAAGGGCGCGAAGGCCTATGCCGCCCACGCCCGCAACCTGGTCCGTGATCTCGAGGTTCTGCAGGTCTGGGTTGATGAGTTTGAGAGCTCCGCTGCGGACCTGATCGATGGCTGGAACGAAATCGAGCTCTACGGAATCGATGTCGCTCCGGCTGAATCAAACGTCGTCTTCAAGGGAAGGCAGCAGAAATCTCCTGATGGAGAGAGCGGGATTCGCCTGCTGCGCGTCTATCGAAGCCGGGATCTCGAGAGAGTGGCTGTTCGCCTCCGGATCGATTCGGGCAATGTGGTACCCTCGCTGAACCTGACCGGTCCAGATGGAACCCGCAGCGCCCTGTCCGCCCTGAGCCTCTACCGGGACTTTGATGGCCGGGTCAGGGTTCGGCTGCGTTCGAATAAGGGGGAATGGATTGAACCCGAAGAGCCGGCGGCTGCCGGCGAGGGAGTCGTCAAGGGGGCCGCCTATGTCGGCAACGTCACCTGGGCGGCGGATACGAATTTTCACACCCTCGAGATTCGCAAGGCGAGGACTTCCAGGGGGGCAACCAAGAGCAATATGTTTGATCTCTACTTCGATGGGGAACCTGTGGCCAGGGAGGTCCAGGTTCCGGGGCTGTCCACCAGCTACCAGCTGTCTGTGATGGCTCGTACCGATGCCCTCGGCAACGAGTACTCGGTCACCGTCGACAATTTCAAGGTCTACAGGGCCAAGGCAAAGAAGAAAAAATGACTTTGAAGAAGACAGGTTCAAGGCGTGCCGGCGGGTTTACACTTGTTGAAATCCTCGTGGTCATGTCGATCATCTCCATCCTGGCCGGCCTGGCTCTCTCGGGAGTCATGAGCGGCAGAACCTCTGGCGAGGAGGGCGCGGTGAAGTACAACATTACCGCGCTCGTCAGCGCGGTCGAGGCCTATGCCACAGAGACGGGCGACTACCCCCCAAGCTCGCTGGCGGCCTACGGGATCCGTGGCAATGGAGTCAACGATGGCATCGAGTGCCTGCTGGCCTGCCTGCAGACCCGCAAGCACAACGGACCCTTTCTCGGCGACCTCGACCCAGACCAGCGCAGCAACGTAGATGGAGACATCCTCTCCAAACTCCAGTCCAGCCAGGTCAGGAAGCGTGTTGACTGGAGCCGGCTCAACGACATTCTCTTCGAGTACTGCGATCGCTGGGGAAACCCTCTCGTCTATATTCACTCGCGCGATTACGGCAAGCAGTTCAAGGTCCAGGCCGGAGAAGGCATCATCCTTGTCGGCGCGAAGAGGGACTCCGAGACCGACGGCTACTTCAAGCCGACGGAGTACCAGATCTGGTCGCTGGGCGTGGACGAGGTGAATGACGAATACGGAGATGGCGACGACATCTGTCACTGGCAAAGGTAAGATCGGTACAGGGAACTCCCTGGAGCAAGGCATGCGGGAACCAGGATACATTCCGGAGCGAAGTCGGGGCGGCCGCCGCAAGGGCGGCTTTACCCTCATTGAGTTGCTTGTCGTTCTTGCCATCATCTCGCTCATGGCGGGCCTGAGTATCGGCGCCTTTCGCGAGGCGCGCCGCAACTACGGGCTCGCTGCCTCGGCTGGTGAGATCCAGTCGATCTTCCGCCGCGCCCGCAACCAGTCGATCGCCAACGGGACGAGCTCGTTTGTCGTCGTCGAGCCGAAGAAGAGCTCGATCTGGGCGCAGAGCTTTGAGACCATGGGCGAGTGGAGCTTCGAGGGCGGCGGCGCCGAGGATGATGGTGTCGACGGCTACGGCGGACCGCGGATGGTGGGCGGCGAATATATCGACGGCCGCCTGGGGCAGGGAGTCAGTTTCCGCGGAGCCGGGGGCTATGTGGATTGCGGCTACCAGGCGTCCTTTGACCTGAGCACGGGGGTCGTGCTCGAGGCCTGGGTTCGCCACAACAGGAGACCGGCCCTGCGCCAGGCCTTCAAGAACGAGACAACTTCCGGGCGCAGGAGCCTGGGGGGGAAGTCAGCCGACGGCGGCGGGCTGGCGCCCGCTTACTCCATCGTGGAGAAAAAAGACTCCTGGTTCCTCGGGATGACTCCAGAGGGCGCGCTGGAGGGACACATTGGCAATTTCCAGGTGATCACGGAAGATGACGTCGTACCCTCGGGGCGCTGGGTGTTCGTTTCCCTGCGCTATGATGGGGTGTCGCTGGTTCTCGCGTCCGATGGGGTCGAGCGCAGGAGTGATGTGCTCCAGGGGCTGGGACGGAAGCTCGGCGATCGAGCGGCGCCGGTCGTCCCGGCCGCGATTCCGCGCAATGAGAACCCCGTGATGATCTCTGCAAAGGACAACTCCTTTCCCGGGGATATCGACGAGGTCCGGCTCCGAGGCCGCAGCGAGAAGGCGACCTACAGCCATCCGCCATTCGAGAAGATGATCGGCTGGAAGAAGGTCATCCATTTTGATCGCTACGGGCATCTCGATCCGGTGTTTCATGAGAAGAACATAAGGATCGTACTTGTCGAAGTCAGCGATGACCATTTCGCGCGTCAGGAGGCGCTCGCTGAGAAGAAGAAATCCTCCCGGGCGCAGACGGACCGTTTCGAGCTGACCTTTCAGGAGTGGCTCGATACCTGGCCTCCGGATGAGATGCCGGACCTGGTGGAGGAAGAGGAAGAGCGTGATATCGAGGAGAGAGTCTATTCTCAAGCGCGGAAAAAGATCATCAAGATCGATACCCTGGGGGTTGTGAGTGTCCAATGAGAAGAGATGCAATATTCATGAATAGAGACGGAAATTCAGGCATAGCCCTGGTGATGGTGTTGGCTGTGCTGGGAGCCCTGGCCATCGTTGGCGCGCCCTTCGTGGTCTCGATGATGCTTCATGACCGCGCGAGCCAGAGCTTCTCCGGAACCATCAAGGCGCGCCAGGCGGCCGAGAGCTTCCGCAACAGGGCTGTGGCGAGGCTGGAGGCGACCCAGGCGGCTGTCGAGTGGGAGGAAGAATACGACGAGCTGGAGGAAGAGCGCGAGCTGCAGCGGGCCGGCCGCCGCACCAGCCTGGTTGGCAGGCGGTCAGCCGCCGGCGGACGAACCGCGCGCGGGAGCTCTCGCAGGCAGCTCTCCGGCGTGCGCGGCGGCGCGGCAGAGGGCGGGGCCGCGGCGCGCGGCGGCAACTCCCCGTCGAGCTTTTCATCCCGCAGCCCGGCGAAGAAGGATTTTGACACCGCGGATGAGATAACAGTCAGCTTCCCCGAGACGATCAGCCTGCCTCGCGATGCTCCCGTGGATCCGAATGCCGAGAACCAGGGCGAGGTCAGCTTCAGGAATCCGCGCGGGATCATAGCGTCGGCGGAGGTGGTCGACGAGCAGGGCAAGATCAACATCAACACAGCGCCGCCGAACCTCATTGCCAATCTCTTCGGCGTCAGCCGCCTGAGGAGCGAGTTCAGCCCCAAGCACAAGGAGCTGAAGCTCGAGGACAGCGGCATGTTCCGCGGTGACACGGATGAGAAGACCCTCGATGGCGCCGTGGTGCTGGTGCATCCCGAAGGCAACACCCAGGCGCTCACCTACAATGTGAACAGGAAGAGAACGGGAGAGCTCGCAGGGCTCTTTCACGGCAGCTTCCTCTCCGGCGGGCAGGAGGTCGACTTCCCGGCCGGGAGCTTCGTCTACGACCTCAAGGGCTGGAAGATCGGCTTCCATCGCTTCTGGTCGGAGCGCTATGGNGGCTTNCACCCCGAGGAGNTGACNCGNTTCCGGGCCGTGGAGTCGATTCGCGAGATNGCCCACTGGCAGATCGCCTCGCTCTTCGTCGGTCGNTTCCGGGGNCAGGGGCTCGATATGGACCTGCTCAAGAAGAGCAANGTGGANACCAAGAACCTCGGTNACCTCGGCCTCGANCCGNCGATGTTNNCCGACGAGGGCTACAAGATGGAGGTCCGGGAGATCAAGGCNCTGCAGCGGGCNCGCCAGTCGCTCAGCAAGCTNGGCTTCAAGAACCGCTTCCTGCAGGAGATCGAGGATCGNCGCGGNCCNTATATGCTCCTCGACCTGGCCGCGAGGCTGCGCGGNGCCAGGAANAACGAGGCNCGGAANGTTCGNGAGGAAATCGAGGNGATGCTGGCCGAGGANAAGAAGTCNCGCAAGGCTCTCAAGATCGATGNCCGCTANCTGAAGGGNGCCCTGGANCACATGGCNGAGGTCTACCAGACCNCCGGTATCGAGACGATCCTTCCGGAAGATCTCGAGTATCATCGNGACGCNCTCACCGTCAGCTCCCGCCTNCCCGCNAGNTGGAGCGAGGCCCAGNCNCTCGGCAGCGATCTCTCCNCNGCCGGGCCGGAATACAAGATCGTGATTCCCCGCGCGCCGGAGTTCAACCCCGGCACCGTGGTTCGACTGCGCNGCCTGGACGGAANCCGGACGCTCCGAGTTNAACGTCATCAGCAAATCANCCGGNTCNCAGACCGGCNGAATCAGCCTGGCCTATCCNCCGCGCGCCTCCTACCGCTCCTACAAGGCGGTCATCGAGGCNCTCCAGCGTCACCCTGTGAACGTGAACACGGCCAGNGAGANGGTNCTGCGGGCGGTGTTNACAGGNATCAGGGGNAAGGACAAGACCCATGTCGTCACTCCCTACGAGGCCGCCAGGCTNGCCATCGACATCCGGGGAAAGGTGCCCCTGAAGGGACACGAAGANTTCTACGCGGCGCTGCAGNCNGCCTCNTCNNGCGGGATTATCGANGAGGAGGACGTGAAGCCGCTCTTNGTCAACGCGGTCCAGCCGACCAACTACCTNCTGCGCCAGTCGACCACCGGTCTGTGCTATTCGACCGCNGATGTCTACACCATCGAGGCGCGGGCGCTGCTTCGTTCACCNGCNGGGTCGGAGCTGGCGGNTTCGCGGTTCCGGGAGATTGTCGATGTGAGCCCCGCNGGCATTCGNCTGNGCGGGCTGGTCAGCCAGGTGGATTATTCCGACGGCATCTTCCTCCAGGATCCGAAGATGACCCCGCGCTTTCCCGAGAACAACCATCGCTTCCGAATCCGGTTCCCGGGAACCCTCTCTCACCTGGTCGAATCCCGCCCGGTGATGTTGAACCGGGGAGAGCTGATCTTTCCGGGGGCGGATGTTTCNACCCTGCGCCTGCTGACGACCCAGACCCCCAAGAACAGCCTGAAGGAGGTTCTCTACGAGGAGGTCCTGAGCTTCGAGGACACCTACGAGGGCCTGGAGCTTGACCGGGGAGAGCCCTACGAGCTCTCGATCGGCGGCGGGGGAGAGGGNGGAGCCAACAATGCNGGNGTGCCGGCCGCAGCGGCGGCAGGCGGCCGGGGAGGCCAGGNCGGCGGCGCGGGNGGAGACCTGACNACAAANCCTGCCGGGNTGGANTTCTGGTTCCGGATGAAGACCTACCCGCAGGCCCGNTCCCGCGATGGCTACTATAAGCTGGTCGAGGGAGGCGTCGACCCCGAGCGCAACCGCATGGCCCTGCTCTACGATGACAGCCGGGGACGGGTGCTCTTCAGGATCTACGACAGCTCCTTCCCCGATCCGTTCATGAAGAAGGACAAGGACAACGGATCCTTCCTGCAGATCGAGGCGGTTCGCGGGCTCGAACTCGAGACCTGGTACCACATCAAGCTGGTCTGGGATGGNACCTTCGGAGGCGGGGCGCAGCTCTACATCGATGGCGTTCCGGCCGGCAAGGACAACCTGTCCACCGAGCTGACCGCCAGCATCGCCGGCAGCGGCAACATAGNCAGCATCGGCGTTCGCGACGCCAGCCGTTTTCCGACCCAGGGGTCGGTGCGGATCGGCGCCGAGATTTTCGAGTATATCNGCANGANCGNCAANTCTCTGCGTGTGCGCCCCCTGCCTCCAAGTCACTGGAAGCCTCTGCCGATCACCGGCCTGAGCAACACNGGCGGCGCGAGCGGCTTCCTGCCGCCGGGGGCCGACGCGGGCGCCGCCGGGGCGGCCGATCCCGCCGCCGCCGGGGGCGATACAGCCTTGCCGGCGAAGACAGACTCGAGGTTGTGGAACGGACGCGGGTCCATTCCTTCGCCCCACCCCGCGGGCTCTCTCGTCAGCCTGCANGGCTACTCGCTGGAGATTCGCCGCAAGGTNGCTCCGACCGCTAACCAGGGCGCCGCGGGAGCCGCGGCCAACCCCTTCGCCGGCGGAGCCGCCGCGGGAGGCGTGGAACACCAGGTGGCGGATGGAGACTCTACCGAGATGATCTGGGGCACCGGCGGCATGGCGACCGCTGAGCCTCTGAACGCCTGGAACTTCCCACAGGTCGTGCGCGCGGGAATCTACCATTATTTTGACCGGTTCGCGGGGGAGCCTCCGCCCCAGGATCCGAACCAGCCAGGGCGCAACAACCTGCCCGGCGGCGTGGGGGGGAACAATCCCCCGGCGGGACAGGGCGAAGATGAGGAGCAGGGAGGTTCGGCGCTCGCCACCACGGGCACCATCGTGGTGCCGCTGTTCAAGCTCCCCACCGCCACCGATCAGCCCGACCTGCCCGGCGGGATCAATATACCCGGCGGCCTCCCCGGGGGCGCGCAGCAGGAGGGGCAGCAGCCTGAGTACACCGGCATGCTGATGGGCTTCAATCGCACCAGCTCGGACTATTTCCAGTCCAAGGGGATCTGTCATTTCAACGGCCGTAATTACCAATACCAGCGCGTTCCGCTGCCGCCTGAGTACCTCATGGCCCTGAACAAGGATCCCAAGGTCCAGAATCCTCCGGCGATGGGGCTGGAGCTGAAGGGCGCCTATCCTCCGGAGGCCGGGGGCGCTGTCGAGGGGCTCACCGGCGCCGGCGGCGCGGATGGCCAGGGTCCTGTGCAGAACGATGGGCGCGAGCAGCGCCCGGTTATCCAGCTGTCGCTCCTGGCCAACGGTCTTCCCCAGACGCGCTATCCCTCCACGGGAGTTCTCGAGATCCGCGGCAGCCCGAGCCCCTGGGAGATGCAGGCAGGCCGTCCGAACATGCTCGCGCAGGCGCTGATGCAGGTCCATCCTGATGACGCGGTTGAGTGGCTTCGCTACAGGGAGGTCTTCCAGAATATGTTCGTCGGCCGGCTCGGCTCGAACTCGAACTTCCGGGGCTACCCGGTTCGCGAGGAGCACAACTACCTGAAGAAGCAGATGGATATTCCCGTCGGCCAGCCGATCCGGCTGGTGATGGAGCTCGGCCAGGGCGGCGCCGGGTGGGGCGACTTCGTCTCCATCACCACCAGCGATCCGCAGGTCTACGAACCCATGATGAGGAGGGTCTACAGGGCTTTCGAACACGAGGACGGGCGCTTCTTCCTGTCGCTGATCGATGTGGGCAAGAATGGCCAGGAGCTGCGGCCTTCGACAGGCGTCTATCGCCACGCCTACTTCCGCGGCATGAATCCCCGCCTGGTGAAGTTCCCATCCTGGGGGCTTCCGGAGATCGCCACCGGCAGCCTGACCCTCTTCGGGGACGCGAAGGCCATGGAGGTCCGCGGAGGGCGCGGTCAGCAGGGCCAGCGAAACCAGAGCCGGTCGGAGAGCCAGCGGGTGGGCGGAGACGAATCCAACGGTATCACCCTCGACGAGGTCCGCAGGTTCGAGAATCGGCGCGTGGCCTACGACCCGACCTATGGNCCCAGGGTGAAGCACGTCCTCGTCCCGCTCAAGGGNGGACGCGTGGAGGTNAGCCGGGGCGGGGCGCAGACGGTCATNGGCGGAGCCATNGCNAAGAACCAGTCCGTCACCCGCTCCAACCCNCTCGATGTGCTGGTCGTCTCGGTGAGCATCGAGCGCGGCCAGCCGAGCATCTTCGCCATGGGCATGGAGGAGGGCGTCATCCGGATCGGCCGGGAGCTCTTCTACTTCGAGGATGCCGAGGGAGCCAAGGGCGGGCAGGCCGGACAGGCAACCCGCGCGAGTCCCCAGTCAGCCGGCTACGATCCATCGCTTGCCGGGGAGGCCAACGAGCTGCTGGCTCCCTACAAGGAGCGCCAGGCCGATGGCCGCCTTCGCTACGAGCAGATCCAGGTCAGCCAGATGACCGGCCACTTCGAGCCCGAGGGCTTCGCCCTCATGCGCGACGGCAGCCCCGAGCGCGCCGATTTCTACGAGCTCTTTTATTACGGCTCCACCGGGGGCGGCTTCAAGAACGTCCTGCGGGGGCAGTTCAGCACGCCCTACCTGAAAAACTCGAGCCGGGGGGCCTCGATGATCAGCAACGCCACCCGGCGGCTGCGCCTGATCGGCCGCGCCCTGATCGGCACCGCGCCGATGGCTCACGGGGTGGGTGACGCCTGCAGCCTGGTTCCCTACCTGACCATGTCTCCGATCACCGGGGCGATGACCAGCTCGGGGATCCCGGTCAAGCGGGCCCAGCTCTTCGCGCCCAATGGCGGCTACGTGATGATCGATCCGGGCCGCTACGGCCAGCCCAGGGAGATCATCTCCCACATGGGCCTTGCCGGGGACAGCGCCGCGCAGCTGCGGCTGCCGCGTGACCAGCGCGGGGAGCTCTGCATGCGGGCTCGCTTTGGAACTCAGCCGCGTCCCATCGGCACCGATATGTTCGCCTACCAGATGCCCTTCCGGTACTTTGATCGCTACGAGGCGGGGGTCGAGAGCGAGGCCATGGCCTACCTGCAGAAGAGCTTCCGTGTGCCGGGCGCCTACTGGCGAAGCATCGAGTGGAAGGAGCGCCAGGGGACGAACATCAAGCGCGATCGTCTCTGCGACATCATCGTGATGGCCCGCTTTGACCGCGCGGCGGACTGGGATGCCGAGGGCGACGAGACGGGCTCGAAGGGGCTCTATCTCTTCGAGGAGAGCCGCCGGAAGACCCGCAAGGAGGTNGTCCGCTACGAGCTTGAGCGGGGAGGAGACGAGCTGGAGATTCGCGTCTACTTCCGCTACAAGTCCGGCAGCTACATGCATGTCCGGGATGACATCTACCGCGATGACTGGAAGGAGTCGCCGGTGCTGGAGTCGCTGGTCATCGAATACGAGAAGGATGGGGCTGTGGTGCGGCACGAGGAGCTGCCGCGTTGATGCCTTCGCNACGGTCTTCTCACATAGCCGGACACCGGGCCGGCGGCTACACCCTGCTGGAGGTCGTGATCGCGGTGGGCATCCTCGTCATGCTCGGCAGCGGCCTGGCGACCCTGCTCACCCAGGGGATCTCCATCTGGCGCCGGGCGGAGAACCGCGGCCGTGTCTACGACCAGGCCCGTATCCTGCTCGAGAGAATGTCGGAGGACCTGCGTTCGGCGGTGGTGCTTTCAGGTTCCGGCGCGGGCGGAGGCGCCTGGGTTCGCTTTATCTGTGATGAGGACTACCTCGGCCGTCAGCGNCTGCGCTTCGTGAGGACCATCTCGGCAGAGACCAGCAACGCGATCCTCCGCCAGGGGGGACAATACCTGACCATCACGACGCCTGCGGTNTACGATGGCCGAAATGACAAATGGGAGGCCGCCGGCGGCAACCTCGGCGCGCCGGGCGGCCTGATGGAGGTCATCTATCTCAGGGATCCGCGCGGCTCCGAGACCTATCTCTGGCGCGGCTACCGCTCNCCGGTGGGCGGGATGGGCTCGCTGTTCAACGAGAGCACCCTGAAGGACAAGGAGCTCGAGGAGTTCTCGGGTAAGATCGATGATGTGGCCCGGGAGATCGACCGCAGGATGCTCTCCGGCAGGCTGGAGGTGGAGGAGCAGGATGAGCTGCTCGAGAGCGGCGAGGAGGCTCGCAAGGAGATCGAGTGGATCATGACCCGCTTTGCGCGTCCCCTGACAGATGGAGTTCTCTACCTGGGATTCAGCTTCTGGGGGCCGACCACCAATACCTGGGCGGAGGTCAAGCCCATGTCGACACCGAGCGGCAAGCGCGAAAGCGGCCCGCTCTTTCACTGGGATTCGACCCGGGCGATCCTCGACTGGCCGGGTGAGAGCGGCGAGTTCACCTTCAGGTCGAGAGATGGATCCCTGACGGATTCAAGCGATGACATCTTTCCAGAGAGGGTGGAGATTACCCTCGTTCTGCGCGACGACAACTCGGAATCGCTCTACCTTGTTGAGCGCATCACCAAGTCGACGGAGATCTTCAAGGTTTCCAAGCCTCTCTCTCTTCCGGATGACGAAAACGACCGCTATATCCTGGTCGGAGATGAGTGGATGTACATGAAGGATGTCAATGGACCCAGGATTACGGTGGGCAAGGCTGGCCGGGGCTGGCGCGGTACTGAGCCGGGGAATCACCTGGTCGGCTCACGGGTCGACCTCGGGGTGGCCTTCCGCAGGGTGGTGGAGATGCCCGGCAGCCGCAAGAGCCGCAGCGCGTCGGAGAGGGCTCCGGCTCCGGTGAAGAGGAAGGAACCATGAATCCTTCCGCAGCCGCCCGCAGCTCTGGTTTTTCTCTCATCGAGGTGCTGATCGCGATGTTCATTCTCTCCATCGGCGCCGCCAGCGTGCTGTCGTTCTTTGCCGCGGCGGCGAGCACCCACAAGCGCTCGGTCGACCGCACCCACGCGGCGCTCATCGCCGAGCGGGTCTTCAGCGAGGTCCGGGGACGCTATCTNCCGGACATGACCGCCGCTGAGCTGATGGATGAGCTCGACAAGGAGCTGCCNGAATTGTGGGANGGCTACAGCGCCGAGGTCTTCTGCTTTCACCCCGCCAGGGGCGGAGGGAGAAGGAAGCTCGGCGCCAGGGATGAGGAGAAGGATGCCGAGGGAGACGTGGGCTGGCTNGACCAGGAGCTCTTTGTCCGNGTCATCATCCGCTGGANNCAGAAGGCNAGCNCGCGCTCGGAGACCTTCCATANCCTGATCCTNCCCCGAAACGCCAGGGANTAGCCGCNTCTTGCGGNGCNGCTGTCTTATTCCGCCACNAGCANNAGNAGCAGGCGGNGGGGGTCGCGGCCGGTCTTGATNCCCCGGTCGGTATTGTAGAGCCGGTCGAAGAGCTGGGCGAGGCGNCCGGGAGGGTTNCTNTCGAGCTGGCGNTCGAAGCTCGACAGGAAGGGCTTTCCGACGATTCCCTCCTGGACGAGGTTCATGCTGGAGGCNCCNGCCNGCTTCAGGGCNTGTCCGCGGCGCAGCGANCGNANCTTCTTGAGCAGGGTTGCCAGCAGCGGCAGGGCGATTCCGGGNCCGTCGATCACCAGGCTNCCGTTCTGGGCGTGNTAGCCGCGCTCGAAGAGGTTCTCNAGGGCGGTGATGGTGTCGCGTCTGCGNCCCTCGAGGAAGAGGTCGACCACNGAGAAGATGCTGTCCTCGCGCANCTCNCCGGTGACNGCGGAGATGGCCTTCTCGTCGATGAGGGTACTNTTNGATTCGNCCAGGTAGGTCTTGAGNTTNTCGAGCTCCTCGTCCAGCAGNTCGAGGTCGCAGCCGGCGCGGCTGTGGAGCGCGTAGGCGGTCTGNGGGTTGAGCTNGAGTCCCTTCGAGGCGGCATGCCGGCTCAGCCAGTGCGNCAGCGGGCTGTCCCANATCGGGCGCNCNGTCCTCCCANGGCGGNGGCCGGTCGNAGGGCTGNTCGCANNCGATGACCCAGCCNGNCTTNGCGNCNGNCTTGGCGAANTTNGTCCGNCCATCGAGCTTGCCCCGGAGGCAGAGAANGAGGTGNCCCCCGGGAAANCCGGTCTCGAGGCAGGCTNCGAGCTCNTCGCGGTGCGCGCGCAGGAAGGCGTCGGCTCCATCGATGATGACGACCTGGGTCGAGGCGAGGAAGCTCATGGAGCGNAGNCTGTCGAGCACNGGNGCGAGCGGCAGCTCGCTGANGCGCTTGTCGTTCGGNGGNCCCTGCAGCCGGTTGACGTCCGGCGCGCCNTCGGCTGAGAGCTCNNGGATGAACCGNTCGATNAGCTGCTTCTTGAAGAAGTCAGCCNCGCCGGCGAGGATCGTGATNGCGGGCGGTTTGTCCCATTGCTNCCGGGCGAGGAANTGGGTGCTGTTGAGGGTNGTCTTTGAGCGGGCNGCCAAGCGTTTCTGTCTCCCTGGGATCAGTGANGAGAGTATAGCGAATGAACGACCATGAGGCATTGTTCCTCGACGATTTCGAGCTCTCTTTTTTCGGCGATCTCGAGCGCCTCGGCGGAGGCGACCCCGAGCTGGAGCCAGACCTTCTTCAGTCCCAGGTCAGCGCATTCACCCAGGAGTTCCGGAACCTCCTCAGGCCGGCGAAAGACGACGACCAGTTCGACCTCGCCGCGGACCTCGGTGGGCATATCGGTGAGCGAGGGATGGCAGGTCTCGCCGAAGACCTCCGGGTAGTTCGGGTTGACCCCGATGATCCGGTAGCCGTGGTCAACCATGTAGGCGCAGACGCTGTGGGAGACCCGTCCGGGATTGGCCGAGAGGCCGACGACGGCGAGGGTCCGGCAGTCATTGAGCACCTGGGTCGAATCAACTCGGGTCATGTCGGTGATCTTCTCTTCTGGGTTGGCGGGCGCGTTCTGGCATCGCGGGCCGGTGTGTCAGGGCTCGCTTCTCGGCAGAGATTATAGGTGTTCAGAGACCGGGCGGGTACAGTTGACTTGCGGGCGGGCTGCGAATAGGATGCCTCTCCTGAAAATCAGAACGACTATCTGGCTCCGTAGCTCAGTTGTATAGAGCGGCTGTCTCCGGAACAGCAGGCCGTAGGTTAGAGTCCTACCGGGGTCACCAGAAAGCTCCTGCGCGTTAACCCGCTCGACAGGAGCTTTCTCTTTATCTCCCGCCAGCTTAGAGATCTCACCCGAGCTCTTTTCGCCGAATCTTCCTGTCCGCCATTTTCGATGGTGCGTCCTCCATCCTCTCCTTGCGGGTGGTGTTACCGATAGCCTATGATTGGTTCTTCGCTTTGGGAAAACGGGTTTGCTTCTCTTTGGGTTCTTATCTTCTTTGGTGGCAGACCGAAAATCTGTGGAAGTGTTAATCCGTCTGGGCCTTGAAGGACCGTGCAGATGAAGAAGTTCCTGGCAAAACTTGAACGCGACGGCTACCCCGCTTCAATTGGCTGGTTGATCGGGTTCTTGTTAGGTGTTTT
>PAOC01000128.1 GCA_002708465.1 Planctomycetota bacterium
GGAAAAATGAGCGAAGCTGCAGNAGCTNCGCCTGNCGATGTNNGCAAGCAGGTCCTGGGAGTTACNGATGGCAAGATGGCCATGTGGATCTTCCTCGGATCNGACGGCATGTCCTTCATGGGACTCATCGCGGCCTATATCGTCCTGCGGATCAATAATCTGGATGTCTGGCCCTCGCCGGGTGAATACCTCGGAATCCAGCTGACCGCCTTCAATACCTTTGTCCTCATCTGCAGCAGCGTCACCATGGTCAAGGCGTTTGAAGGCGCCCTTGCCAATGATGTCCCCAAGCTGAAGAAATACCTGCTCCTCACAATACTGGGAGGCGCCTCCTTCCTGGGAATGCAGGTTTACGAATACAACCACTTCTTCGCCAACACCCACGGAGTTGACGGAGCGGATCCTTTCCGGCTGTTCCTCAGCGGGATCTGGGAAGGAAAGCTCATCGACGGCGAGTGGGCCTGGTCGCATTTAAAGGGGAGCACGCTGTTCGGCTCCACCTTCTTCGTGATGACAGCCTTCCACGGCTGCCATGTTTTCAGCGGGGTGGTATACCTCTTCTTTATCTATATAGGCGTATGTAACGGTAGCTGGAACAAGAACCGGATCGAGATTGTCGGGCTCTACTGGCACTTCGTCGACCTGGTCTGGATCGTCATCTTCACCATCGTCTACCTTGTCGAAACGAAGGTCCCGGTATCATCATGAGCGAAGACCACAAGCATCCCAACTACATACTGATCTGGGTAGTTCTGCTGGTGCTGACCGTTCTGGAGGTCGCGGTGGCTTTTTTCCCGAAATGGTTCCCGGGCATGGACTACATCATCATCACCACCATCTCCCTCCTCCTCGGGATGGCCTTCGTCAAGGCAGGACTCGTGGCGGCCTACTTCATGCACCTGAAGTTCGAACAGAAGAACTTCGTCATGATCGTCTCCTTCCCCCTGGTCCTGGCCTGCGTCCTCGTCATCCTGCTGCTGCCTGACGTAGCCTTCGGCTAGTCGGCCCTCCTCAGCTGAGCGGACTCCCTGCAGCAGCGACTGACCGCCGCCTATTCCAGGAACTCGAAGCTGCCCTTTGTCAACAGCTTCGGAGGAACCAGCCAGCGAAGCTGCCCACAGCCGGGGGCGGCGTCCTTCCAGGAATCGATCTCGAGGTCGACTCTCGCCATCGCCGCGGTGGGAAAACGCACCATCGCGCCCGCACCGGGCAGGGCGCAGCCGCACAGGAGGCGCACCATTTCCGAGGAGGTGGGTTCATGCCCCACAAGCATGAGCGATTTCGTATCACCTGCGAACTCATGAAGAAGATCGAAGACGGTGTGGGCCTCGGCCAGGTAGAGGCGCGGCTCAAAATCGACGCGTGATTCCCACCCCCCGGCCTCGCTGGCGTGCCGCAGGGTCAGCTTCGCCCGCGTCGCGGAAGAGCAGAGCACGCTCTCGGGCGACTGCCCGGCCAGGCTGAGAAAACGCCCCATGGTCTCCGCCGCGTCGACCCCCCTCGGTGTCAGGGCCCGCTCATGGTCGCTTTCATCCGCAGCGCCCCAGCCGGATTTCGCGTGTCTGAAGATCAGCAGGCGCTTCATGAGAGTCCTCAGCCTGTCTTCTTTACGAACGATCGCAGGTAGATGGCGAGACCGAGGCCGGCGAGAAACGAACCCGCCGCCCAGGCAGGCTCTCCATCGCGGCTCAGCTTCAGCCAGGCGAAAAGAAAGGCGAAGGCTACCCCGAAGGAGATCAACGTGATATGTATCCGGCGAAGCGCGGGGGACGGATAGGGCAGTTTTTCTTTCTGTCCGGGGTCACTGGCTGACATTTTCAAACCTCATTCGAGAATGGTCGCATATTTTGAGCTTCCTACGCAAGTAGACAGGACCAGGCAAACCGGCAAAGTGGATTTTTTGATGTTCAACATCGTCCTGATACAATAATCTCAACAGTTGCTCCGAAGAAGGTGAGAGCTCTTTTCGGAGGCTTTTACGGGGCGGTCCTCGTATACCGCCACTTCATCTCAAATCGATCTTGAACCATCCAGACCGAGAGACCCAGAATGAGAGAATTCGAATCGTTCAGGCCCATTTACGACCCTACCGCCGTCCAGCCAATGCGGGATGAATTGACCCGGGTTGGAGTGGACGAGCTCCGCACGAGTGAAGATGTCGACGCGACCCTTGGAGGCGACGAAGGAACCGTTCTCCTCGTCGTCAATTCGGTCTGCGGCTGCGCGGCCGGAAATGCCCGGCCCGGAGTGATGCTCGCCCTGCAGAACAAGGTTATTCCCGACCGGCTGACCACCGTCTTCGCCGGACAGGACAAGGAGGCGACCGAGAAGGCGAGGGGCTATATGTCTGAATATCCGCCATCCTCCCCCTGCATCGCCGTCTTCGAGGGTGGAAAGGTTCAGACCATCATAGAACGTCACAACATCGAAGGACGCAGCCCCCAGGACATCGCGGCCATGCTCGTCAACAGCTTCAACAGCTGCTGCGAACGTAGTGGCCCCTCGATTCCCCGGGACGAGTTCGAAAAAATCGTCCCCGCCCATATCTGTGGATCGTCCATCCCGGAATTCGAAGAGGGCTCGGCCGCGTCGGAAGACTCCGAAGACGGGGCAAGCTGAATGCAACGGCCTCTCATCAGGTTCGTCTTCAATAATGGCTTCTGAAAAAAAGAAGGGCCTCGCGCTCAGAAGACCTGCTCACGTATCGTCAAACAGTACACTTACCCGGTTTAAGGAGAATCTGAGATGTTCGGCCACTCATTAAAGCCAGGCCTGATGGTCCTCTCACTGATCCTGCTGACGAATACGGCCAGCTCGGCGGAAAAGACCTACCTTGGAATCAGCCTCGCCGCGAAGATCCCTCCATCGGTGGCAGCTCATCTCGAGATCGATGGCGGCGCGATGATCATCGCGGTGTTCGATGGCAGCCCCGCCGCCAAGGCCGGTCTCAAGGAACACGACATCATCATCAAGGCGGCTGGAATGGCGGTAAAGTCTCCAGGCGACCTCAGGAAGGCGCTCGACAGCCGGAAGCCCTCCGAGAGCGAAGAAGCCCTGGCGCTCGTCGTTCGCCGAGGCACGAAGACGCTCGATTTCACTGTAAAACCAACGGACGCTCCTGCGAAAAGAAGTCCCCCAAAAGGCGTTCGGAAAAAGACCNGGGTACAGGCCAATGCAAAAGCCTACCTGGGCGTAAGCCTNGATGCGATNCCAGCCAGCCTGNCGATTCACCTCCGGCTCTCACGCAANGAGGGAGCGCTGGTTGCCGAAGCCCTCCCCGGCTCGCCGGCTTACAGCGCCGGGCTCAAGAAACACGACATCGTCCTGACGGTCGCCGGCAAGGCGGTCACCTCAAACGGCAGGCGAACCGGCTCGNGGAGCATCATCCTTCCCGATGAGTTCAAAGACCTCCAGCTTGGCGGAAGCAGGGGTGGAATCACGGGAGAACTCAGGATTGAATCCCTCCGTTCACTCCTTGGCCAGGACCGAAACCGGGTCTCCTCCAACCTGAATCAGCTGATCGCCAGCCACAGGCCCGGGGAAGAGATTGAGCTGGAGATCATCCAGCAAGGCGAACGGAAAAAAATCAGGGTCGAGCTGGCCGCTGCTCCGGTGAAATCAAGATCCATCTTTTCCCCGGGAACGCCAGGCGGCCTGAGCTCCAGCAGCTCCTCGGTCTCATCTGTGACCATCAACGATGGCGACCTCAGCATCACCGTACGAAACTCCAACGGGAAGAAAACCTTCTCGGTCCGCCGAGGTAAAGAGATCATCGCCAGGGACGAACCCTGGGAGGCCCTGGATAAATTGCCCGANGAAATCCAGGAAAAGGTCAGGCGGCTGAGTCCCGGTCCAGCAGGGAAACCCGAACGCGGGAAAAAAACCAGCCCTCCGTCTCCGGGAGAGAAGAAGCTTCCCCCCGGAAAACAAAACAAGAAGCCTATCTGAAAACGATCAGTGATACGGCTTCCGCTTTTCCCTGAGCGCGAGCCCTTTGGAAGTGCTATTTTGCTGCAATGATGAATGATCGCGGCTGCCTCGACGCAGAGCGCTACCAGCTCGACAGGCTCGCAGGCCTTCCCACNCCCTGCCTGGTGGTCTACCAGGAGCTCGTAGAGGAGAATCTCGCCATTATTGGCCGGGAGCTCGAAGCCGCCGCTCCCGGAGCCGCCCTGGGCTGCCTCAGGCCGCACGTAAAAACNCACAAATCCTCCTGGGCCGTCCGCCTGCAGCTCGCAGCCGGCATNGAGAAGTTCAAGTGCACTCACAACGAGCTCGACATGCTGTTAGAAGAGGGCGTCAGGGACATCTTCGTCGCCTATCCGCCGCTGGAGCGCCTGGCCGAACGGATCGCGGTCGCCACAGCGCAAAATAGCCAGGTGAAGATTCTATCCCAGGTCTCCTGCATCGAGCATGCCCGCTACCTGGCCGCGGCGGCCGAGAGAGAGGGCGTGGAGCTCGATTACCTCATCGACCTCGATGTCGGGGACCATCGAACGGGGCTCCCTGCCTCAAAGGCGCGCTCACTCCTCGCGGCGATCCGCTCGGAAGAGACGCTCTCCAGGCTTCACCTCGACGGGATTCACGCCTACGATGGACACAATCACTCCGCCAACCCGCTGGAGCGGACCGAGTGCGCCCGGGAGGCCATGGAGGACGTTGCCCGGGTCCTCGGCGAAGCGCGGGAGGACGGCGCGGCGGCAGCTCGCCTCGTAATCGGCGGCACTCCGGGCTTCCTCCACTGCCTTGAAGCACTGCGCTCACGGGAGGACCTCGAAGCGGAGCTCGAGGTCTCCCCGGGCACCTTCATCTACTGGGACACCCGCTACGACGAGCTCATGCCGGGGAGATTCCAGCTTGCGGCCATGATCCTCGCAAGGGTGATGGACCGCCCCACCCCGCGGCGAATCACCCTNGACCTTGGACACAAGCGCTGGGGAATCGACCAGGGACCAGTACACCTCTTTTCAACACCCGGCCTGGAGCTCGTCAAGGTCAGCGAGGAGCATACCGTCCTCGAACACGATGGCAGCTGTCCGCTGAAGGTAGGAGACCCTGTCCTCATCGCGCCGAGGCACGTCTGCGCAACCGTCAACCTCTGGGAGAAATTTCACCTGGTTGACGNCACGGGGAACCTCCANGCCGAGAGCCTCGCGGTAACCGCAAGAAACCGTTGAGCGAAGGCCGCGACATGAGCCCGAGAAAACAGATCGAGCGAATCCCGGAGCCCGAGGTGATGGACGACACCGCGGAAGCCCGCGTATACGACGATGCCGACTTCAGCCGGGTCAACCTCTATTGCGCGCGAAGAATCTACAGGTGGCTCGAAACCGAGAAAGGCCATGCCCTCGACCTTGGAACCGGGCCAGCGGAGATACCCATCCGTCTCTGCGCTCTCGCTCCCGGCTGGAAGATCACCGCGGTCGATGCCAGCGCATCGATGCTGCGGCTCGCCCGCGCGAGGATAAAAAAAGCGGGGCTGGAAAAACGNATCCGACTTCTACGAGCCGATGCGAAGAACCTTGGAAAGCTCCAGCGGGGTTTCTCAACCGTCTTCTCCAACAGCCTCCTGCACCACCTCCATGACCCAATCCCCTTCTGGAGAGAGGTGAAGCGGCTCACCTCCCGCAACGGAAGTGTCCTGGTCCAGGATCTCCGCAGGCCTCCAAGCAGGGCGAGGGCCAGGGAGCTCACCCGCCTCCATACCGCCGGCGACCCGCCCCTGCTGAAGCAGCTCTTCTACCAGTCGCTGCTGGCCGCCTTCACCCCCTCTGAGGTGAGAGAGCAGCTCCGCGAGGCNGGACTTGACCTGCGGGTCAGGGCTACGACGGACCGTCACCTGGTGGTGAGTGGAAGACCCTGAGGCGGCGAAGACTTCCTCCTTGACGAATCACCTCAATACGGTTTACTCGGTCCATCAAACAAGTAACCTGCTAACGGAAAANAGCATTNTGTCTTCATCGCAGAAAAGTTTTCTCGGCCGGGGCGCCCTGGGCAAGCTTGAAGAGGTACTGACCGAGACCTCTGCCGAATCCGTCTTCCTCGTAAAAAGTCCCGGCGCCTATGAAGCCTCCGGAGCCCATCTCCTGGTCGACCAGGCCCTCGCAAAGGTGAAGACAAGNTCCTTTGACGGCTTCACCCCCAATCCCAAGTGGCCCGACATCCTGTCGGCCCTGGACCTGTTCAGGAAGGAGCCCTGTGACCTGATCGTAGCGATTGGAGGGGGCAGCNCCATCGACATCGGCAAGCTTGTCAGCTTCCTCGCCCTTCAGCCTGCCGCGCCCGAGGCCTACCTGAAAGGCGAAGAAGAGCCCTCGGAACCCGTCATTCCGCTGGTGGCCATCCCGACGACGGCGGGCTCAGGCAGCGAGACGACCTGCTTTGCCGTAGCGTACTACGAGGGGAAAAAGTATTCCGTCGCCCACGAAAAGGTCCTGCCATACTGCTGCCTGGTCGATCCGGCCCTGACCGACGNGCTGCCGCCATTGTGGAGCGCCTGCAGCGGTCTCGATGCCTTCTGCCAGGCGGTTGAGTCGATGTGGGCGGTTCTCTCCACTGATGAATCGGTGGCCCATGCGAAAAAAGCTNTCCTCCTGGCCCTCGAACACCTTGAGGCAGCCTCGCGTTCACCGACCAGGAGCGCTCGAGACGGCATGTCCGAGGCAGCTCACCTCGCGGGCAAGGCCATCAACATATCGAGAACAACGGCCTCTCACGCCCTCTCCTATACGATGACCTCGAACCTCGGCATTCCGCACGGACATGCGGTCGCCGTTACGCTGGGAGCCGTCATGGCCTACAACTATGGCCTTGGTGAAGAAGACTGCCTCGACCCGCGAGGACCTGGACATGTCCGNACCCGAATCGAGGAGATCCTTGAGTTGCTCCAGGCCGCCAGCATCGAAGATGGCCGTCGAGTCATTGACTCCATCATCGAGTCAACCGGCCGGCCGATNTCCCTGGAGGAGATCGGTGTCAGGAGCGCCGAAGACATCCAGNTGGTAGCCGATGGCGTCAACGCNGAGCGTCTTGGAAACAACCCCAGGGTCTTTACTCCCGAGAGCCTCCTCGGAATGTTGCAGGAACTGCACGCCAGGGGCGCGGGCCGGGAAGACTGAAAAGAACGCCTTCAGCCTTCCGGATGGCCTACTGGCAGGCCTCGCACTCTTCGCCGTTCTGCATGGCCTCGATCGAACAGGCGCTCTGTTCCTCCTCGGTATACTCCCCCTTCACCGCGTCCGTCACNTCCTTCTTCACGGACACCGTGGCCTTCTCGATATTGCTCGCGGCCATGGTACGAAGATAGTAGGTGGTCTTGAGCCCCGAGCGCCAGGCTGCCCGGTACATATGGGACATTGTCTTCATATCCGGCTCGGCGAGGAACAGGTTGAGAGACTGCGACTGGTCGATCCATTTCTGGCGACGGGCCGCGGCCGCGATAAAGGCCTCGTAAGGAATATTGAAGGCCGTCTTGTAGAGCTCCTTGATCCGGTCGGGGATACCCTCCATGTCTTTGAGCTCGCCATCGAAATACTTCAGGTTATCGATCATCTCCTGCCCCCAGAGTCCTTCCTCCTTCAGGTCACGGACCAGGTGCTTGTTCAGAACGATAAAATCCCCTGACAGGTTGCTCTTGACGAAGAGATGGCTGTAGTGCGGCTCGGTGCAGGGTGAGCTGCCCATGATATTGCTGATCGTAGCGGTAGGCGCGATCGCGAGAACATTGCTGTTCCTCATTCCCTGGCGCCTGATCTTCTCACGAAGCGTCTCCCAGTCCATCCGGCTGCCCCTGGGCACATCGATCGGAACACCACGCTCCTCCTCGAGAAGCTCCAGGCTGTCCTGCGGCAGGATACCACGCGACCACTTCGAACCATCGTAGGTAGAGTAGCTGCCGCGCTCGGCAGCGATATCGCTGGACGCCGTATAAGCGTAGTAGGCGATCGCCTCCATGAACTCATCGTTGAACTCGATAGCCTCGGGCGAATCGAAGGCCAGNCCCTTATTGTACAGGGCGTTCTGCAGCCCCATGACGCCGAGACCTACCGGACGATGCCGGAGATTCGAGGTCTGCGCCGGAACGGTCGGGTAGAAGTTCAGGTCAATGACATTGTCGAGGGCGCGGACTGCGATCTCGATCGTCTCCTTGAGCTTCTTGTGATCCAGCTCGCCATTCGCATCAAGGTGATTGTCCAGGACAACCGAGCCGAGATTGCATACAGCGGTCTCNTCCTTGCCGGTATTGAGGGTGATCTCGGTGCANAGATTCGAGCTGTGGATAACCCCGGNGTGGTCCTGGGGACTNCGGANATTGCAGGCNTCCTTGAAGGTGATCCANGGATGGCCTGTTTCAAANAGCATCTCGAGCATCTTTTTCCAGANCTCGATAGCCGGCANCTTNTCNCCATTCAGNTCGCCGCGNTCGGCCATNGCCTCGTACTCGAGATATCTCTCCTCGAAGGCTTTTCCGTAAAGATCATGCAGATCCGCTGTCTCGCTGGAGCGGAAGAGCGTCCAATCCTCCCTCGATTCCATCCTCTTCATGAAGAGATCGGGAATCCAGTTGGCCGTATTCATATCGTGGGTACGGCGGCGGTCATCACCGGTATTCCTGCGCAGCTCGAGGAACTCCAGGAGATCGTTGTGCCAGCATTCGAGGTAGGCGCAGCCCGAGCCCCTGCGTTTTCCGCCCTGGTTCACTGCCACCAGCTGGTCATTGTGAAGTTTCAGGAATGGAATGACCCCCTGGCTCTCTCCATTGGTTCCGGCGATATGGCTGCCGGTACCCCTGACCGAGGTCCAGCTGCCGCCAAGCCCTCCGGCCCACTTCGAGAGATAGGCGTTCTCCGCAATTCCCCGCTGCATAATGCTCTCGATCGAATCATCTACCCAATAGAGATAGCAGGAGGACAACTGGGAGTGCAGTGTGCCTGAGTTAAAGAGNGTTGGGGTGGATGAACAAAAGCGTCGACTCTTGTACAGATCATAAAGGGCCGCCACCTTGTCTTCCTTGAGCTCCCCCTCATTCAGACAGAGTCCCATGGATACCCGTAACCAGAAGATCTGGGGAGTCTCCATTCGGGAGCCGGCGCCATCCTCGCTCTTGTCCACCAGCAGGTAGCGGTCGTAGAGCGTCTGGATGCCCAGGTAATCGAAATACAAATCAGCCGTGGGGTCGAGAATCTTGCTCAGCTTCTCAATGTCGTATTTTCTCAGCTCCGGCGACAGGCGCCCAATGGAGATTCCCTTTTCGAGATATTTCGAGAGGTATCTCTGGTGGNNTTCCTTCAGGNNGCCGATGCCATCCTCCCNNACATCCCAGCCGAGCACCTCTTCGTAGATGTAGCTGCAGAGAATGCGNCCGGCAAAGCNCGCAAAGTCCGCATCTTTCTCGATAAGAGCCTTNGCATTGAGAATNACCGTGGTCTTCAGATTCTCGGNGGTGATCTTATCGAAGATCGACCGNCGCAGNTCGGAGANGATCTCCTCCTCGCTGAGGCACAGNTCCAGGTCGATGGNNGCAAANCGAACACGAGCCACCANNTCCGCCCCATCCCAGAGGAAGGTGGACTCATCCTCNCGGGTGACAACCACCATCGAGGTCTGGCCTTCNGCTTCACNCGNGACCTNCNTGGCNNCTTCCANCTCGTCCTGNCGCATNAGAGCGCGCTCGGCCCGGTAGAGNATNTAGGCCTCGGCCACCTTGTANTGACCCTGCTTCATCAGGATCTCCTGCACCATGTCCTGCACCTCTTCGATGTGGATGAAAGACTGGCCCGTAGCGAGGATCGTCGCCGTCACCTCCTGCGCGACCTCGACGGCCGGAGAGGAATCCATCTGCTGGGAGAGAAAGGCCTTGCGGACAGCTACTTCGATCTTGTCGGGATTCCAGGGGACAACCTGGGTACTGCGGCGGATCACCCGCAGCTCAGCCACCTCTGAACGCTCGCCAGTCAGATTGCTCGCGTTATGAAACACAAAGCTCCTGGCTACATCGTAGGCGTTGTTCTCGACCAGAGCCTTCTCGATCTGGAGATTGAGCGCCTGCAGCGACAGCCGGCCGGGCGGGCTGGCCTCATAGACCTTCTCTAAGTGCGAGGCAACTTCGCGAGTAATCCTCACCACGAATTCGCGATTCTCGGCCGTGAAGACCTTGGCCTCACTCTTATCCGTCTCACTCTGCACCAGGATCAGGCTGGTAAGCGCCTTGCCGATCGCATCGGCCACCTCGGTGAAGGCCAGGTCCCTCTCCCCCTGAGGAGTAGAGAGGCGCACGGCGCCCCTGGAACCAAGAGGCTCTCCTTCATCGAGAGCCTCCCCCCAATTAAACCCCGGTCGCGCGCCCTCAGGCTCATCCACGTAGTGCTTCAGCAGGATATCCTGTTGCAGTGACGAATTTCTGTAGCTCATGTTCTCTCACCTCTCGCCTCTACTCAATCGAGGCGCTTCTTCTTTCTCACAGGTCACTATCATCTTGGGGTTTAACCAACGCTGAGGATTTCTGATATTCCGTCACGCGTTGTTCAAAAAAGTTCTGCTCTTTCTTGATGTCCATCATCTCTGCAAGCCAGGGGAAGGGGTTCTTCACTCCCTCGTTCAGAAGAGGGAGTCCAACTCCCTCCAGCCGNCGGTCAGCGATGAAATCAATATAGNTCTTGAAGTCNTCCCGGTTGAGNCCAACGGACTCTACCGGCAGGCAATCATCGATAAACTGCTTCTCGAGGCCCACCGCAGTCCTCATCAGGCCAACCAGACTGTCCTTGAACTCGTTGGTCCAGATCGCCGGGTTNTCCTCAACAAGTTGCATCAGCAACTGCCTCAGAAGCTCGATGTGGTTGGATTCGTCCCGGAGGGTGTAGCTGAACATCTGGCCGATGCCGGGGAACTTGTTCTGACGCCACAGGGAGAGAATCATGCCGAAGAGACCGTAGAACTGGGTCCCCTCCATGCATTGACCGAAGACGAACATGTTCTTGGCCAGCTCCTGGATGTTCTCGANCNTGGTCATGTCGAGGTCCCGCCGCAGATCCTTGGAGATGCGCGTCACGAACTCGTTCTTCGCGACAATACTCTCNACATCGACGAACATCGCCTCGCACTCATGCGGATCGATTCCAAGCGAGCTGATCATATAGAGCAGCGAGTCGGCATGGATGTTCTCCTCGTGCGCGTGGCGGCCAAGAACGAGCTTCAGCTCGGGAGCCGTCACCATCTCCCGAATGACGTGCAGGATGTTGTCACCGACGATGCCCTCGGCCGCGGAGAAATAGCCGATTCCCATCCGGACAATCCACCGGTCGGAATCACTGAGCTGATCGGCGCTCCTCCACTGTTCGATATCCTTGTTCATCGGAATATCTTCCGGCTCCCAGTGGTTCGCCTTCATATTGCGATACAAATCGTAGGCCCACTGGTATTTGAGCGGCAGAAGGTTGAAGGTCATCGTGTCGATGCCATTGATCACCTTCTTCGCGGCGAAGACCTCCTCCGCCTTTTTCTTATCAAGTACGAAGCGCTTCCCCCCCACCTCGATGATCTTCTTGCCCTCTACGCTTTCGCCCCCCTCAGCCACGGCCACACTGGAAGAACCCGACAACTCCACTGGTTGTTCCTGCGTCACCCTCTCCTCCTGGCTTTCGAATCCCATAAGCTTCCTCTCCAATTCCCTGGTCCATCTCTTAAAGAATGCGCCGCCGGGCCAGGCCTCGGCATTCGAGAAGAACACCAGAGACTGAGCGACTCTCCCGCTGGAGAAACCATCGGGAATTCTTGAATACCACCAGCTTCCTTATCTCTAAACCACCAGCCCGTTTCTCTCCACCAGGAGAAGAACCGGCCTCCGCGTTCAGGTTGCCGAGAGCGATACTATTTTTCCTCTTCGCATCTCGATCTTCAGGTTCCGCACTTCATGGCGAACCATACCTGCGCGCCAGGACGGTATCCTAACAGGCTAACTCGATTCTCTTCACCTCCTCTTAAATGCGGGGGGACTCATGCAAACCGGCACCGACCACTAAAGCGACACCATCCTCGCATCGGGGTCCGACCAACTCGCGGCCCCGAGAAGCCACCCTCCAAAAAACTCCAACCTACCGAGCATCCCGTTGTGGCGCCGGCGCCCGGGGGTGTCTCAACCCTCGAAGAAGACCGGCGGCGGCCGGCAGATGCGGCCTGCACAGAGGTAAACTCGCAACAAAATCTCCCAGCCGATCTTGAAATTAGAGTAACTCGGGACCCGTAAAATTACCGGCCCAACCGAAACTCCTTCAACCGGCCAACCTCACCGAACGAAAAACATTCGTGGGAGATTCTCCCGAATAACACTACATAATCCGTGAGAAACATCACACTACTACAAGATGTAGTCCAGTCAAGGATCCATTTTTTCCCCATCAGCGATGAATGGCCGCTTTCCTCGACTTATGAGCGAAAAAATAGTTCCAGACCCAATGCAGAAGCTGGCCGTTGCCAGATCGGACGGGATTGAGTTCAGAGGAAGCCCCTGATACCATCTCCCCTCTTCACAAACCGAAGCAAGATGATCGCCGCAGCGGCGAACCTAATCGTGGCCTTGAAAAACAAACGTTCTAACACCGACAGCGCGGGAGCCCCTCTCTATGAGAAGATCATCCCGCGCGCCGAGCATCCTATCTCCCGGAAGAATATCGACAAGGATGCGCTCAGGGTCATGCAACGCCTGAACAAGCACGGCCATGAAGCCTACCTGGTCGGAGGTGCGGTCAGAGATCTCTATATTGGCAAGACCCCCAAGGATTACGACATCGCCACCGCTGCGACGCCATCGAGACTCAGGAAGATTTTTCGTAACTGCAGGATCATTGGCCGGCGTTTCAAAATCGGTCATATCTACTTCCACGATGGAAAAGTCATCGAGGTCGCCACCTTCCGCCAGAGCGCGGCCAAGGCCGAGAAATCAACCAAGGGGATCGTCCGATCCGAAAGCGGAATCATTCTCAGAGACAACGCCTATGGAACTCCCCAGGAAGATGCCCGGCGCAGGGACCTGACCATCAACGGCCTCTTCTACGACCTCAAAACATTTTCCGTTCTCGACTACGTTGACGGAGTCAAGGATCTCAAGTCGAAAATCGTTCGCATGATCTCGGATCCGGACCTCAGCTTTGCCGAAGATCCCGTCAGGATGTTGAGGGCCCTGCGCCACGCGGCGCGGACGGGCTTCAGAATTGAAGACCGGACAATGGACTCGATCATTCGAAATCACTCAGACATCCTGCAGGCCAATTCTTCCCGTCTCCTCGAGGAGCTGCTCAAGGATCTCCGCAGCGGCTCGGCCACTCCTTTTTTCAAGGCCATCCTCCAGGCGCATCTCATGGGAGACCTGCTGCCTGTTCTTTACGCTCAGCTGCTGGACTCGGGAAGCTCTCATCCTTTCTGGCGTAGAATCGAAACTCTCGACGACCGCGTTCGCGGCGGCAGCGAGTTCTCCTCGCCCATCTCCCTGTCCATGCTCCTCTATACCACCCTCTTCACCGAGGAGGAGTTCTGGGACGCGAACCAGCGGATCTCTCCGCTGGCCATGAAGCAACTGCGCAATAACTTCCAGAAGAGCACGGCAGCCATCCAGGTCTCCAGGCGGGACACCGAGAGGATCCTGCAGATCGCGAGAAACCTCAGCACCTTCAATCACCTGCTCAGAAAAGCCCGAACGCCGGTGAAGAAACTCGACAAGAACTATTCCCGCGATGTTCTCGACTGCCTAGAGCTCGAAGTTGAATCGACCGGAGAGCGGCCGGAAATGCTGCTGGAATGGAGCAGGACCGTCCAGAACAATGAACGCAAGCGACAGGCAAAAAGGGCTCAAAACGGCGATCCTGAGGACTCGACAGGCAGCCCCCCGAAAAGACGCAGACGCCGCAGACGTCGTCGGGGACGCGGAGGAGGCCAGGGCGGCAAGAACAAGTGAGGGAGCCTTGCCCGCGCAAGCGGCAGCCCTTGCTCTCAAGCGGTACTGAGACGGACGCTCAGTGACGCTTTAAGTCGAGGTGGCGGCCGGAAGGCGCGGAGGCCTTGCGCCGCATGAACTCGACCAATTCCTCTACCTCTTCAGTCAGCAGACCCTTCTCGGCAAGCAGGGCGCAGCGGGCCTCGAGAGGAGAACCNCGCTCCTTACGAAAGAGAAGGGAGAAGGCCTTCTTCAGCGCGGAGATCGCCTCCTCGCTGAAACCACCGCGAGACACCCCCACNGTGTTCACAGAGAAAGGGGTCGCGCTGATGGAATCAGAACGTCGATCGTGCCTCAGGAAGGGCTCAGCATCCTTGCGCACTCCCGCGAGTCCCCCGATGAAGGAAAATCTCCCCAGGGTGCTGAACTGACCAACGGCAGAGTTCCCCGCGATGGTGCAGTTTGACTGCACGTAACAATGCCCCGCCAGCAGCACTGAATTGGCGAAGACGCAGTGGTCCTCGACGTAGCAATCGTGTCCCACGTGACAGGTCGCCATCAAGAGGTTGTCATTGCCGATCCTGGTGANCCCCTCACCCTTGGGAGCTCCCCGGTTGATGGTGACACCCTCNCGGAAGGTGTTGCGGTCGCCGATCTGCAGCCCGGTAGACTCGCCCTGGTAGCTGAGATCCTGGGGAGCGCCGCCGATCACCGCGCAGGGATAGATCACGTTCTCCCGGCCAAGAACAGCGGGNCCCTTCACCACAGCGTTCTCGCCAATCCGACACCCANCCCCCACCGTGACGGAGGCTCCGATGACCGCGCCGGGAGAAAGCTCGACGCCTTCGCCGAGNTGGGCGGTCTCATGGACCCAGCCTCCCTGGAACTGCCTGTAACCGGTAACTTCTTCTCGAGTAGGATCAGCCATTCATCCTCCCTTGGCATCCGCAGTATAGCCGACCATCGCCATGCCTCACAGCCCTGTGTAAAAGAATTGAAGCTCNCCAAGGAGATTCGCTGACAAGCACAGTTCCATTGGGTACTCTTTGCTGGATCATGGTCGCGCAATCACTTCCCGCAAAAAAATGGCGGTCGGAAAAAGAATTCCCTCTCGAGAACGGACAGATCCTGCCCGAGCTCGAGATCGCCTACGAAACCTGGGGAGAGCTCTCGGAGAGAGGCGACAATGTCGTGGTCATCCTGCACGCGCTCTCCGGTTCCAGCCACGCCTTTTCCTCTGCGGAAAATCCGGANGCTGGATGGTGGGAAGAACTCTACGGTGAGGAATCACCGCTGCGCGTGGGCGGTTACCACGTGATCTGCGCCAACATCGTCGGAGGCTGCTACGGAACCACCGGGCCGACAAGCCTCGACCCGGGCACTGGAGCCCCCTACGCCGNGAGCTTCCCCCAGGTAACCCTCAGGGACATGGTCGAGGCCCAGAGGCTGCTCCTCGAGGGNCTCGGAATCGACCAGCCCGTCACCCTGCTGGGTGGGTCCATGGGAGGAATGCTGATCCTGCACTGGATGCAGGATCACCCCCGGCAGGTCGACCGCGCCATCTGCCTGGCGACACCGCCGAGGAGCGAAAGCTTCACCATAGCCCTGCGTTCCATCCAGCGCGATGCGATCCTCTCTGACCCTCGCTACGCCGGTGGACTCTACGATGAGAACAGCTTCCCGGAAGCGGGACTCGCCCTGGCACGAAAGATCGGCATGATCACCTACCGCTCCCCCGAAGAGTTCAACGAGCGCTTCGGGCGGGATGTCAAAGATCCCAGGCCTCATTTCCTCGAGGGTCTCTACCAGGTGCAGTCCTACCTCGACCACCAGGGGAAGAAATTCGTGGTCCGCTTCGATCCCAACACCTACCTGTATTTTTCCAGGGCCATGGATCTCTTCGATATCGCCGCCGGGCACGACTCCGTGGCCGCAGCCTTCAGCGGCTGCGAAACCAGGGTGCTGCTGCTATCGATCGACTCGGACTTTCTTGTCCCCAGCCCCCACATGAAGGAGCTTCACGCGGCCCTCACCGAGGCCGGGCTGGAGGTGGAGCTGCNGCTTATGGAGAGCCGCTACGGGCACGATGCTTTCCTCCTCGAGACCGGCCAGATCAACCAGCACCTCGGAAACTTNCTCCAGTCCGGCTGACGCTGCAGCCCGGGGCAGGCTCCGGTTCAATTGTAGAGCTTCTGGTAAAGGCCAAGCTTGAGCGCGGTGAGATCCAGGACAATCACCCTATTGGTGGAGAAGACCGACTTCTTCTTGTCCGACTTCTTGCCGGTATCGGGATGCTCCTCGCTCTTCTTTCCCAGCACGAAGGCGTAGATCCCCCNGGTGCTGGAGGTGATGAGCTCGGCCTCGGCCGGCGCGCGGTTGATCAACAGGGTTCTCTTGTCCGCCTCCACCCGGTAGCCCTTCTGCTCGAAGAAGGTGACCTTGAGCTGGCCGTCGCTGGTCTCGACCTGGGTGTCAAGCCACCTGACGGCCTTGTCCTTGCGATCACGGTAGTCCTTGTTGATCTTGATGCCGCTACCCTTGAGCACGGCCTGCACCCCGATGATCCGGTAGTCCGTAAAGCTCAGACCCATGGGGCTGACACTGGTATCCTCTCGATTCTTTCCGAGCACGTAGGCCTTATCATCCTTCTTGAACTCGGTCAGCTTGACCCTGCGGTCGGCCAGCACCTTCAGGCCATCGGAGAGCTTCACGAAGACCTTCTGCTTCTTCCAGCGGCCCTTTTCGCGGGCTGTGCAGGAGAAATCGTAGAACCCTTCATTGCCCTTGACGGGCTTGAGCTGCCCCCAGCCAACCAGGTCATAGGAAGGNTTTGGNCNGGANGTCTCCTCCTCCGGCTTTGGCGCGGAANCCTTGCCTCCTTCAGCCTGGGAAAAGACCGGGGGCTGGNNCGCTACGACGAGAAGGAGNCCGGCCAGGAGGCNTCGATGNATTGAACCGGCGAGATTCCCGCCGGNTTTTTGAAGTTGATCAGGCATCTGTCTGTTCTCCAGGCTAATGGGACATCCGGGTTGCTGGAACCCCCCGGGAGGTGAATCTACAGCGACGATTATAGTTGAGAATCTCCGGCCGAAGCAAACCCCGCGGCGCCAGCCGGGCCTCAGGCCCCGGCAAGAGAGCTGAGCACGGTCTCCGCGGCCGACGAGATCTTGCCGATATCCTCTTCGCTGTGCGCCGTTGAGACNAAGAACGCCTCGTACTGGCTCGGCGGCAGGGTNACTCCCGCCTCGAGCATGCCCTGGTAAAACCTGGCGTAGAGATCCNTACGGACACCATCCAGGGAATCCAGACTCGCTACCGGCGACTCGTTGAAGAAGAGCGTCATCATCGAACCGACCCGCTGAACCAGCGCCGTCACTCCAGCCGACGCGATCGCTGCCTCCAGCCCGGCGGCAAGAGCGGCGCCTGAACGCTCAAGGGTTTCGTAGATTCCCTCCTCGCCAAGCGCCCTCAAGGTTGCCAGTCCGGCCGCGGTAGCCANCGGGTTCCCCGACAGGGTGCCCGCCTGGTAGACCGGNCCCTCGGGNGCGACCTGGTCCATGANCTTCGCCGGACCGCCGAAGCCTCCCACCGGCAATCCTCCGCCGACGACCTTACCCATAACCGTCAGGTCAGGGACGACCTCGTAGCGCTCCTGGGCACCTCCCGCGCTCACCCGGAAACCGGTGATCACCTCGTCAAAGATGAGCAAGGCGGCGTGTTCATCGCAGATCTCCCGCAGGCCTGCCAGGAAGCCTTCAGCCGGCGGCACCACCCCCATGTTTCCGGCGACCGGCTCCACAATCAGAGCGGCGATCGATGCTCCCGCCTCCTCAAAGACCTTCCGTACGTTATCAAGATCATTGAAGCGTGCCAGGCGGGTCAGCTTCGCCAGGTCGGCGGGAACCCCGGGACTCGAGGGNACCCCGAGGGTGAGGGCTCCGGAGCCGGCCTGGATGAGAAAGGAATCGGCATGGCCGTGGTAGCAACCGGCGAACTTGACNACCTCGTCTCTGCCGGTGACTCCGCGTGCCAGGCGCAGGGCCGACATGGCCGCCTCGGTCCCGGANCTGACCAGCCGCACCTTCTCAACCGAGCTGAAACGCGAGGTGATCAGCTCCGCCAGCTCCACCTCGGCGGCGGTACAGGCTCCNAAGCTGGTNCCNCCCCGAGCCGCGTCGCATACGGCCGAGACAACGTCAGGATGCGCGTGCCCGAGAATCAGCGGTCCCCAGGANCCCATCACATCGACATACTCCCGGCCATCGACGTCGACCAGGCGGCTGCCTCGGCCCTCCCTGAAGAAGACCGGCTTCCCGCCCACCGAGCNGCAAGCCCTCACCGGGGAATTTACTCCGCCGGGNATCACCCGCTGAGCCCGCTCGAACATATCAACGCTTGAATCCATCGTCAGTTCATCCTTCNNTTTCATTTANCCAGCGCGCGCCNGCACCGTTTCCACCAGGGCCCGGACAGATTCTACCGGGGTCTCAGGCANCACNCCGTGCCCGAGNTTGAAGATAAAGCCCGGATCCCCTGACATCTCATCCAGGATCTCATCCGTCTTNATTCGAACATTCTCCGCNNCTCCAAACAGNAGCGANGGATCAAGGTTCCCCTGGAGACCNATCTCCGNCCCAAGCCNCCCGCGCGCTTCGCGCAGGNNGGTCCGCCAGTCNACACTGAGCACCCCCGCNCCGCTCGANGNCATCTCATCGAGGAGATGGGANGCTCCGTTGACATAGAGAATCGCCGGGGCTNCCNANTCGGCGATCGCAGCAAANACCGCCTCCTGGTACGGCAGCGCAAAGCGCCGATAGTCTTCCCCGCTCANCAGGCCCGCCCAGGTATCAAAAAGCTGGACGGCATCGGCTCCGGCNTCCANCTGGGCGCGCAGATAGCTTCCGGTAGCCNTTGCCAGGGAGGCCAGCAAGGCATGCAGCAGCTCCGGATCCTGGTTCATCAGGCGCTTGATCCATTCCCCGCTTCGGCTGAAATTCCCCTCCACGAGATAGGCGGCCATGGTAAACGGCGATCCGGCGAAGCCAAGCACGGCGACCTCTGGAGGAAGCTCCGCCCGCAACCGCGCGATGGTCTCCAGCACGGGTGCCGTATGCCCGGCAGGGTCGGGATCTTCCAGGGCGGCGATGGCTTGCGCTGTCCGCAGGGGCTCGAGAAATCTTGGCCCGGGATTATATTCGAGCGGCGCTCCCATGGCCTCGGCCAGGAAGAGGATGTCGTAAAAGACCACCACGGCATCAAGGCCGAACAGCCGGTAGGGCTGCATCGAGACCTCAAACGCGAGNTCCGGGTCTGAGCACATCTCGACAAAGGAATGGTTCTTCTTGATNGCCTGGTACTCNGGCAGGTAGCGTCCGGCCTGTCGCATCAACCAGACCGGGGGNCGNCCGCTATTGCGACAGCGCGCGGCCTCCAGGAAACGGGAGGATCCTGTTTTATGTTCACCCATCACGTTTTCCTCTGCCTCAGACTTCTGCATGACCTGCCTTTATGGTCTCTCTANCTGGNCAGGTCAAGAAAATCGACTGCCTGGAATCAAATCAATCTCCAGGGANATTCCGAGAGCCCCGCCCCGGCCGNNCCCGGACCTGAGAACCGCGCNNCCCNTACATCCGATAAACCTGNCCCCGGNCCGGAACCCCNTCGGCCGCTTCNGCCGGTTTTTATACCTGCGCCGCCAAAACAAANNCTAAATGCNNNTTTTTTCCTGTTATGCTAAAAGNTCGCCTCTTCCTTGNGGACCCNTCCGTGAGANCCTTCAGAGGTCACAGGCATAACCAACATCCANGTTTCACTAACGAGCTCCGATGGAACTCATTGTATTCGGACTGAATCATAAAACAGCNCCTNTGGGCATCAGGGAACGGTGGNCGCTCTCNTCTGGAGAATCTGAGCAGGCNCTGGAACGGATCAGNTCCGAGATAGCGGACTCCGAACACCTCATCCTNTCGACCTGCAACCGCACTGAGTTTTACAGCGTCATTCCCGCCTCCAGCGGCCTGGCCANGAACCTCAACGAGGAAGCCNATGNCTTCCGCCAATTGACCAGCTTCTACCTTGGCGAAGACGACGTGAATTCCGGCNGNGANGATCATTTCTATCTCTACCGGCAGGANAACGCCGTCAAGCACCTCTTCCGGGTNGCCGGTGGGCTCGACTCNATGATCATCGGAGAAACAGAGATCCTCAGGCAGCTCAAGGAAGCGTACGCGCTCTCGGAAAAAAGCAGCGCCAGTGGAAAAATGTTCAGGCGTCTCTTTCCCGAGGCGCTCAAGGTCGGCAAGAAGGTCCGGACCTCCACCTCGATATCCGAAGGGTGCATCACTCCCGGGCAGGCGGCCCTCCGGCTTGCCNCAGAGGTNCTNGGNAAACTTGAAGGAAAAGAGGCTCTCCTCATCGGNTCCGGNGTGGTCGCCNGCCTGACGGCCCGGGCCTTCATCGAACATGACCTGCGAAANTTTACAGTGGTCAACCGNACCACNGAGTCCGCAGAGGCGATGCTCGAAGAAATCAAGCCCGAGACCGGCGAGCTGCAGGCCAGGGTCCTCNCCCTTGGCGACGNCCTCNCAGNCNCGATCGCCTCCNCTGAGCTCNTCATCTCTTCGACCAGCTCGNTCGAGCCGATCCTCNCCGCCGAGANCCTGCGCNNNATCCAGNAACAGAGGGGCTCGCGGCCGCTGGTNATCATCGACCTCGCAGTGCCNCGAGATATCGAACCGCNAAGCGGTGAGCTCGAANATNTTCACCTCTTCAATATCGATGANCTCAACNGGGTGATCCAGGGCAATCTCTCCAGCCGCCACGAGCAGTTCTCNAAAGCGGAAGNGATCGTCAATAAACAGATCGACGTATTCTACAGTCAGCTGAACTACCTCGAGGTGGACCCNGTNATTCGCCATCTCATCGANCGCTTCGAGATCATCCGCANGGGCGANCTGCANAACACGCTGGAGAGCTTCCCGCCNGAGCAACACGAAGCGGTCGACAAGCTTACGCGCANCCTTGTCAACAAGCTGATTTACTTCCCGATCGAACGCCTGAAGTCGATCCGCGATATGCAGGGGCTCAGCGAGGATGAGACCGCGTTCCTGAAAAAACTCTTCCTGCCCAAGTAAGAACAGGTTGAGATACGCCTGTCGCGGCAAACCGGAAGCGGTCCTTGCCGGCCCGGCAGTCATCTTCTCACGCCCTCATGGAGAATCGACAAGAATGAGCTCGCGAACCTTCAGGCTCGGTACCAGGGGCAGCCCCCTGGCTCTCTGGCAGGCTGAGTGGGTTCGACAGACCCTCCTGTCAGCCGATGCCGCCCTCGAGCCCGAGATCTTGGTCATCAA
>PAOC01000129.1 GCA_002708465.1 Planctomycetota bacterium
CCCACTCAAACTTGGTATCCGCAATAATGATCCCTCGGGTGCGAGCGTATTCAGCGGCCTTGAAGTAGACCTCCAGGCTCTTCGCCTTCATCTCGTCCGCCCGCTCCTGGCCAAGGATCTCNACCATGGTCTCNAACGGAATNTTCTCATCGTGTCCCTCTTCCTCCTTGGTCGATGGAGTNAAGATCGGCTCGGGAAGCTGGCTGGAGTTGACCAGTCCATCGGGAAGCGGNATNTTGCAGACCGTCCCGCTCTGCTGGTATTCGGCCCATCCNGAGCCGGCAAGATANCCGCGAACGATACATTCCACTGGCTGAATCTCGAGCTTTTCCACGATCATGAATCTTCCGCGAAGCTGCTCCGCCTGCGGCGCGCAGCTCTCGGGAAGATCATCCACCTCGGCCGAGATGAGATGATGTTCGACTCCCAGGAGGTCGAACCAGAACANCGAAAGCTGGGTCAGGATCCNCCCCTTGTCCTGGATACCATCAGGCAGGACAACGTCAAAAGCGGAGAGCCTGTCGGTCGCCACAATCAGGTACCTGTCCCCGAGATCATAGAGATCCCGAACCTTTCCCCGCCGCACGAGATNGGCACCGGGAATCTCTGATTCCCTGATAACCNNAGATGTTCCTTCAATAGAGCTCATAGCGACTCCTCGTTTATTCCATCACTAAAAATCAAAAAACAATCCAACTCCGAATGTCACCACCGCTACCACACGGATCATTTTCAACTCGTTGAAAGATCAGGCCTCCGGAGACCCTGAGCATAACAGAAAGCCAGNGCCAAGGCATCCGTCACATCCTGCGGATCGGGCAGCTCATCAAAATCCAACAGGCGCGCCATCATCTTCTGGACCTGGGACTTCGAGGCCTGGCCGTTTCCCGTCACCACCTTCTTCACCCTGGTGGGAGCGTATTCCGCGATCTTGAGCTCGTGGAGCGCTCCGACCAGCATGCCANCCCCCCTTGCCTCTCCGACCTTCATGACGCTCTCAAAACTTCTTCCGTGAAAGACCTTCTCGAGCGCGAGCACTGNCGGCCCATGCTCCCGCACAATCTCATCAAGAGCCTCGTAGAGNTTCNTCAGCCTGATGGGAATATCCAGTTTCTCCCCGGTCTTTTGAAGATGAATGGCACCGTAGGAGACCACCGAGAGCTCGCCTCCCGGTCCNGCATCNATAACCCCATAGCCCGCTACGCGGGTCCCGGGGTCAAAACCAAGAATACGAACGTGTCCAGACATCAGAACGCTCTCTCCTGCGGAAGCTCGTCACTCTTCGGCATGATTGTAACTTTCCCCGGCTTCTCTGCATAGACCNGGGGGCANCCGGAANNCCCAGCNTCAATCGTGGTACTGAGATTCCCGCTGGCGAAAGAGAATCCTGATGGGGATCTCCTCGAACTNGAGCGCCTCCCGCAACGAATTGGCGATGTAGCGCCGGTAGTCATTTGAAAAGGCCTTGGGATGATTGACGAATACCACGAAAACCGGCGGACAGGCGGTAACCTGGGTGGCGTAGTAGATCTTCCCGGACTTCCCTCTCTTCGCAGGCGGCGGCCGATGCTTNAGAATAGCCTTCATCACACGGTTCAGCTCTCCGGTTCCGGCCCTTAGAGATGCACGCTTGTACAGGTTCTGAGCCAGGTCGATCGCAGCCTGGGTATTCCTGGACTCCTTGGCTGTGGTGAAGACGATCGGCGCGTAGATCATTCCGGGCATACGGTCGGAGAGATACTTGGCGTAGGCCTCGGTGGCAATCTTGCCCCCCGAGAGGTCCCATTTATTGGCCACCATGACACAGACCTTGTGGGCCTTGGAGATTGTCTCACCGAGCTTCTTGTCCGCCCGGGTAATCTCCTCGCTGGCATCCAGGAGAAACAAGACCACATCAGCCCGCTGGATAGCACCGAGAGTTCGAACCTGGCTATAGAACTCGATAGAGTCCTTGATCCCCTTGCGCCTCTGGATTCCCGCGGTATCGATCACCACGAACTCCCGCCCATCTTTCTGAAATCGCACGTCTACAGCGTCACGAGTCGTACCCGGAACCTCGCTGACAATAACCCGCTCCTCCTGCGCCATGACGTTTACGAAGGTCGACTTGCCTACATTTCTCCTGCCGACAACGGCAATCCTCATCACCGGGTCCGTCTCGATCCCGGCGGTCGGCCAGACCTTNTCTGAAATTTCCTGNAGNAGATCCTTACGGCCCCAGCCTTCATTGGCGCTGACGCCGTGGGGATCGCCAAGACCCAATCTGTGGAACTCATGCACTCCCGACTCGAGGTTGGGATGATCGACCTTGTTCGCGGCGAGTATCAGGGGGATCTCCTCTGACCTCTCCCGAAGCCGCGCGGCCACCATCCGGTCAAGCGGGGTGATACCATCGCGAACGTCGACCACAAAGAGAATCAGGTTCGCGCCCTCCAAGGCGAAGGCTATCTGGCGCTCGATGTGATCACTCAGGTCGTCCTGGTCAACGACCCCGATACCGCCGGTGTCGACCATCTCCATCACCACGTCGCGGAAGGGAACCAGCGCGCTCACCCTGTCCCGCGTAACCCCGGGCGTGCTGTCGACAATGGAGATCCGCTCTCCGGCAAAGCTGTTGAGCAACGAAGATTTCCCGACATTCGGACGTCCAACGATAGCTATCACTGGCAGGCTCATGATTCACCTCCCCCGCCGGAAGCTTCCCGGTCGGAAAGCAGCATGGCGGCGTGCAGAAGNCCCAGGTGCGTCTTGTTATCGACAATCCTCTTCTCCCCTGAAGCTCGACCCAGCAATTCCGCCACCAGGAGTTCGAGCTCAAGCTCATGAACATCCAGGTGTTCTGTCGCCTCCAGCCTCTGCTCTCCTGGTTCAAGCTCGCTGGCCAGGAAAAAATGCATCGGCTGGGCTGACATTCCGGGAATCGTATAGCGAACGCCCAGGGGCTCCATCGTTCCAGCCCGATAGCCTGTCTCTTCCTCCAGCTCGCGCAGGGCCGCCTCGCGTGGAGACTCTCCCTCATCGATATGACCGGCGGGAAGCTCGAACATTCGTCCGCCGACCGCAGGCCGCAGCTGTTCAATGAGGACCACCTTCGCGCCGCCGCCCCTCCCGTCCGACTCGAGCAGGGGGACGATTGCCACCACCGGCGGCAGCGAGATCTTCACCTGGGAGCTCTCTGCATCATCGGGAAATCGACAGCTCAGCATCGACAAGCTCACAAACTCACCTCGATAGAGCGAGCTTTCCTCGAGAACCTCGAAGCTTCCATCCGGCCTCACTCCGGGAAGCAAGGCTGGCTCGTTGTTGGATTTCAGCGGTTGTGTCATGATCCCTCGCTGCCCGCTACTGTAGCAGAATCCGCCGTATCAAGGTGGGCCAGGAGCACGCCTATATCAGCCGGCGTCACTCCGGAAATACGCGAGGCCTGCCCGATAGAGAGGGGCCGGAGTTGATCGAGCTTCTCGGTCGATTCTCCTCGCAGCCCCAGAATCGCGGTGTAATCGAAGGTCTCCGGGATGGCGAGGCCCTCCAGTCTCTTGAATCGCTCCACCTGCGCCAGGTGCCGCTCGATATAGGCCGCGTACTTGACCTGGATTTCGACCTGCTCGACGGCCTCATCATCTCCATCAACCCCCTCGAGCAGGGCCGAGATCTCGGGAATCTCCCGGGCAAGTTTACCCAGGCTCGCCCCCGGCCGGCGGAGCAGCCTGGCAAGGGAGATCCCCGCAGAACGTCCCTGTTCAAGGGCTGTCCTCATTCCTGAGATCCGCTCCCGCTTATCATCTACGCGGCGCATGCGCTCATCGGAGACCAGGCCCAATTGATGCCCTTTCTCGCAAAGCCTTAGATCGGCATTGTCGCTCCTGAGAAGGAGCCTGTATTCAGCCCGCGAGGTAAACATCCTGTAGGGCTCAAGAGGACATTCCTTGACGAGATCATCGATCAAGACTCCGATATAGGCCTCCGATCTGTCGAGCAGGAGAGGCTCCTGCTCTCGACAGCGGAGCACCGCGTTGACACCCGCGAGCAGCCCCTGCGCCGCCGCCTCCTCGTAGCCGCTCGTACCGCAGATCTGGCCGGCAAAATAGAGTCCGCCCACCGCCCTGGTCTCGAAGGTCGGCTTGATCTGGGTCGGAGGAAAGAAGTCGTACTCGACGGCGTAGCCATATTGAAGAATCTTCGCNTTTCTCAGCGCCGGNATCGTCGCCAGCACCTGNTCCTGNACATCNCCCGGAAGACTGGTGGAGATNCCGTTGAGATACACCCAGGAGGTGGCAAGNCCCTCCGGTTCGAGAAAGATCTGGTGCTTGTCTTTGTCGGCAAAACGAACCACCTTGTCCTCGATCGAGGGACAGTAGCGAGGACCAACACCCTCGATCTGACCTGAGTACATCGGCGCCCGGTGGAGATTTTTCCTGATAAGCTCGTGAGCCTGCGGATTGGTCCAGGCGATATGACAATCAACCTGGTCCAGGGAGTAGCCGCGGGTGTCGAAGGAAAAGAAGAAGGGCTCATCATCTCCGGGCTGGACCGTGGATTCGGAGAAATCGACGGTCGCCGCATCCACCCGNGCGGGNGTGCCGGTCTTCANCCTTCTGCGCGAAAAACCCAGGTCCTCGAGAAAATCCGANAGGCCGTAGGAGGCGGACTCTCCTATCCGCCCGCCCTTCTCTTTTTCTTCNCCGCAATGCATGAGNCCTCGCAGGAAGGTGCCTGCGGTAAGAATCACCGACCGGCCGGCCANCTCGCTGCCATCGCTCAACCTCACACCCGCGACCCGCGAGGATTCAGCCNGGCTCGACTCGAGCAGCAGGGNNGANACCTTGCCCTCGACAACGGTAAGACCATCGACCGAGGAGGTCAANCGGACCATGTAATCCTGGTATTTCTGTTTGTCGCATTGAGCNCGGGGNGCNCTCACCGCCGGCCCCTTGCGCGTATTGAGCAGGCGAAACTGGATTCCGCTCGAATCCGCNGCNCGGCCCATTTCGCCNCCCAGCGCGTCAAGCTCACGCACCATCTGCCCCTTGCCAAGACCCCCGATCGCCGGATTGCACGACATCCGGCCGATAGCGCCCGCATCGAGACTCACGAGAGCAGCCCGGGCGCCCATGCGGGCCGCGGCAAGAGCCGCCTCGATCCCCGCGTGGCCGCCTCCAATGACGATCACATCAAAGGAATCCACTCCGGCGCTCATGACCCATCCCCCTCGACGGCAAGCTCAGCCCCCTCGGCCGAAAAGAACGTGGAGCCTCCTCCGAGGCCGCCCATCTCCCTGAAATAGCCGGGGAACGACTTGGTGACTACCTGCGGATCACCTATCTCCACCCCCGGAACCAGCAGGCCGGCGAGCGAGAGCGCCATCGCTATCCTGTGATCTCCCCAGGAGTCGATCCGGGCACCCTGCATCGAGAAGCTGTCCGGCCCCTCGGGACCGTTAATCTCGAGGCCATCATCGAGCTCGCGCACATCGACGCCCAGCTTCCTGAGCTCGCTGGCAACTGAGGCGATCCGGTCGCTCTCCTTGTAGCGCAGGTGGGGGACTCCGTAGAGACGGGTACGCCCACGGGCGAAGGCCGCGACCACGGCGAGGGTCGGGACAATATCCGGCATGTCTGAGCAATTATTCGACAGGCCCCGCAACATCTCCTCCGGCCCGGAAACCGTGATGGAGTCGACATCTTTTTTCACGTGGCAGCCCATCTCCGCGAGCACGTCCGCGAAACGAAGGTCTCCCTGCCGGGAGACCTTGCCGACGCCCTCGACCCGAACAGTCGTTCCTGTCAGCGCCGCGGCTGCAAAGAAATAGCTGGCTGTCGAGGCGTCCCCCTCAACAAAGTATTCACGCGACTTGTACCACTTCCTGGAATCGACGTGATAGACAATCTGCCCATCGCTTTCGTCATCATGAATGTCGACCCTGACCCCGAAATCCTGCATCGTCCTGAGGGTCAGGTCCAGGTAAGGCGCGGAGAGCACCTCCCCCACCAGGCGAACTTCGATGTCCTTCTGCGCCATGGGCGCAACCATCAGCACGGCGGAGATAAACTGGCTCGAGGTGTTGCCGGCCATATTGACCCGCCCTCCCTCCAGCACCCGGGAACCGATCGTCACCGGAGGACATCCGGTCGGACTGCTGATCTCAGCTCCAAGATCCCTGAGCGCCTGAACCAATTGATTGATCGGACGCTGCCGCATCCTCTCATTTCCATCGACCACGTAATCCCCACCGGAGATGGTCAGGACAGCGGTCAGAAAACGGGTNGCCGTACCGGCGTTNCCCAGGCTGAAGGTTCCNTTCTTATTCGGATANCCATCCAGNTCNCCCCTGACCGTAAAGGTAAGAGCATCCCTTGACGCGCAGCGCGGGCCGCCGGCCTCCGATTCGATCTGAACACCTAGAGCTTTTAACGCTTCACTCAGGCACCTCGAGTCATCGCAATCGAGCGCGTTCATCAGGGTTGACTCTCCCGGAATCAGGCTGGATATGAGCAGAGCNCGGTTTGTCAGGCTCTTGGAGCCGGGCAGAGAAACCGTACCGCCTGCGAATTGGCCTGGCTCGATCCTCACATAGGAGGCCTCGGGAGGAATTGAGTTGCTGAACCCTGTCATCGAAACACCATGAAAATGAAGACTTATAGAAACGGGGATTATAGGTGGGCTTGGTGGACAGTCAATCAGCACAAAGGACCGGGAATATCGGTTTCTCTATACGAAAAGCCGGCTCTCAGTCATTTTGCGGCTCTGAAGGGGTATAGAAGCCCTCATCGCGGTCGGCTAATTCTTGCAACCGTTCACAGGGGGCCAGCCTGGATTCGCCGAATCCCTTCAAGGTCTCGACAATCGCATCGATTCCAAGGCTGTCGGCGTAACGCAGCGGGCCTCCACGGAAAGGAGCGAACCCGGTTCCGAAGACCATCGCGAGGTCCACATCGGAAGCCGTTGCGACAACCCCGTCCCCGAGAGCCATAGCNGCNTCGTTGATCATGGGATAGATCAACCGNTTGACCCAGAGTCCGGCGTAGGGNGTCCTGTANCNNCCCCGCTCCCTGCCGATCTTCGCCAGCAGGGCCGTGTTAAGCTTCGGTTTCCGNCGNCGNCCCTTCCCTCCGTGGATGTAAAAACCCCGGCCTGTTTTCCTGCCCAGGACGGCGGGATCNTTCCCCAGNCCGGAGAGAGCNTCCGGTGGACGCGCCCTCTCCCCGAACCCCTTGTGAAGAATATTNGAAACCTTCGAGGCGACATCGTGCCCGACCTCATCCATCAGCTCGAGAGGCCCCATCGGCATACCGAAGCTCCGGATCTCCCGATCCATCACCTCGGGCGAATAGCCCTCCGCCAGCAATCGAACAGCCTCGTTGAGGTAGGTTCCCAGCACCCTGTTCACCAGGAAGCCGGGAGCATCCTCGCAGCGNACCGGNATCTTNCCGAGACTGCGGGCGAAGGTCTCGACNGCAACCAGGGNCGCTTCTGTGGTCCGGGAACCTCGAATGACCTCGACCAGGGGCATGCGCTCAACGGGATTNAAGAAATGAAGCCCAACGATGCGCCCGGGACGTTTCGCCGCGTTCTGAAGATCGGTAACGGACAGGGCTGAGGTATTCGACGCGAAAACGACATGCGCTCCCAGCTCGGCCTCCGCCTCGCGGAGAACTTTTTTCTTGATCGCCAGGTCCTCTACAACCGCCTCGATAATGATCCCGGCCGAGCCGAAGCCGGCGTAGTCAGTGGCGCTGCTGACCCTGGCCATGAGGTTGATGACCTCGCTCTTCTTCATGCGCCGGCGTGCGACCCGCCCCTGGAAGATCTCCGCGATACGCCGGTAGCCCGAGGAGATGGCCTCCCGGCTGATATCCTTCAGCCGGGCCCGGTACCCCTTCAGGGCGACCAGGGCAGCGAGCCCGCCGCCCATGACACCTGCTCCCAGGAGGCCGACCATGGCGCCCTTTCCAGGGGCGCGGGCAGCGCCCCTGCCTGTCTTCCCGCCACCTCCTCCTCGCCGGGCGGCCTCGCTGGTAAGAAAAATATCGATCAGGTTTTTGCAGGTCGAGGATACCGCGAGCGCCCCCACCAGCTTTGCCTCGAGCTCCAGGCCATCCTTCAATGACATCCCATAGCCATCGATCATCGAATCGAGAGCTCTTCGGGGCGCGGGATAATGCCTGCCCGTCTTGCGCTGGATGTCCTTTAGAGCGCGTGAACGAATATAGCTTCTCCCGAGACCGCTCCCTTCGAGAATCCGCATGAACAGTGATCTTCGGGCGGGACCCGTGCGGTAACGCTTACCCTTTCCAGCAAGGGCCCGGGCAGCGAGCTCACGGCTCGACTCCCTCAAGCTCGCGGGATGGGCCGCCTCGTCTATCACTCCGAGCTTCAACGCCTTGCGAACATCGAGAGGTTTACCAGTGAGAATCACAGGCAGGGCGCGGGCGAGTCCGATCAATCGGGGCAGACGCTGGGTTCCGCCGAAGCCGGGCAGGATACCAAGCTGCACCTCCGGCAGGCCGATCCGGGTCTTCTCAAAGTCGCTGGCGATGCGAAGGTCGCAGGCCAGGGCCAATTCGGCGCCGCCGCCAAGGCAGTTCCCATGAATCGCAGCGATGGTCACCTCCTTCATCGAGGCCAGCTTGCCGAGAACAGCCTGCCCCCTGCGAGCCTGGGCGCGGGCCTCCTGCTCGTCTGTAACCTCGCGAATCTCGACGATATCGGCGCCGGCGATGAAGGTGCCGCTCTCCTCCTTGCCGCCGCAGACCACCAGGGCCCTGATACTCTCAGCCCCGGCGACCTCATCGAGAACCCGATCAAGATCATCGATGACCGCCCCGCTGAGCTTGTTGACCTTCTCTCCGGGAAGATCGAATACGAGGAAGGCGATTCCGTCTTCCGCGGGTTCGAGCTTCCAGGCGCCTGTGCTGGCTTTCTTTCCTGTGCTGACTTTCTTTTCCGGGCCGGTCATTCCATCGCCTCCACCACCATAGCTCCGCCCTGGCCTCCGCCGACGCAGAGCGTGGCCAGGCCTCGCTCGAGTCCACGCCGCCGAAGGTCGTTGAGCAGGGCGAGAACGATCCGGGCGCCGCTGGCGCCAACCGGGTGCCCAAGCGCTATGGCGCCCCCGTTCACATTGAGCTTGTCGGAAGAGAGCTCTCCGATGGAAGCTGACAGGCCGAGCTCACTGGCAGCGAAATCAGACGAGTCGAACGCAGCGCAATTGGCAAGCACCTGCGCGGCAAAGGCCTCGTTCAATTCAACCCTGTCCATGTCCTGCAGCGAAGAGCCTGCTCGTTCCAGGGCCAGGGGGACGCTGAAAGCCGGGCCCAACCCCATCCGGGAAGGTGAGCAGCCCCGATAGGCGTAGGAGATGATGCGGCCAAGGGGCTTCAGTCCAAGCTCGGCCGCCTTTTCTTCGCTGGCAAGCAGGAGAGCGACGCCGCCATCGGTAATCGGACAGGCATTGCCAACCGTCACCGTCCCAAGCGTCCTGTCAAAATACGGCCGCAGCTTCGCGAGCGCCTCGATCGACTGGCCCTTTCGCGGACCGACATCCTCGGCGACCGCCTCGTACCGGGGGCCGGCATACACGGGGACGATCTCGTCTGCAAGAATCCCGGCGGCCCGGGCAATGCACGCCCTCTGGTGACTCTGCAGGGCGAACTCGTCCTGCTCCTGCCTGGAAATGGCGAACTCCCGGGCAAGGTTCTCCGCCGTCTCTCCCATATTCAGACCGCAGAATGGGTCCGTGAGCCCCTCCTCGATGCCGATCACCGGCTTGAAATCTCCCATCCTGAAACTCGCGAGAGCGGCAAGCCTGCCAAGAGTAGAGCGCGCGCGAGCCAGCCGCACGAACTTTCCACGGGTCGCTTCCTGGTAGAGAAAAGGTATTCCTGACATGGATTCAACCCCGCCGGCGGCGACAAGGTCGCAATAGCCGAAACGAATCCGGTCAAACGCGGTGGTGATGGCCTCCATCCCGGAGGCACAGTTCCGATGGACGGTTGAGGCCGGCGTGGAGCTCGGAACTCCCGCTCTCAGGGCGATCACCCGGGCAATATTCGCCGAATCCGCGGGCTGGGCTACATTGCCGAAGATCACCTCGTCCACCTCCGAGGCCGGAACTCCCTGACGCACCAGGACCTCATCGAGGGGAATCCTGCCGAGCTCGCTTGCATGGACGCCGGCCAGGGGACCACCCGCCTTGGCAAAGGGAGTCCGAAGGCCATCGACAACGACCACCGAGCAGGTCCCATCGCCGGATTTTTTCCTGCCTGCGGCCATCATACCACTCCCGCGCCGAGGTCTCGAACAAGNCTTTCACCAGAGNTCATCCACAGGATGATCCCACCGGNTGAATGGTACCNTTGCAGGNCCCGGNCGGAAAGCCCCGAGCGAACGAATTTCAGTAAATGACGAGAAGGACNGTGNNNCNGNCCTGNGCNGAACNCAGCAGNCCNCCTATTCGATCGCCACGTAGCGGCCGCCATGTTCCCTNGANAACTGCTTGAGAAACTCCTCCTTGGCGCCCCGGAAGCCNAGTGTAAAGATCCGCACATCCCGAAGAAAATTGAGCTCCTTCATCCGCTTGTGGATCTCNTCGACAATCTGCGCGGAATCCTCGGGATCTNCCNTTCCTGACGANCCGACATGGGTCGGNGCGCCATCNGTNACCAGGTAGATTGTNTCCAGNGAGAGATCGCTGAAGGCCTCCTCGAGGGCGAGATCGGTCACGGTGACNCCCTCCGCGCGAAGCTCATCGACGTACTTCCCTGCCTCCGTCTTNTTCCCCTTGCTGGACTTGACCATCGCCTCCTGCCAGGGATCGACATCGCTCGAGTAGGTGACGAGATTAAACCTGACGTCGCTGGGCAGCGCCTTGACTACACGGATGAGCTCCTTCTTGGCCCGGGTGATGCGCCGNCGCTCCTCGGGAGGCTTCGGAGGCCCCTTCTTGGCGGCATCGCCAACNACAGTGCGCCTGCGATTGGCCTCAGTGGAACCGCGGGGAGCGGGGTCGGTCGACAGCATGCTGCCGGACACATCGAGAATAAAGCAGATGTTCTTACCGGTGACCGCGGCGCCAAAGAGGGTCAGGGCCGTCCTGGCCGAGGCCTTCTTGTGAGGCTCGAAGAAATCGGGGCGCCCCTTCCTGGCCGCGACATAGTTCTTCCAGTCAACCGCCGCGGGCAGATCCACATGCAGCATCTGCTGGAGAGATGCCTGGAAGGTGAGAAGCGTACGCTCCCACTCAGCCGCGTCACCACTGGGCCTCTTGGTCTCGATGCCCACATAGCGATCCACCATCTTTTCGACAACAGGCACCTTCTTTGAACGCCGCAGGTAGTGCAGCGCCCGCCTGACAATCTGCGGGGCCTTGTCGGAGAGCGCCTCGATACAGGCGGCCTCGAGATCGAGGTCGGACTTGAAGCAGGCCGCATCGAGAATCAACAGTCGCCCGCGCCAGTCTCCCCGCTTGTTCTTGCGAAGCTTCTCGATCTCCGCGGTTACGTACTTCCCCTTGGCATCCTTGAAGGCATTGGCCGCCTTGGAATGAAGATAGTAGTACTCTCCGGAGGTCTCTACCTCGGACCCAAGAACCTTGGCCATGCTGACATAGGCATCCACCGCGGTCTTGATCGCCCGGCGCTCGCCCGTGTCGAGAACAGCGACAAAGCTCTCCAGGAAGAGCTCGGGATCTTCCCGTCCGACCGCCTTCTTGAGATCGAGGGCGGCTCGCTTCAGCTCCTTGCTCTGCGCCGGCAGTTGGGAGACCGCCGCGGGACAGAGAACCGCAAAGACCAGGAGAGCTTTAAAAAGACAGCGTTTTAGACCATTCAACATGAGTCTTATTGTTCACCCACACAGCCGCTGATGAGAACTTTTTTCCGGGCAGAGACATAAAATACCCGGTCTCCAGGGAAATAGCCCTACCAGCGGGAAGCGCTGGAACCGCTTCGCTCGGGCGGATCGCTTTCCAACCCGTCAAGCTTCTGCGCAAGGCTCTCAATCCGCTCAAGAGCGGCAGACTTCTGTCCCCTCAGGCGATCAACCGCCTGCTGAGCCTCTTCCCACCCCGCCTCGACAATCGGCTCGGCCAACTGGCCCAGCGTCTCGATATNNTCACGGAACGAATCGGCAAGNGGAGCCAGCAGGAATACCGGCCTGAGGAANTTGTATCTNGCACTGTCCATNTCCCAGGCAACCTGGGGAAAGACGGCCGCATGGTCGGCGAGCAGAGCGCTCAGCTCGGTAATATTCGAGGAGCTGTCCAGGTAGAGCTCCTCGAAGAGCGCGACCGCTTCGGCATCTCCAGAGCGNGAGGGACGCAGCTCGGCGACCTCCTGGATGTAGCGCACGAAGTTGCTGCTCTCCAGGTCGAGAATGTCCGACAGGCTTTCAATCGAGGCTTGGGAAATCATCTTCAGTGAAAAACTATATCCTGGGTGCTTTGAAGAACCCCGTCCGCTCCGAAGAACAGGTAGAAGGTCAGGGCGGCCAGCCCCGCGACAAGAACCTTGCCCAGGGTTGAAACGGNGATCGATTCCTTCTGCTCACTGTCNACCAGGTACATCTCCTTGGCCACATTGAGNTAGTAATAGGCCGAGATTCCCGTATTNACAGCGGCGGAGAAGACAAGGNNGTAATACCAGGNGGAGAGNCCGGCGCCGTGCGCGNTGTTTTGCGCCGCATCGATAACTCCGAGGAAGAGGTACCACTTGCCGGCGAAACCCGCCGTGGGCGGCACGCCGATCAGGCTGAAGAGGAANACCACCATACAGGCGCAGATCAGGGGCGCCCGGCGGCCCATACCCTGGTAGTCGGCCAGGTCGACAGAGCCGAGACGGTTCTCAATGAGAATCACGACGGCGAAGGCTCCGAAGTTCATCGCCAGGTAGGTCAGCAGGTAGAAACCCAGCGCCTGGGCTCCGGTGACCCCCGTCGAGTGCAGGATGACGAAGGCCATCATCATATACCCGGCATGGGCGATGGAAGAATACGCCAGCATTCTCTTGAGATTGGTCTGCCAGAGAGCCGAGAGATTACCGAAGGTCATCGTAACGATCGAGAGAATGATCATCATCTCAACCCAGGGGATTCTCTCCCAGGCCGGGNCGAGGTTCTCCACGGGAAGAGCCGAAAGAAAACGCAGGGNCAGGGCGAATCCGGCNGCCTTNGAAANCACCGAGAGAAAAGCCGTAACCGGCGTCGGGGCGCCATCGTAAACATCCGGAGCCCAGAAGTGCATGGGCAGGGTCGACATCTTGTAGGCGACTCCCATAAAGACCATCACGAGGGCGACCAGGGTGGTCAGGGTGGCGCGCGTCTTCAGCGTCCAGTCCGACCAGATCGCGTGATCGCTGCTGAAGGTGACGTTGGCCAGGTCCGCAAGCTGGGCGCTGCCTGTCAATCCATAGAAGAGCGAGAGGCCATAGGCCATAATCGCCGCGGCGACACTGCCGTAGATGACGTATTTGAGAGCGGCCTCCGCCCCTCGTCGGTCACGCCTTATGTAGCCCACGAGAATATAGCTCGCGATACTCAGAAGCTCGAGCGCCATAAAGAGCATGAGAAAATGCGTAGCGCTGGCCATGAGAATGGCTCCGAGTATGGCGGCAAGGAGAANGCCGTAATACTCNCCCATCCTNCGGCCATCGAATTGCTCCGAGACATAGCTCAACAGGATCACGGGAATCGCGCCAAAGAGGAAGAACTGCTTGAAGAAGGCCGCNAAGGAATCGTTTGCCAGCATGTGAAGGAAGAGACCTTGCTCTGAGTGGCCCTGACCATGCCCGCCGGAAAAGGCGGCGACAAGGCAGCCCAGCAAGGCGAACCATGCAAGGTGCTTCGAGGCCCGAAGCGGAAGGACCAGATCGAGCAGCAGGGTCCCCAGCACGAAGGCCACCAGTACGAGCTCCGAGGTGAAGGCCGAAACGCTNNAGATGATGTGCTCGTACATCACGCGAAATTCCTCGACGTTGAAGTTCTCCGCTGCGCTGGCTAATAAGCCTGAATCAAGCATCTACTGCAGGGCTCCGTATCCCTGGGAAACCAGGGTCTTACCTAATTCCCGATAACGCTCCTGACCACATCCGTCATCGTGGTCAGCGTACCGTCCATGAAATCTATCAGGATCTTCGGCCAGACGCCGAGGATCACACAGAGAGCGCCCAGCGGCGCAAGGGCGAAAATTTCCCGGAACGAAAGGTCCGGGAACTTCTTGTACTCTTCGTTCTTGATCTGGCCCAGGAAGACCCGCTGGATGGTCCAGAGGATGTAGCAGGCCGTCAGGATCACCCCCAGCAGGGAGACGACTACGATCCACCGCGAGGCGATCCCGTGTGTCCCCACCTCGGAGGCCACGAGGCTCGCCTGCTCGTTGCCCCCCCAGGCTCCCAGGAAGCACATGGCCTCGCTGATAAACCCGTTCAGGCCGGGCAGGCCGAGAGAGGCGAAGAAGCCGACCGTCGCCACGCCGGTATACCAGGGCATCTGGAGCCCCAGGCCGCCGAAGCGGGTGAGATCCCTGTGATGGGCCCTGTCATAGACCACGCCGACCAGCAGGAACATCATGGCGCTCGACACGCCGTGGTTGAACATCTGAAGCGCCGCGCCGTTGACCCCGTAGTAGGTCATCGCGGCGAGGCCGAGCAGCACGTAGCCCATGTGGCTGACGGAGGAATAGGCGACCAGGCGCTTGAAGTCTTTCTGCGCCAGCGCGCAGAAGGCCCCATACACGATATTGATCATTCCAAGAATCGCCAGCAGGGCGATGAAGAAATTGCTCGCGGCGGCATCGGGAAGCATCGGGTAGCTGATCCTGAAGAGACCGTAGCCTCCCATCTTCAGCAGGATCCCCGCCAGCATGACACTGACCGCGGTCGGAGCCTCAACGTGGGCATCCGGAAGCCAGGTGTGGAACGGGAATACGGGGACCTTGATGGCGAAGCCGACAAAGAGTCCGAGGAAGAGCCACCACTGCAGGCCGTATGAGAACCATTCACCCCCGCGTACGACCGTCATGAGCGAGAGCAGGTTGAAGGTGTTGGGCTCCGATGTGTAGTAAAGAACCAGCATACAGATCAACATCACGACCGAGCCGACCAGGGTATAGATGAAGAACTTGATCGCCGCGTAGAGACGGTTCTTTCCTCCCCAGACGCCGATCAGGAAATACATCGGCAGCAGCACGATCTCCCAGAAAACATAGAAGAGGAAAAAGTCGAGAGCGCAGAAGACCCCCAGGAGACCGGTCTCGAGCAGGAGGAAGAGAATATAGTATCCCTTGGTCCCCTTCTCGGTATTCCAGGAATACACCAGGCAGAGAAGCGACAGGAGCGCCGTGAGCCAGACGAGCGGCAGGCTGAGTCCATCGACAGCCAGGAAGTAGTTGACGTTGAAGAGCGAGATCCAGGGGGCCAGCTCTGTATAGCGCAGGTGTGTTGTCGTCGGCGCATGGAGGGCGTACTCGAGCTCGAGCGCTCTCTTCCAGGCTTTCTCCGCCTCGCCTGCGGCGGCTTCGCTGGAGGCAAACGCCCTGACAGCCTCCTTCGCCGCGGCGTACTGCTCAGGGTTAAAGCTCCTGTAATCCGCCGGGACCCCGGTCGCCGGGGGATACGCGGCCTTCCTGAACTCAGCATCCTTGGGGTCTACCTTCCAATCAGCCCTGCCCAGGATCGTCTCCTGGGCATCCTTCA
>PAOC01000141.1 GCA_002708465.1 Planctomycetota bacterium
AACTGGCTCACCTGGGCGGTATCCTGCTTGTTGTTGTTGAAGGTGAGGGTGTTCAGGCCTTCGATCTGGCTTTCCGGGTCGACGAAGTCGAGCTTGACCTTGAGCGACGGGCGAATGCTGCTCTGGGATCCGATGAATCCCTTCTTTCGCAGCCCCACCTTCGGAAATTTGACGCCGTCGATGGTAACGCTGGCCTCTACATAGGCGTACGGCCCGGGAATCGGTTCAAACTGGCGCCTGGCGTTCAACGCCTCAAAGAAATTGCGGGACTGGTAGCGAATCGTATCCCAGTCTTCAGCTGGCACCGTGATCTGGACATCCAGGACCTTGTCGGTCGGGAAGATGGCATCCAGGGTCAGGTCAGCGGCGGGAAGCCCGCCTCCCAGCAGTAAAATCATTGCCCCGACAATTACTCGTTTTCCAGGGTTCATCAGATTTATCTTTCTTCAAAATAACGTCAGCGAACTGTTCCGTTCAAGCATCCTAACACAACAAGCCATCGGGAATGTGGGTAGTTGTCTAATCGTTCCAAACAGCGAGAAAACAGCCCTGGAGTTAGTTGAGGGACCCTCTCAATCATCGGATGATGTGTCTGATTCGCCTCCGCGGCAGCAGTAAACGATCCAGAGGCCCAGCAGAATCGAGGGAGGCCCCTCCAGGAGCACCCACGCAATCGGCAGGCCCGATTTCAGCCCGATCCACCAGAGCACCACTCCGAAAACGGCAAACAGGGCCCCGAATAAACGAACAAATCCGAGCTGGGCCGACACCCTGCCGGACAAATAGAAAATCCAGCAGCCAAGAAGGGCGTAGAGAGCCGACAACGAACGGGCGAGGTATTCTACAATAGGCCCATCCGGCATCTTCCCGAGCCCAATATACTCATGGACTGAAGCCATCCAGGACAAAGGCATGAAGGCCGCCACAATGGCAAGCATAGCCAGGATTCCGACCACGCGTAAAATCCAGGCTACTAAAACCAGCTTGCGGCTCATGACATCATTTCTTCCAGAGCTCCCCGGGCGCTATCATCGAGAAGCGGCNGCGCAATAGCTTTTACCGCGGGAAGAGTCCTGGTAGAGAGCCNTCACCTCCGCCGCCGNCAGGGGCCGATCCCAGATNGCCACCTCNTCGACAACCCCCTTGAACGACCTGCGCCCCGATGAATCCATGGCGCCGACTGAAATGTTGCTCAGGCTGCCCTTGGGCTCTCTCCGAAGATCCTCGGTGTCATTCAAGGCGCCGTTGATGTACAGACGGGCTACAAAGTCGTCCCCCTCCAGGGCCAGCGTCATGGTGACATGGGCCCACTTACCNGCNGNCCAGGAGTTCTGGTTGCTGCTGAGGTATTGACGCTCAGAAAAGGCNCCGGTCATGGNGCCTNCTCCCTCGTCNGAAAANAGGANNCAATAGGCCAGGTCNCTNTCAATNTAGCCCTTGCTGAAAAGAACCTGGGTTGTCNCCAGCCCNCGACCAATCGAGCTTCCCGGCTTGAACCACATCGAGACGGTGCTGCCTTGCTCAAGCANAAGCTCTTCCTTGTGGGCNATGACGACCCNCTCCCCGGATCCATTCAGGCTCAGGCCGCCGCCGACCTTNCCCCTGACAGCCTTCCCGCCGGAGAAAGTTCCATCGTTGCCCCGCCCGCTGAGATCCCTGCAGGTCTTGAGTTCATCTTCGCCTGTCACCGTCCCAGGATCAAAACTCAGGGCGGCGACCAGGCCGGCCAGNTACGATTCCTTCGCGCCGCCGGAGCCCTTGCGGAGCTTGGCGANCTCGCGAAGNCTGCTGGCTACNCGCTTCTTGTCAAGAGGNACAAGGTCCTCGACGCCCAGCTCGTACCAGGAGCCGGCTCTCAACTTGATATTCTCTACTGTGAGCTTGTCTCTTTCCTTCTCGGCGGCCTCCCACCAGGCGTCACCGACTTCTACCGCGACCTCAGGATCCGGCTTTTCCCTGTCAGCTCCCAGGTCGGCTGCCGCGACGATTGCGAGAGGGCCAACCGATCCTTTCCGAAGAAGAGGAAGCCCGGTCTTCCAGTCTCCCTTCGAAAAAGCGTAATACCTCCCAAGCTCGAGGTCAGCCGCCGGGCCGGTCAGCTTTTTGAGCTTCTTTTCAACNGCGCTGTAGATCTTATCGAGCNCCTTTATTTTTTTACCCAGGACAGAGATGGATGAGGCCAGGGCCTTGTCCCCGGAACGAGGCGCCGTCCTGCTGACGAGCTTGATGAATTTTNCGGCGCTGTCAAAGTCATCGCTTCTGTAACAATCCTGCGCCGCTACACGGACAGCGTGTGATAGGGACCAGATGTCATCCGGCGACTTGACCCGCTGGGCAAGACGCTGGAAGGTTTCGAACTGGNCATCCNGGGGNTCGAACTCGTAGCGCTGAATCATGGCGGAGAGCGCATCGAGGGCCAGGNCCACAGCTCCCGCCTCGACGGCCATCANCCTTGACTCATCAAAGAGCGAATAGGCAATGACGGCGTCATCTCCTGTTTCCGTCCCCGCCTTCAACAACGCCTCGGACAGTGATCGCTTTGCGGCAAGNGCGGCCTTGGAGCGNTTTCCCGCCTTGGCGTACTCGGCCTTGTAGACCGACCTGATCTGTTTGAGTGAANCATCCTGNCTCAGCCTGGGCGGCACAGGAGACTTTACTGCNCCTTCAGAAGAGAAGCCGGGCGCAGCCAGGAGAAGCACTGCAGAAAANCAGATTGCCGCCAACAGAAGAAAACGGGGNCATACTCCCCGCGCCTCANCTCTNATCCCTGGCACAACCAACTTCANACCCTGCATGCCNACCTCCCGACATCGTTACAGTATCAAGAGAAAGTATTGTAACAGTTCAACCAAGCCTATGCCGACGCTGTGGATACAAGTACAACTTCCGACAATCCTGCCGCGAACATGGAAATAGAGNGCTCAGGGGAACTCCTGTGTGTGGGGCCATTCATCCCGGGAAGGATTATTTTTTGTAGGCCTCGTACATATCGGCAATCCCGGCCTCCGCGGTCGTCCCNTTGTGAAANACGACNCGATGCCTCAGGGTCAATTTNTCCCCGGCCGCCAGNTTGAGCTCCTGCTTCATAAANGGGTTGGCGGCAAAGAGACCGTAGGTNCGAACGTGCCAGGTGGTCGGATGCCNGAGGCTTCCCGGNTGGNTCAGGATCGCCACACCCAGGNTCTCGCCCTTCACATCNCCNTAGTAATCNACCCAGGCGGNNGGNTTNCCCCAGGCNTCNCCNTTCTTCTTNNCCTCTCGNTGTNNTGTATNGTGCCGCCCTCNTTNACGGTNGNCTTGGGCCACATCCTGACGCCNAANGANCCCTCCTTGGTTTTNCCNAAGGTGACGGGANCCTTNGCGGTGAANACGATATCGACATCNATCCACCTCGCNTTGNCNTTNGCNTCNAAGACCATCNCTCGGGATTCCTCGCCNAGCACCTTGCCGNNNTNATCCTTCCAGGCNGAAANCGTCTTGAGNGTNGCCGTCTTTCCACCCCTGGCGACGAGGAAGTCCTTGTGCTCAATAAGCCCGCCCTTATGCCAGAAATCTATCCCGTTGACGTCTCCATGGGTGAACCAGAAAGAAGAATGATGCACATGGTCACCCTCGCCCAGGGGGCGGGTCATCTCTTTACCTGTCGGCCCGATGACAGGATGCAGGATGGGCTTGTTCTGAAAGAGCTTCTGGTAGCGGGTGAACAATTTCCCATCAAGCTTGACGATCGCCCCATCCTTGGTCTCTTCGACGGTAAACCGGTCCGCCGACATCGCGGCAGAGGCGGCGGCAAACACTGCCAGGGTCGCGAAAACGGAAGTCATCCTCATATCAGCACCTTTCTATTTCACCAGCGCGAGAAACAGGCCCGCGCCGAAATTTATTTTTCGTTAAGTCCAGCCGCGCCCGGCATGCCGAAGCGGCCCACAGAAACCTACCTCCTGCTCAACTGGTCGGCAACCGGCTTGATGCTCTTTCGATGCTCCTCGGCAGCCGCAACCAGCAGCTTGAGCACCTTGGGATTGTCGCCGGCAACGTTGTATTTCTCTGAAGGATCGTGTTCGAGGTTATAGAGCTGCGGAGTGGCGTGCTCTGTTCGTCTCTCGCCAATACCGTAGCAACCCTGGGTAATGAAGTGAGCCTTCCAGGGGCCGACCCGTATGGCGTAGAGCTTTTCCTCCCGCCAATAGTAGACCCGGTCCCGCGGCCCCTTCTCAACCTTGCCGAGCAGCAGGGGCGAGAGATCGTAACCATCGAGTGTCCGGTCCGCGGGAATTTTGGCTCCGGACAGTGAGCAGAATGTTGGAAGCAGGTCCATGGTAGCCCCCATCTCCATCTGCACTCCAGGTTTCATTGCCCCGGGCCACCAGAACACGGTGGGCTCCCGCATGCCGCCCTCGAAGGTGGTCCCTTTTCCTTCCCGAAGAAGCCCCGCCGAACCTCCATGCGTATTAAACGGCAGCCAGGGGCCATTGTCCGAGGTGAACACCACCAGGGTCTTCTCATCGAGCCCCAGCTCCTTCAAGGTTGAGAGAATCCGCCCCACCCCCGCATCAATCTCCTCGATGACATCACCGTAGATCCCTCGCCGGCTGTTCCCGCGGTGATCTTTGCCTGCATACAGGGGAATGTGCGGCAGGTTGTGAGCCAGGTAGAGAAAGAACGGCTTGTCTTTATTGCCCCGGATAAAATCGATGGCCTTCTGGGTATAGCGCCCCGTAAGCGTGTGCTGGTTCGCCGGCCGCTCAACCACCTCCGTGTCCTTCATGATCGGGACCTGGAACTGCTCGATCGGAGCGACGTAGTTCGGATCCTTCCTTCCCGCCTGTCTGTAATTAGGAAAGCCACCCTTCCCATCCATGTCGTTCGAGTACGGGATGCCCCAGTAAGAATCAAAGCCGTGGGCCACCGGAAGGTATTCAGGACGATGGCCCAGATGCCATTTCCCCACCGCGGCGGTAGCGTACCCGACGCTCTTCAGGCACTCGGCAATCGTCACCTCGCTCTTCTGGAGACCTCCCTTGGAATCAGGGAAGAGCACTCTTCGCCTGGCCGACATCATCCCGTTTCGAACAGGNAGCCGCCCGGTGATCAGCGCCGCCCGGCTGGGAGTGCAGACACTGGCGCCGACGTAAAAGTTGGTCCACCGCTGGCCCTCGACAGCCATCCGGTCGAGATGGGGCGTTCGAATGCTCGGGTGGCCGAAACAGCCGAGGTCGCCATACCCAAGATCATCGCAGAAGATAACGATGAAGTTGGGCTTTCCCGTCTCAGCCAGGCTCCGGGCCAGGTAGGCAACGGACGCTATAATAAAGACCACCAGAATGACCGCGCGTTTCATCTCTTATTCCTCACTTGCTCAGGGTTGTTCAACCAATAGCGTATGCGAGGCCACTTGCGCTGGCAAGTGGACGACTGCAAGACCGACCATATTGACTCCCCGCAACAGCCGCGATCAAAACCCGCAGACGTTGGGGCAACCCTCGAGCCTTACGCAGCGCGTGCCGCGGGTTGGCGGAGCTCCGCCCTGGTACATATAGGCCAGCAGCCAGACCGCATCGGAAACATTCACCTCGTTGTCTCCATTGGAATCCAGCACGCCGACATTGCCGAGGTTGCCCGCCTTCCCATCATCGCAGGGAGGGAGGTCGGGCCTTCGGCCGAAGAGATGGAGCAGGAGGGCCACCGCGTCCGAGATGTCCACCCGCGTATCCTGGTTCGCATCCCCAGGCAGCTGCCGCCCTCGGGGGGCGAGCCCGGATTCGTCGATCCCGGGTGAGCCGAGGTCGACATTGCTCGGCCGCCAGCTCTCCCCTTCGCCCCAGGTAGGCAGCTCATCCAGCGCGTCGACAATGACAAGGGACGGGCCCTCTCCATCGGTCTCGGGGTGCCACAGGTCGCCGTACTCAAAATCGAGAATCGGTTCGCCCAGGGCTCCGCGAATGACAAGGCGCTCCCCCCCGTCGCTCAACGCGCCGGAATATTCTCCGGCGACAAGTATCCGCGAGAGATCGTAGCGGCTGGCAAACCCCTCGACATCCTCGACAAGCACGACCAATTCCCCGGGGCCAAGCTCCGTAACGGCGCTGTCGGTAAAATCGAACTCAATCCCCTCAATGAACCGCACCCCCTGAAGATCAATGGTGGCGGCGCTGACGTTCTGCAGCTCAATATACTCAAATTCTCGACGCCGAAAGGGGCTGCCCTCTGCCGGCGGCGCCGGGTTGTACATAATCTCGGTAACCCGCAACGGCATATCCGTGTAGAAGACCGTATCGACCTTGGCGCTCCAATCGCCGCCCTCGCCACGCCCCCTGGCCGTCACCAGGGTGGACTCCGTGAGCGTGGCCGGATCGGTGTAGGAGATCGCCGTCGGCGAGAGCCCGCCGCCGGGGAGCCGCGGGTCGCTTCCATCCAGGGTGTAGAAGACGCTTTCGGCCGGCAGGCCGACCTCGATAACCCGGTCTACCAGCTCAGCCCTGATGATAAAATCGCTGCTGTTGACGCTGGAGTTCAGCCCGTGGATAGCCAGCACGTTCCGCCCCACCCGCAGGTGGTCCTCGAATCCAGCCAATTCATAAGGATCACCCCCGCCCTCGATGCCGGCCTCATGCGAACGCCTCGACCGTGAATCCCACACGAGCTCGCCATCGGGGACGTTCTCAGAGGCCAGCGGCTCACCGTTGAGATAGGCAACAAATCCATCATCGAAATCCATCAGGAGGGTCAGGTTGGCAATCGAGCCGAGGGCAGCCTGGTCAGCTACGGTAAATGGAATACGAATGAAGGCAGAGGGATTGCCTCCATCTCCTCGCATCTCTGCCAGGAGGTCAATACCGATCGCGTCCTCGTAGTCATCTCCAGTGTCGTAGCCCGCGCCCCCGGGGCCGCTCTGCCAGGTTTCGCCATTCGACCCTTCCTCGTAATCGGGCAAGGTCCATTCCGTTCCCATATTACCATTTCGGGGAATACAGACGCTGACGGGAGAGTCGGTGTCGAAAAGCTGGCGCCGGATCACGAATCTCTGGAGACCTTCAACCCCCATGGCCAGCTCAACCCCCGGCCTGATCGACCCGCCGTGCTGGGCGCGGCCATTGATAAGAAAATTTGGCGCCGGCTCGGAAAGCATGAACCCTGCCCTGCCGTACTCGGAGATAACCTGGGATGTCCTCGTAGGCAGGACGCCGTTGACGTAGCTGTCCCGCGCGCCGGTCCAGGATTGAGGTGTTCGAAAATTCCAACGTGCCGCCTCTGAGATGAAGGCGCGCTCCACCTGGTCGCAGCGCTCAAGAAGCCTGGCACTCATCTTNGCNGGNGTCATNGGGCCATCATTGAAGAANAGCTCCTGNATNCGNTCCGCNAGCAGGATTCGATAGTCGGGGTGGTTCTCGCGCAGGAGCATGCTGAAGATGCTGCCGGGCCCATCGCCCGCCGACCGACCCGGGCGCCCCATGCTGGTGCGGTTGCTGACGCTTCGGGTAAACCCATCGGCATCGTTGAGGAAGAACTTGAAGCCGCTGCCCGGACCGGTCGGCCCGACGCAGCGATATTCGTCCTCGGAGTTACCGAACATGAACATCAACATGTAATCAACGTAGTGGCGCACATCAAGGTAGGGGCTGACAGCCTCAAAATCGCTTCGCAAAGACTTGATTCTCTCCCAGGCCGACCCATCCCCATCAAAGGGGACGCCCGGGTCGGGCCAGCCCCCGACATTCCAGTTGCCGTTGATTGCCTCGTAGTCCTCTTTCTCTCCACCAAGGTACTGAGCAAGCATGTCCGCGCTCCAGCGCTCCCTCAGGTGATATTGTCCCCAGTAGGTCCCGTTCAGGTAGAGGTGAATGAACCGGCCGTGAGGATTCAGGTTCCCCATGTCGAGCATGGTGTCATCGGTAAATCGATTGGACATGTAGAATCCCCGCTGGTTCATATCGTGAGAGCCGGCTCGGAGCTCTATATGATCAAAAACCTCGACCGGAGAGATTCCGTGAGCGTGACCGTCAAAGAGCGGATAGCGCAGCTTGGAGTCGCCGTACTCGGAGCGGAAATAGATGCGGAAGTTCTTCTTGGCGAAATTGGTGAACGCTCCACCGTAATACCTTCCCCCGGCGTCTTCCTGAAACCCCTCCTCGCCACCGGGATGGATCAGCTCGAGGGAAATCAACACCTCGGAGCTGCCATTGATGGGTCTCGGGCTGGTGATGCACATCGAGGGCAGGTCGGTCAGGGAGGCCCGCATCTGCGGAGCGAATACCCGGTCCTGGGTGATGTTTCTTCGCATCACGTTGGAGTTGATGATGTTGTCGAGGAAAATGTAGGTGTGAGTGTCGGTATTCGTCGGCCCGAGCCCGTCCTTGAAAGCGGCCGCGCGCAGGATGGTCGTCGTCGAGATCCGCACAGGACCGGTATAGCGCGTGCCATTATTGGCTGTCGGCAGGGAGTTGTTCAGCGTATAGCGAATCTCGGCTCCCTCGGTCTCAGTTGCGATCTCGACCTCGAAACCCTCATCGTAGAACCCGCGGTCATGAGAAAAGGTCGTGTCGGCGACAAACCCATCGAGCGCCTCGCCCGCGTTCGTCTCGCCGGGCGTAGGGTCGAGCAGGTAAGATTCGATCTGTTCGGAGAAACGAAAGCCGACCAGCTCAGGGACCAGGAGAAAATCGTCATCGTCAGGTGAGAGGTTCAGGCCGTGAATCGCGAGAACGTTGCCTCCCTCACGCAGCAGGTCGATCCGGTCACTCAGATCAAACTCCTCAAATACGAGCACGTTCTCCCGGGGGTTTTCCCGGATGGCAGCCGAGTTCCACCCTGGATCCCCATCCGCGTTCCGACGGGCGACCTCCGTGCCATTGAGATAGGCGACAAAGCCATCGTCGTACTTCATCTTCAGGGTCAGGGTGTCTAGGTTTTCGGGGTTTTCCACACCGAATGGCATTCGCAGATAGGCCGAGGCGTTCCTCCCGAGCATCTCATCGCCTATGTCGGTTCTAAGCTGGCGGTTGAAGCCGAGATCTCCATCGAAAACCTGGCCGAACACCTGCACCTCCGCGAGGCTCAGGTACTGCCCCGGAATCGAGATCCGCACATACCGACCACCAGCCACAATCTCCCCGATCGCAAAAGATGAACCGTCCATCTGGGATCCATCGGAAAGAAAGGTCTCCTCGTAGGTTTCTTCCCGATCTTCATCGAGAATCCGGACTGTAAAATTGGTAAGCCGCTCCGAGCAGCAGTCCAGGCGGTTCCAGAGAACAATCTCCTCGATCGTAAAGGTCTCACGCAGGTCGACCTCCCACCAGGCGGGAGAAGCATTGGTATGGGTGATGGATGCATCCCCCCACTGTCCGCTGGTATTTCCATCGATGGCGCGGCCGGGGGATCCGCCCCATCCCTCGGAAGATTGAGTGGCACGGCCGTCAAGTGCGACGTTCTCTATTTCCGCTGGAGGCAATGGGATATCGCCGGTGGCGAAGCCTATTCCCGTCTCCACCTGCGTCCACAGTGAGTCATCGTAGTCGGCGCCTTTCCAGTCGCTTCCGAGCCCTCCATCTTCGGGTATCCAGAGCCGTCCGGAAGCCCCCACCCTGAGGTAGTCCGCCTGGGAAGCCCGCTGCGAGAACCCATAGGAGATATTGGCACGCTGCGGAGGGAAAGTCGGGGTGAAGGAGTGAACCATCCCACCGGCGGGGTCCACCAGGGCAAGAAACTCGCCTGATCCATCAATGCGAAAGTTGGTATGGAGCTCAGAGCCTGCCTCCGCTCGGTCTTTACCTGAAGCGAAAACCAGCAGGTATCCGCCCGGGAGAATTTCCGCTGCCGGCAAACGCCATCTCAAAAGGTCATCGGCATCATCGGTAAGATACCAGCCAGCGAGGTCGACCGCGGCCCCTCCCTGGTTCTGAATCTCGATCCAATCCGAGGACTCTTCATCCTCATCAAGCAGTCCATCCCGGTTCTCTGCAAGGAATTCGGTGATCACCACTGCCTGGGCGCGAAGCTCGACTGCGACCGCAAAAAGAAACAGGAACACCGCTGCCATCAATTGTAAGAGTCTTCTCATCGTATCCTTCCGGCCTCTAAGTTATACCCACCCGTAATTTTAGGGACATCAGAGCCCGCAGGCAAGGAGCGTTCGCAGCGACAGATCCTCACGCGAGAATATCTTCGACAACCGTTCCGTGGACGTCTGTCAGTCGATAGTCGCGGCCCTGGAACCGGTAGGTGAGCCTTTCATGGTCGATTCCGAGGCAATGCAGGATCGTGGCGTGGAAGTCGTGTACGTGAACGGGATCGCTGGCGACATTGTAGCAATAATCGTCCGTTTCGCCGTACGACATGCCCGGCTTGATGCCCCCTCCGGCCATCCAGATGGAGAAGCACCGGGGATGGTGGTCCCGGCCAAAGGCCTTCGGATTCCCCTGGGCGTAAACGGTCCGCCCGAATTCACCGCCCCAGATCACCAGGGTTTCATCCAGCATTCCCCTGTCTTTGAGATCCTTGATGAGCGCCGCCGAGCCCTGGTCGGTCTCCTTCGCAAGCGTCGGAAGGTACCTCTTTACATTGCTGTGATGATCCCAGCCGCGATGGAAGACCTGGATAAAGCGAACCCCGCGCTCGGCAAGCCTGCGCGCCAACAGGCAGTTGGCCGCGTGAGAGCCGGGCGTCTTCGCCTCCTCTCCGTAGAGCTTGAAGGTGCTCTCGGGCTCATTCGAGACATCCGCAAGCTCCGGAACGGATGTCTGCATCCGGTAGGCCATCTCGTATTGGGCCAGACGGGTGGCGATCTCCGGATCGCCGATCTCCTCTTCCCGCAGGCGGTTGAGCTTCGCCAGCCGATCGAGCATCTTCCTGCGTTCGGCGCTTGCGCCTCCCGCGGGATCATTGAGGTAGAGCACAGGATCTCCCTGGCTTCGAAACTTGACCCCCTGGTGTTTCGACGACAGAAAGCCGCTGCCCCAGAGTCTGTCGTAAAGCGGCTGAGCCTGGTGGAAGGTGTTCTTGCTCAGCAGGACCACGAAAGAGGGCAGGTTCTCGGCTTCGCTCCCCAGGCCGTAGCTGAGCCAGGCGCCGATACTTGGCCTCCCGGGCTGCTGGTTTCCGGACTGAAAGAAGGTCACGGCCGGATCGTGGTTGATCGCCTCAGTGTGCATGGACTTGACCACACAGAGCTCATCTACCACCTCCGCCATGTGCGGGAGCAGGTCACTGATCCAGGTTCCCGACTTGCCATGCCGCCTGAATTTCCATGGAGACTTCACCAGCGGAAAGCTTTTCTGGCCCGAGGTCATCCCGGTGAGCCTCTGCCCATCGCGNATCTTCGCCGGCANCTGCGTCATGTGGAGCTTCTCGAGAGATGGNTTGTAATCGAGNAGNTCTACCTGGGANGGCGCGCCCGACTGGAGCAGNTAGATCACCCGCTTGGCCTTGGGGGCGAAATGCGGAATTCCCGCAAGCCCGCCCAACNTTCCCGGANCNCCCTTCCTGTCCCCGCCGAAGAGCTCCGGNCTGAGAAGCGAGGCCAGGGCGGCGNNCCCGATGCCTGTGCTCGAGCGCCCGAAAAACTGGCGGCGGTTCTGAAGAAGTTTCGATTCAAGTACGGGATCAGGCATCAGGTCAACCCTTCGTGATAGCCTCGTTGATATTCAGCAGCAGCCTGGCCACCTCGGCCAGGGCNGCGAGNTCCTTAACGTCNNCCTNCGCCGNGTAGGAAGATTCGCCAACCTTCAGCAGCNTCAAGGCCNCGGCCTCGTCGCCGGCGTANCGCTTCAGGGCAGCCCNGTANGCNGNCTCCAGAACNGCCAGCTCGGCAGGCTTCGGGCGACGCGNGGTCACCAGGCGGAANCCATGGGANATCTTTTCAGCGAGGGACTTCCCGCCCTCANCGATCATGCGCTCGCCAAGCTTCCGGGCCGCCTCGACGAACTGNGGACCGTTCAGCAGGACGAGNGCCTGNAGAGGCGTATTCGTTCGCGACCGCCGAATNGTGCAGAACTCCCTCTCCGGCGCATCGAAGGTCTTGAGCATGGGCGAGGGCACCGTTCGCTTCCAGAAGGTATAGATGCTCCTNCGATAGAGGTCAGCNCCGGTGCCCTGCTTGTATTCCCTGGAGTAGCCGGGACGATTGTTGAGCTCCATCCACAAGCCCTTCGGCTGGTANGGATAGACNCTCTTGCCGCCGAGNCNGGAAACGAGCAGGCCGCTGACCGCCAGGCTCGCATCGCGGATCTCCTCGGCATCGAGCCGCATCCTCGGGCCGCGCGCGAGCAGGCGGTTGTCGGGATCCTTCCGGTAGCTGTCGGCGCCGACATGCGAGCCCTGCCGGTAGGTGGCGGAGTTCAGGATCAGGCGCTGGAGCTGCTTCGTGTCCCAGCCGCTCTTGATGAACTCGACCGCCAGCCAGTCAAGAAGCAGGGGGTGGCTCGGAAGCTCGCCCCTGACGCCGAAATCCTCGGAGGTCTTCACCAGGCCGAGCCCGAAGATCCTCTGCCAGTGACGATTCACGGCGACGCGGGCCGTCAGGGGATGCTGGGGATCGACCAGCCACTGGGCGAACCCCAGCCGGCTGGACCTGTTCTTCTTCATCCCGGGAAAGATGGCCGGCACCCCGGGCTCAACCTTCTTTCCTGGCTCATTGTATTGCCCCCTGTGAAGAATGTGGGTCGCCCTCGGCCGCGGCAGGTCCTGCATGATCATGGTCTCGGGAAAGCTCGCGGCCTTCTGCTTCTCGATAGAGGCGATCCGATCCATCAGCTCCTTGCGGGGGTTGTGCTCTGCGAGAAAATACTCACGCAGCCGTGCCGACTCCGCGGCCTTGCGGCTGCCGGCGGCCTTGGCCGCGATCTTGCGGATATCGGCAGGCACGCCCTTCAGCTGCAGCAGGTCCGGGCTGTCCGTGCTCACCGACAGCCGGGGTCTTCCAACCCCATGGTTAGCGAAGCTGGCCTCGTGGCGCAGGCGGAAGTTCAACCTGGACCCGCCCTTGAAGCCAAAGGGGCTCATGGGAATGAAGATCGCCGTGGCCGGCTTCTTTCTCGTGGGCCCATCGACAGCCCAGCCGCTGTTTCCCGCGACCGTCCTGTCAATGGCCTTGGCGACCTCGTAGCCAGCCTGGGAGTAGTCGGCCCTGGCTCGAACAAATTGCACCACCTCCTTGTGGCCAGGCTTCTTCTCCGAGATCACCGTCAACTCAAATTCGCTCAGGACGAAGTTCGAGTTGCTGTGACGGCCGGGGCCTCCTCCCGGAAGGCTTGCATGGGTCAAGGCCTCGAGGCGAACG
>PAOC01000027.1 GCA_002708465.1 Planctomycetota bacterium
GCGGTGGCGATGAGAACTTTCATTTCATTGCTCCAGGATTAAGCAGGTTTCATTTCTTTGGTAAGGTAGACGTTTTCCGGCGGGTTACGATACTGTTTTCGCTCACAGGTTCTCAACCGTTTCCGTCGTAGAACAGGTCTTTTTCCAGGCAGGTCTTCCAGCAGCATGAGTCCAGAAAGCCGAGAGCTTCCAATCGCGGAGTGTTTCCGGGACTACACGGTCATCGAATACCTCGCCCTGCTCTATCCGCGCCTGCCGCGCAGGGGGCTCCAGCCTCTCTTCGCCGATGGAAGGGTGCGTGGCGGGAAGCTCCCGGTCTCGCCGCGCGCGCGCCTCGGCGAGGTGGAGGGGTTGTTCGTCGTGGGGGGGGTGGAGGACGTCAGGCCCATGGACCTGGGGNTTCCGGNCGGTGGGGTCCGCATTCTNCATGAGGATGACAGGATCATCGTGCTCGAAAAGAACTCAGGCGTTCCGGTAGTTCCNGACCGGCGGGGCGAGAGGGGCAGCTGTCTCGGCTTCCTGGTGAGCCGTGAGATCGAGGAGAGGGAGGAGAAGGAGCTCGAGCGCTACATCCGTCCGCGCGTGGTCCATCGGATCGACCGCCTGACCAGCGGGCTGGTCATCTTCGCGAAGACTCCCGGGGCGGAGAGAAAACTCTCAGCCCATTTCGAGGCNAGGGAGGTGCGCAAGGAGTATCTNGCCCTGGTGCTCGGNGACATGGCGGCGGGGAGNAAGACCCTCAGCGTTCCCATCGAGCCGGGGCGCAAGGGGCGCATGCGCTGCGGGGCGAATGGAAAGAGCGCCGAGACCGTCTTCGAGGCGATGGAGCGCTTTGGCTCCTTCACTCTGCTTCGCGCCCGTCCCCNCAGCGGGAGAACCCACCAGATCAGGGTACACGCCCTTGCCGCGGGCCTTCCCCTGGCGATCGATCCACTCTATCGCCCGGCCTCGACCGCGCCGAGGGGCAGACCGCCGGTCATCGAGAGGCTCACCCTTCACGCCAGGTCACTGGAGCTTCCCCCCGGCTGGGGNGGCGAGCGCCGGTTCAGCAGCGAGCCCCCGGAGGATTTCCGCGAGGCTGTNGAGACCCTGCGGNTGGGGGCNGAGGCTGATCCNTCAGTCGAATAATTTTCCGTACTCCCGGTCAAAGGCGCTGGAGTAGGAATAGGTGAGCCGGTCCGTTCGCAGCGGAGCTTNACTGATNTCCCGGGGGGTCTTGAAGCNGATGACCTGCTTGCCATCGCGCACGACCCGGACGCGTACCGGCCCGGGCTCACTCGGTATCGAATGGACCCGCAGTCCCTTGNCGACCNTGCCGAGNGCCTTGTCGTTGAGGTAACACATGGCGGGCGAGGTGAGCAGCGTCACCAGCTCGATCCGGTCTTCCGCCGCCAGGTTCCTGTTCCGGCTTTTGATCCTGAGAGCGACAGGATGTTTCGGCTTCGCGTCATGGCGGTGTTTCTTGAAAAACACGATCGCCTCATCCCGNTCCACCTGCTCTTTTCCAGATTTCCAGCGGCGCTTGAAATGCCTGAGCAGGAGGGATGGGCCGAAGTTGTGGCTCTCTTCCGGGGCGAGGTGGTGGCCCTCGGGGAAATCATTCCAGCTTACGTAGTTGATGATCCGGACATCGTGGCGTACCGCCCGTCTCAGNANNTGGAGCTGGGTCTGCGCGAGATTGGTGACCCGGTAGTGCCGCTCGATTCCCNCGNCACCGATCTCGAGCGCCTGGGCGGTCGGGAGNATCGCATGGTCGTTTTTTCCCCGGCGGTAGACCTTGGAGGTGTAGTAGTCCGGGTAGACCGACTGGGTGTAGAGGCAGCCCTCCTGCCGACAGCGCTTCGCCAGGTAGTCCCAGAATTCGAGATTTTCTTCGCTCGCTGTCCANCCCCAGACGGCCGGGAAGGTCTTCACGATGGCGTCGATGTAGGGNGGNTCGAGCTCGGGCCNGCGGACCTGGTAGATGTATTCGATCGGGGTTCCGATCGCGCTGGAGAGGCGCTCATAGGCCTGGCCGATCTTTTGAATCTCAGCGGGCGTGTGGGCGAGGCCCCGGATGCCGTCGGCCAGNGCATCTCCCACCCAGAGGTAGAAGAGCAGGGCGCCGGAGNCGNTCTTCAGCCAGGCGGGAGATNTTCCCGTCGAGCTCAGCAGNTTCCGGATCGGCGGACTCCAGAGGGCGATCTTCTGTTTNTCCGTGGTGGGCNTTGCGGTCGCGGGGTGCGCGAGACAGAGGCTGATACGGAAGCCCGCGTAGCGCGTGTCGCTCAGCTCGATGAACTTGGCGATGATGACGTTGTAGCTCTTTGCCAGGCTCGGCGTATTGTCCACGAGAGGATAGTAGAACTGGAAGCCGTCGATTCCGAGCTGCCGGGCCGCCCGGATTTCGAAATCCACGGCTTTTTCAAGATCCGCGTTCTCGAGGTGGAGCGAGGCCATCGGGACGGCCTGGTGGAGGCCTCCGAGGGCGGCTGTGCTGCCCCGGGGATCCGCCAGCTCCGGGTCGATCCAGCGGNTGAGCTTGCCCCGGGTCCGAGGCACCATATCGGTCATATAATGGGCCATGACCAGCTTCTCATCACCGNCCTCANCCGNGNCCGGGAAGGNCAGTGAAATAGAGATCACGAAGAGNAGCCGCTTCATTTGATGNCTCGTCTCTGGGGNCCCGGGNTGGTGTNGCCTGCCCCTGNGGGAGATCGNCCAGNACTATTTGCTGAGGGGNTCCTTGTCGACCGTGGTTTTCCTGTCGCCCTGCAGCGCCGCGATACGCTTCCTGGCGGCTTCCACCGCGGCGGCATCGGGAAGAACGTTGATNCCGAGGCTCGCCTTGTAGGACTGNCCCCCCTTGAGNACNGGNACCCTGCCGCCTTNTCNCTCGATGCTGCGNAGCATCGGGTAGCTGGTACCCGGNTCGATGCCGGTGACGTAGCCGTCCTTGAGNGCGGTGGTGTTNTTCCACAGGGTGAAGTNGGGCAGCTCCNTGGTCGAGAAGGTCAGGGANACNCCCCTGCTTCCGGCCTTGTTCTGGAGCATCGTCTCGGTGCGATCGTTTTTGTCGCCGTAGAGGGTCATGAGGTAGACCTGCTCGGTATAGCCGGCCTGCGGGGGGCCGTAGACGTCCCAGCCCGCGAGTCCACCCTCTGCGGCGCGGGCGTCCCTGGGGAANACCTTNTTGACNGNNGCGATGAACCGGGTGCCTTCATCCAGCAGCGGCTGGCCGAAGTTGCAGTGGTAGAGGTACTGCATCTCCTGGTCCTTGTCGGCGAGGTTGATGATTTCGTCTTCGAAATGGATGGTCGCGGAGCCGGGCTCCGTCCATATTTCGCTCACCAGGCGGAGCTGGGTGCCGAACATCATCGTCTCGTCGATATAGCCTCGGATCCTGATCTTTCTCGATGGAGCGGGCTCGATGATGACCTCGCACCTGCTGGCCGGCAGGTAGCTGATCTTGCCGTGCAGGCCGAGGGTGACCTCGGTCGGGGCTCCGGTGTTGCTGGGGACGACATCGATCCCAGGCGCTCCGAAAGATGCCAGGCCGCAGCGGTTGAGCATCTCGCCGAAGCCCTCGAGCCAGCCGAGTCCGCCGCGGGTGTCCAGATTCACGAAGCCCGGGTGGACGATCTCCTTNACCGGCGANTTCCAGCCGAGCCGGAAGCCGTCTTTCGTGTGGGCNTCCCAGATGTTCATNCCGCGTGTCGGGACGATCCTGAAGCGTAGGACGCCGTTGTCCACGTCAACGACATCGACGTTTTCCTGGCGGCCGCCGTGCAGGACGCTCTTGGAGACCTTCCATTCGTGGGGGGTTCCGAGATTCACCTTGCTGGAGCCTGTACTCCAGGTCTCGACGCGAATGTTTTCTCCGGAGTCGATCAGGGTCTTTTCAAGGGCGTTTTTCGAGACCATTTTCTTCGCTCCGGATTCAGGCAGCTGGCAGGAAGACAGGAGCAGGGAGGCTATCAGCAGCGCGCATGCGGGAACCAGTTTTTTCATTACTTCTCACCTTGCAGTATTGGAGCCGGCTGGGAGTCGGCTATTTCTCGTTGGTTTACGGAGGCGAAGCGGCCGCCGCGTTGTTTCAGGCAGGGAGTGTGAAATCCCAGTCAATTAAAACAGATCTATATCGTTTACTTCATAATAAGGGAGCGTATTTTATAGGCTTGCCGGGTTTGTCGGCAAGAAATAGGCCACGCAGCGGGCAGCTTATAGCTCTGCGGTATCCAGTTCAAATAAGAGAGAGTTATGTCGAGCGATATTCTCAACGAAGATGCGGTACTCGAGATTCTTGGCACGGTCCAGGACCCGGACCTGAATCGTGACATTGTCAGCCTGGGTTTCATCAAGGACCTGGTCATTGATGGCGGCAAGGTCTCCTTCAAGGTCGAGCTGACCACACCGGCCTGCCCGGTAAAAGAGCAGCTGAAGATGGAGTGCTTTACCAAGGTCTCGGGGATTCCCGGGGCCGAGGAGGTCGATGTGGAGATGACCGCGCAGACTCGCCAGGCAAATCCGTCCGGCGGTCCGACGTTGCCCGGGGTGAAGAATATTGTCGCGGTGGCCAGCGGCAAGGGCGGGGTCGGAAAGTCGACGACCGCGATCAACCTGGCCCTCTCGCTGAAGGCCTCCGGGGCAGCTGTCGGCCTGATCGATGCGGATGTATTCGGCCCGAGCATGGCGATGATGTTTGGCGTCGAGGGCCAGCCCGAGATGGGGGAGAACAATAAGATCCTGCCGCTCGAGGGTCATGGAGTGAAGGTGATCTCGATGGGCTTTCTCTCGGATTCCGACCGTCCGGTCATCTGGCGAGGTCCGATGGTGCACCAGCTCATCCGCCAGTTTACCGCTGATGTTGAGTGGGGAGAGCTGGACTATCTCATCGTCGATCTGCCGCCGGGTACCGGTGATGCGCAGCTTTCGATGTCCCAGGTGGTGAGCATGTCGGGGGTGGTTATCGTGACGACGCCCCAGGACGTGAGTCTCATCGATGCGCGCAAAGGGCTCAAGATGTTCGAGCAGCTGAAGGTCCCGATCCTGGGGATCGTCGAGAACATGAGCTATTTCATCTGTCCCAATTGCGATGCGAGGCACGAGATCTTCCGGCATGGCGGCGGACGTAAGACCGCCGAGGAGCTCGAGGTCGACTACCTCGGAGAGATTCCGATCGACCCGGCTGTGGTTACAGGTGGAGATGCCGGGCAGCCCATTGTCGTGGAGGCGCCCGAATCTCCCGCGGCGGTCGCCTTCAACGAGGTGGCNGGGCGGGTGGCNGCGCGGTTGAGTATTCTCGCCGAGCAGGGNGCCGGCGGGGCGGGGCCGGTCATGCCGGAACCGATTGACTGGAAGAGNTGAAGCNGAAGTTGATGGGAGGATGATGTTATGAGCGGTAAGCCGGTACCGGTTGAGATCAAGCAGAGCGGCGTTCGCGAGCTGAGGATCGTCTGGAGCGATGGGCAGGTGCACGATTTTGATGTGGTCGAGCTGCGCCGCTCCTGCCGTTGCGCCAATTGCGTCGATGAGCTTACAGGGGCCCAGATCCTCCATCCAACCCAGGTTGGTGAGGATGTTCGCCCGCAGACCATTCGGCAGGTGGGAAATTACGCCTTCCAGGTGAACTGGACCGATGGCCATACCAGCGGAATCTTCACCTTCGATTACCTTCGCCAGCTGGCGGAGGTCACGAACGCTCCCAGCGGGCCGGCCTTGGCCGAGAATGGTTCCGCCGGGGAGGAGGAAAGTTCCGACGGCGGCGGGTGCGGCAGCCACGGCTGTGGTTGCAGCCACTGACCCCTTCAGGATTCGACATTTTCAATTGAATGTATCTGTGGTCCACTGCGTCGAAGAGAAGACTTGGGATTATTACTAATGGATTTGCTACAGGGGAATCAGATGAAGAAGTTGTTCAGCGTGGTTTGNGTTCTCGGGNNNGTCCTGCCGNTCCTCTCNTCCTGNTCGATGCCGGCNGGACGNATCATGAANNCTACGGANCCCGATTCGGTCGGTTCCAGGGCGGCCGGCGCGGCNGCCTTTGACCAGCTTCTCAGCGGNGCGGTCAACAAGCTGCTCCTGAGTCATGGAGCNGCCCGNGAGGCGGCGACCAAGCTCAGCGTGGCCGTNCTCCGGGTGGAGAATGCCAGCGCNGAGGAGCTTGGAGACTGGCAGGAGCAGATCTTCGACAAGATCTCCACGAGTATCAACGAGTCCGGGCGCTACCAGACGATCAGCCTGCGGTATATCGATGCGGGGTTGCGGGAGTCGCGCCTCAAGAGCGGCGATCTCTTCATCCCGGCAAAGCGAAGGGTCTTCCTCGACATCCTCGAGGCGGCGAAGGTCCCCGCGCAGGTGCTGATTTTCCCCAAGCTGACCACGGGTACGACCGAGCTTGGCCCCAAGCGGGCGCAGAGAAATTATCTTCTCACCCTCGAACTGGTAGATATTTCGACGGGCAGAGATTTCCGCGTTTCCGAAGAGGTTCGCAAGGCCTATCGCTGATGGATAGGGTCTTCAGGAAGAGCCTGGAGGGCTGATGGACCGTTACCTGAACTCGAGCATAGCGCTTGCGGTCGGCCTCTTCCTTGTGTCGTGCGCGGGGGGGCAGAGGACGAATGTCCGCCGGGAATTCGATGAGGGGCGCTACCAGTCCAGCCATGAGAAGTTGACTGGGCTGGTTCGCAAAGATGGCAAGAACGAGCATCTCTACCTGCTTGAACGGGGGGTGGTCTCCCTTGCCCTCGACCGGGCTGGCGATGCCGTGAGGGATCTGCGCCTGGCGAGGGACAGGCTCGATGACCTGGCCGGGACGGATTACGGCGGCTGGCTGAGCTCGATGATGCTCGATGACCGCCAGNTGGCCTACCAGGGCGCCGACTACGAGCAGGTNCTGGTGAGGGCGATGCTGGCGCTCGCGGACCTGGCCGATGGCAACAGCGAGGACGCCGGCGCCTACGCCCTGCAGGTGGCGAGCCGNCAGCGCAAGATCATCGAGTCNTTCCGGGCGCGTGATGGAAGCCTGCCAAAGAGCTCCTATCGCCAGGTCGCCTTCGGCTCCTACCTGAAGGCGATCATCGATGAGGAGGCTCTCAAGTTCGACCTGGCGAAGATCCAGTTCCAGAAGGTCAAGGCNATCGAGCCNCGCTTCAGCCCGGCCGCGGCCGATATCAAGCGNGTTGTNGAGGGGCATCATTCNAGGAANGGCAACGGCGTGGTGCACGTCCTNGCCCTGGTNGGGCGGGGNCCCTTNCGNGTGGAGNNCGAGGAACCGGTAACCCGCGATGCCCTCGCTATCGCGCANTACATCTGGGCGAGCTCCCGCAACCGCGNGGNCATACCNAACATCTCCAGGGTCAAGATTCCCGCAGTGGCGGTTTACGACGACAATCCGACCGAAATTCACGTCGCTGCCGATGCGAGTCCCGCCGGCTCGACCTCTCTGCTGACCGATATCGAGNCGCTGGCTCTCGATGAATTCGAGGCCATTCGCGAGCATATCGTGGCACGGGCCTTTCTACGCCGCGCCTTCAAGATCACGGCGACCCAACTGGCGATCGAGGCAGCTAACAGGGGCAATGACAGGCGGGGGGNGTACACCGATGGAGACGCCCTGCGCGACCTGGGGCTCTCGGCGGCGGGTCTCCTGTGGTCGGCGCTGGAGGGAGCCGACCTGCGTTGCTGGAGCCTTCTGCCGGCAAGTTTCCAGGCCCTGCGAGTCGAGCTTCCCGAAGGCGAGCATCTCATCTCGCTGCNGGCTGGAAAGAAAGGCGCTCCGGCCGGCGCCCCGCGCGAGGTGAAGGTCAACGTCCGGGATGGATACAATACCTACGTTGTCGCCATCTTCCCCTCGCTCGAGGGAGGCGCCTGCGTCCTGTCATCGGATGCCGTCGAGACTCCTCCGCCTCCTGCCGATGCCGCCGAGTCACCCTGATAAGGTCGGCAGGTAAGAAGGTTTTGCCTTTCGCCAGCGGCTGCAATAGGCTTCTTGTTCCTCCCCTGGAGCCTTCTAATGTTCCGGGCGGCGGCAGGTAAGAAGAGCAGGTTTCACAATTAGAGCGGAGGGTTCACGTGGCGAACGGTCAACTCGGCGTAGGTATAGTTGGAAGCGGGATGATCAGCGAGTTCCAGGCCAAGGCGATCGGGGANCTCGACAACGCCGTGGTGACNGGGTTCTTCGACCGGGTTCCGGAATTGGCGGCCAGCCGGGCCGAGCAGTTTGGCAAGAAGTCTTATGCCGTCCTCGAGGAACTGCTGGGAGATGACGAGGTGGACATCGTTTCGATCTGCACTCCAAGCGGCTCTCACCTCGAGCCATCCCTGGCCGCGGCCGCCGCGGGGAAGCATGTCATGGTCGAAAAGCCGGTCGAGGTGACCACCGAGAGGATCGACCAGATCATCGAGGCCTGCCGGGAGAACGGGGTAACGCTCGGGGCGATCTTTCCGCGGCGTTTCTTCGAGACCAGCCGGCTGTTGAAAGATGCCGTCGATTCAGGCCGTTTTGGAAAACTGAGCCTCGGGGACGTCGCCATCAAATGGTTCAGGGACCAGGCCTATTACGACCAGGGAGGCTGGAGGGGGACCTGGAAGCTCGATGGCGGCGGCGCCCTGATGAACCAGGGCATTCACGGAATCGACCTGGTCCAGTGGATCATGGGCGGTNTCGAGACTGTCTGCGGGCATGTAGCGACGGTNGCCCATGAGCGCATCGAGGTCGAGGACGTGGCCACCGCTACGGTTCGTTACAGGAACGGGGCGCTCGGAGTTATCGAGGGTACGACCGCGGCCTGGCCCGGCTCGAAGATTCGCATCGAGATCTCCGGCTCAGGTGGAAACGTCGTGATGGAGGATGAGACGATCGTTCAGTGGGAGTTCGCCGAGGCGCGCGATGAGGATGCGGAGATCATAGAAAAATACGGTCCNCGCGAGGGNCTNTCCGGCGGCGGNGCGGCCGATGCCAAGGCCATCGATACNGAGGGGCACCGAAGGCAGTTTGAAGACTTCTGCANCGCGATCCAGNCNGGNNCNGAGCCTTATTGCGTCGGCCTCGATGGNNGGGCNGCGGTNTCGGTCATNACNAGCATCTACNNGAGCGCCAGGGAAGGNCGGNTNGTNNNGGTCGATTGACGGGNNCNGNCCGTNGNGCTANCCGGCCGGCNGCGGNGCNTCGCATTCNAGCTCGTCCTCNGTNGGGTCGATNCCGNCCTCNGGATNCGGAGCCTGGGGNGCGGNTCCNCCCTGGAAGAGGAAGTTCANNAGGGCGATCGCATCGGTCAGGTTGACCTGNCCGTNGTCATCGATGTCNGCNGTGTCCTGGCAGGCCAGCTCACCGCCCCTGAAGAGCCAGAGCAGGATCTGGATCGNATCGGTCATGCCGAAGGTGCCTGATGAGTCNACNTCNCCGCGGATGAACTGGACNGGCGGCGGGANGAACCTCGACCGTTGTCGCATCCGAGCTTCCTACGCCCGGACAGGTGACCGTCACTCCGACTGTTCCCAGCGGGATCTCTGCGGGTACGGTGACGGCTATGCTTTCGGGGAGTCCGGCCAGGTCGATCTCCTCCGCGAGGGTCTCTCCAAAGCTGACGGTGAGGCCGGGGTGAAAGTTAGAGCCTTCTATGGTGATGACTCCGCCTTGCGCTACCTGGGTGGGGGAGATGGAGGTGATCGCAGGCGGGGCTCCACCCGGGGCGGTGACGATGACCTGGACCTGGTCCACGATTCCTCCGGCGGTATTGAAGCCGAGGAAGGAGACCTCGTTGGCTCCCTCGTTGAGGGGGACGGTGACCGACCAGCCCAGCGGGTTCGAGTTGGAGAACTCGGCTCTCTCGGCGCTGGGCGCGACCTCGCCATTGACCATGACAAGAATGTCGGTGATATCTATCGGCGCGCGTCCCTCGATGGTCGCCTGGTTGCCGCCGGCGAGGAAGGCCTCGCCATCGTTCGTTTCGATGGAGAGGGGCATGCGGTCTGAGGAGAGGCCTAAAAGCCTGGAGCGGATGCTCGAGGAGCGTCGGTCAATGAAGCCGTTTCGCCGGGCCACTTCGAGGCTGGAGATTCCCCTCCGCTGAAGTTGGGAGACATAGTTTCCAAGGAAGGTGGAGTTGAACTGGTGGTTGATCATCTCCCAGAGGATTCCATAGTACATTCGCTTGATTCTCGGCCGGTTCCACATCCGATGCAGGGCCGGGAACTTGCCCTGGTTGGTGACGAAGGGCGCGTTGATGTTGTTGGATGGGAGCCAGCGGCTGAGCCCGCCGTTGCCGTAGGTCAGCTCCATGTCCCAGGGCAGAAGCACCCAGCGTCCATCGACGGGTGGCCGGTAGATGTAGCAGTTCTTGCCCCTGTCGGTACCCCAGGTGTCCCAGTCGTCGGTATTGATTCGAACAGCCAGGCAGCGCAGGAAGGAATCGACGTTCATGTGGTCCCAGATGATCTCGTCAAAGAGGGCATCGGGGGTCAGGCGGCGATCGAGCACCTGGGCTAGCCTCACCAGGTGGGAGAAGTCATCTTTTCCCTCGTCCATCCGGTTGTTGTAGTAATAGCGGTAGTTCTCCTTGTAGTCAGGCGGATTCCCCGGGTCGCCCTGGGGCGGGTTGACGTAGGGGGGGTAGCTCAGGCGTCCATCGTAGCTGGTCGTGCGGCTGCCGCCGTCATTGAACTCGTGGCGGTCATCCATTTCGAAGAAGGAGCCGTTGTCGTCATCGGGGTACCAGCGCTGGATCAGTTCCCTGTTGGGAACCTGGACGAATTCGCGGATCTCGTTGATGCCCGCGCTCGAGCCGCGGTTGATGTTCCATTGCACCAGCCACTGGTAAGAGTAGGGAGTCCGGGTGTTGCCCTGGTTGTGCCGGATGAGGTAGTTCGAGATCCGCTCGCGGCCGTCACGAGCGCCAGCGCCCTGGTGGTCCTCAAGCCCGAACTTCTTGATCACCCCGTGAAGGGTCTGGTCCTTCGCCATCGAGACGCGGTAGCTTTCCGACCAGCGCTGCCTTGCCCAGGGGCTGCCCGAGAAACGAACCCGGGAGTGATAGTACAGATCCTCGTTGCCGAAGAGGAAGGATCCCTCGACGAGGTCGTTGGAGTGCAATTGCCTGGCGTTGAGGTAGCGTTCGGCATCCTGGTCGATCCAGAAACGGTAGGAGGGGTTGGCCCCTCTCTGGACATTCTCGTGGCGGTAGACGCAGTAGCTGCGATCGAGGTTTTCGATGTCGAGCGCGCTGAGAATCGATGGGTTGGTGCGCTGGGTATGATCGACCGGGTAGCGGCCAACCCGCCCCCCGCTGTCCCTGGCCAGCACGTAGAAGACCACTGTCCTTCGAAGCGGCTGTCCCGGGATGGTGGCATGATAGCGCCCCCTGGAATCGGGACCCTGCATGCTGACTTCATTGTCTGCCTCGCCGGCGGAGTTAGCCCTGTTCAGGCTCCAATAGAGCTTGACGTCCGTGATGTTGTCGGAATCCTGCACCCTGCAGGAAACCTGCACCGGGACATTGTTGCCGGGCAGATTGGGAGACTGGACCATCTTATCGATGACCGGGCCTATGTTGGGACCGGCGTTTCCGGCCGCCTGGCGGGCGGTCACGCTATTGATGGCCCCGGGTGTTCCAAGGTTGCTGGGGATGTCGAGCTCGTGGGACCTGGCGAAGTCGTGGTTGTAGCCCCGGGTCAGCATCGTCTGTGAGCCCGCGATCCACCTGGCCTTGAAGGAGATGAAATAGTTGTTTCGGGCGCGCAGGTTCCTGGCCAGCGTGTGCTCGAGACGGTTCGCCTTGTTGTCACCCTTGCCCCTGGCGACGATCTTCAGCGAGGCGTTGCCTTCGATCACCTCGGAGGGGTCGGTCGTGCGGCCGGAGTTGATGTGGGTTCCCTGGATCTTCCATT
>PAOC01000011.1 GCA_002708465.1 Planctomycetota bacterium
ACCCTGAGAACGATCCTGGCTTCCTGCTTTTCCCCATCCTCACTCTCCCCATATTTTTCGTGCAGCCGCTCCACCTCTTCAGGGGTAAGGAATTGTTCCGCCCATTCGGTAAAGTCCGCGCTGTTGTCGTATTCGGGCTGAAAAGGATGGTCCAGGGCTTCCTGTCTCAGCTCTTCCGAAGACTTCCTCCTTTGAGCTGAAGCCCAGGCGGACCATTTCTTCATATAATGAGCCATCATCCATGCAAGCAAGCCGAAAAAAGCTCCAAGCAAGAGCGGCGGTATGACGTAGTTCGGATCGCCGCTGAGCCCCAGGGAAACACCTATGAGGAACGACAAACCAGCAATAACAAACAGTCCATTCTTCCACGGCAGCACCTGCGCGGGACTAAACATCGAGGAGAAGCCGCAGGCCTTACAGTTATACGACAAGGTCGTACCTCTGCTGTCAATGTCGAACGTATTGTGCGCCTTACAGTCAGGGCACCAATAGGCCTTGGGGGTCGGACTGCAGTGGTTGATTTCAGGCAGGTTCGTCATATTGGTCTCCGTTAACCAGCGCGCTCTCTTCCCAGCCCTCCATCCAATGATCTCGTTTTCATTGTCAGCCGGAAGGGTCGGCCGGGCAAGCGCCAGGTCTCAGCCGAGGAAGTATTCCTCGATGAACCCGGTGTTGACCTTTCCGGCCACGAAGTTGAGATGCTTGAAGATTTCCTTGGCCAGGGGAATCGTCGTTGAGATCCCCTCGATGACGAATTCATCCAGGCAGCGCCGCATACAGTTGATCGCCTCTTCGCGCGTTTCCTGGTAGACGATCAGCTTGGCGATCATGGAATCGTAATTCGGCGGAACCGTATAACCTGCGTAGGCATGGGTATCCAACCGAACACCGAATCCGCCAGGCGCCCTGAACTGCTCTATTTTCCCGGGGCAGGGCCTGAAATTATCAGCGGGATCCTCCGCATTGATACGGCATTCGATCGCGACCCCCTTCATCTTGATATCATCCTGGGTCATCCCCAACCGTTCACCGCTCGCAAGACGAATCTGCTCCTTGATCAGGTCGATTCCAGTCACCATCTCGGTAACCGGATGCTCAACCTGGATGCGGGTATTCACCTCGATGAAGTAGAAGTTGAAGTCCCTGTCGACGATAAACTCCACCGTGCCGGCATTGGTATAGCCGGCTGCTTTCACCAGCTTCTTCGCCGCAATTCCCATCTCGTCCCGAACTTCCGGAGGCAACCCCGGCGAGGGCGACTCCTCGATCAGCTTCTGATGCCTGCGCTGGAGACTGCAATCACGCTCGCCAAGATGGACCACCTCGCCATGGTTATCAGCGAGGATCTGGATCTCCACATGCCGGGGCTTCTCCATGTACTTCTCGAGATAAACATCTGAATTATTGAAGGCCGTCTCGGCCTCGATCTTCGCCTGCGAGTAGCCGTTCTTCAGGGTGATGTCATTGTGGGCGACCCGCATACCCCGGCCGCCGCCGCCGGCGACCGCCTTCACAATCACGGGGTAGCCGATCTCCTGGGCGACCTTGAGAGCTTCATCTTCGTTCTCGAGGATACCCGTTGAGCCCGGCACGCAGGGTACTCCGACCTCCCTGGCGAGCTCCCGCGCCTTGCCCTTGTCGCCAAGAAAGGCGATGGCCTCAACACCGGGACCGATGAACTCGATATGGGATGACTTACAGATCTCGGCAAACTGGACATTCTCTGCAAGAAAACCGTAGCCGGGATGGATCGCATCCACATCCTCCACCTCGGCCGCGGCGATGATCCGCGAGATGTCCAGGTAGCTCTGCTGGCTTGGACCCGGCCCGATACAGACNGTNCGNTCGGCNAGGTCAAGGTAGCCGGCGCCCGNATCGGCCACCGAGTGAACGATAACCGATTCAATNCCCAACTCCCTGCAGGCACGCAGNATACGAAGGGCAATTTCGCCACGATTGGCGATGAGTATCCGAGANAATTTCTTCACGAGATCTCGATCTTGAACAGGGGCTGGTCAAATTCAACCGCGCTGCCGTTTTCGACAAGAATCTCACGAACGACCCCGCTGGCTCCGGCGGTGANCTCATTCATGACCTTCATCGCCTCCACGATGCACAGNANGGTATCCTCATCGACTCGATCTCCCTCGATGACAAACGGATCGGCCTCAGGGCTGGGTGAGCGGTAGAAGNTCCCTACNAGCGGAGAGGGAACCTTGTACAGCCCATCATCTTCTTCAGCNGCCTCCGGGTCANCCCCNGCATCGGAACCTGGAGTTGCNGCNGGAGACACAGCCGGAANAGCNCCCTGGATNGCCATGGGAGCGGCTGNGAGATGAGGNTCGGTCTTGCGAAGACGTATCTTCTGACCTTCCTCTTCGAGNTCNACCTCAGCGAGGTCATGNCTCTTCATCAGATCCAGNAGCTCTTTAAGCTCCTTGACGTACTTGGNGAGATCCATAGTGAAGCATCCCATTGCCNNNTACAGCTGAATCAGCNGNCNCGGCATTTGTCATAAGTNTCTATTTTAAAATNTCTTACAAATTACAATGCGGGCNAAATTCTAGGCAGCGNCCATGATATTGTCAAGTGAATTCCCGGTCNCNGAAGCCCGGTAAANGCCGNANAGNCCTCCCATGACAGNNCTGTCGCCTTTTGAGGTCAGTTATCCGGATTTTCCANGATGTCATCGCCNGGCTCAGCCGCNGAGCCANGCTCTCCTGCCTGCTCCTGGACTTCCTCTCCNGGAGCCTNTTCCTCTTTCTNCTTNCTGGCCAATTCAAGCTTCTCNANCTCNNCCTCAGCCANNTTGATATCGGCAAGAAGTTCCTTNACCGCCGGGTCCTCGAGCNTNTAGGGNGGATCGCCCATGCCCNGCAATTCCTTGTCCACCACCCGGCCGAGCTCTTCTCTCGCCTGGCGAAGCCTGCGACGCCAATCCTGTTTGTCCAGGATCGCCTCACCCTTCTCGCCGATGGAGGCTCCGATGTCCCTGGCCTTCTGCAGACCATCACCGACACTGCGCCCCATCTTCTCCCAGAATGAACCNGCCATAGCTACCATTCGCCTCTCNGAACCAAAGCAGTCAAAAACGATNAACACAGCTTCAGCAAANANCGAACGCCTGTCAAGCTATCAAACCGATCAGNGCGAGAAGAGNNANNCCCTCNNCCATGAGAAAGAGCNNGNACCTATTCGCTCTCCTGCAGCTTGATGGTAACGATCTTCTCTTTTCCATCCCGGAGTATTTTAACCTTCACCCGGTCACCGCTCTTGAATTTCTCGAGCNCGTTCAGAAGNTCGTCTTCGTCATCCACGGNCTCACCCGCGACNCCTAGGATCACATCACCCAGGGCGATCCTTCCGTTCCCTATCTCTCGAATGCCCCGCAGCCCGGCTTCCGCCGCACCCGAGCTCTTCGCAACATTTCGNATCGCCACGCCTCTTTCGANGTCNAGGTAGCGAGCCTGTTCGTCACTGAAATTATAGACCCCCAGGGCGGGACGCCTGACCTTGCCGAAGCGAATGAGCTGATCGACAACCCGGCTGACCGTATTCACAGGAATAGCGAAGCCTACACCGGAGTTACTCCTGCTGCCGCTGATGATGGTCGTGTTGACCCCGACCAGCTGACCGCTCGAATTGAGCAGGGGGCCGCCTGAATTTCCCGGGTTGATGGCCGCGTCGGTCTGGATCGCAGAGGTGATCGTCCGCCCGGTGAGCGAACGAAACTCCCGGCCGAGAGCGCTGATGATTCCCTTGGAGAGGCTCCTGTCGAGCCCGAAGGGATTGCCGATCGCCAGGGCCATCATCCCCACCTTCAGGCTGTCGGAGCGGCCGACCGACAGCGGATAGAGACTCGCAGCTGGCACATCCACCTTCAATACCGCCAGGTCCTTGTCCATCGCGACTCCCACCACGCTGGCCCGGTAGCTCGTCTTAGAGTCAAAGCTGACGATGATGGAGTCCGCCCCGGCAATCACATGGTAGTTGGTTACGATATGACCCTTCTTATCCCAGACAAAGCCGCTGCCGCTTCCCTGGGAAACCTCGCGGCTGGTTTNGAAGAAAAAGCTGCGCTTGATGGCTGCATTGGTGATAAATACGACGGACCGCGAGGCCTTCTCGAAAAGCTTCACCAGGTGCTCTTCCTCCGGGCGCAGAGCCGACTGGGCCGCCGCCGGGGGAAGCTCCGCCAANNCGCCGAAGAGGNCCGCGACAGGCGCNACGCTGGATATAGCGCCGCAAAAAAAGATCGCAAANAACAAGCCCCCCGTCCCAGCGAGCACAATCCGCGTGACAAATTTCCCCATAGCAGATCTCCGATTCTGTTCAATTCTGACGGCCTGTTATTGACTTGNTTTTATTCTAATGCGAACCGNTCCTAAAACATCAGGGTTGACCGTTTTTTCCTGAGAAAAGNCCGAGACAAGCTCACTGGCTCGAGAAGCACCGGGAGCAGTTGCGATTCGATCTTTACGCCGCGTGCTGATAAGCTGGGAGGCCTGCCCCGCGCGCAACCAATCCAATAAACGGACCAAGGCGATGTACCTGGCTGACCTGACGACCACGGATGTAGACAAGCTCGACCGGCGGCTGCCGGTGATCATTCCCTTCGCCGCGATTGAACAGCACGGCCCCCACCTGCCGACAGGAACCGACACCTTCATCACCGAGGGTCTGCTGCGACGACTCGACGCTCGGAACCCCGACAACATCCTCTGGCTCCCTGTGCAGAGGTTCGGATCCTCTTCCCATCACATGCCCTTCATCGGAAGCCTGACCCTGACGAGCAGGACCTTTCTCGACACGGCGCGAGAGCTGGTGGAGTGCTTCTTTGCCCACGGCTTCACGCGCTTCATCCTGCTCAACGGCCATGGCGGGAACCAGGCCCTGCTGAACGTCGCGGTGCAGGAGGCGCGCCTCGGAGCCGGGAACGTGACAGCGGATGAAGCTCGCTCCGACATGAAGATCATCCACGCCACCTACTGGGTTCTTGCTGCCAAACGATTTGGAGAAATTCGCGAGTCAGCTCCGGGCGGCATGGGACACGCGGGAGAGATGGAGACCTCGGTGATGCTGGCCCTGCGCCCTGAGCTGGTCAGAACAGATTCCCTCGAGCCTGATGGGGAAGAGCAGCGCTGCAGGTTTGACCACAAGGACATGCTCGAGCCCGGCCAGGTCGGACAATTCCGCCTCTGGAATGAGTGGTCGAGCAAGGGNGCCATCGGCGACCCGACCGTGGCGAGCGCCGAGAAGGGCGAGCTCTTTATCGAGGCGGCGGTGGACTCCATCTCAGAACTGATCGAGGAATTCAAGGCCGGGCGGATCGGCTGAGGTTACCTGTATGACGGAAGCAAGACGGCTGCAGGTCCAGGGCATCGACCATGTCCTCGTCGTGTCGAGCGACCTCGACAAGACANGTCAGTTCTACTGNGAGCTCCTCGGGATGGAGCTGATGCCCAGGCCCNATTTCTCCTTTCCCGGGCTCTGGTTCCAGGCAGGAAAGACCCAGGTCCACGTCACCCTGGCGGGCTCCGACGCGGGCACGCCGGGCCCGGGTGAATTCACCGGCAAATACCCGGCCCAGGGGTCCCACATCGCCTTCGAGATCGAGGATGCCGCGGACGCGGCGACCCACATCGAGTCCCTCGGAATCCCCATTGTCGCCGGCCCGTACCTGCGTCCGGATGGCCCCCTCCAATTCTACATCCGCGACCCTGACGGCTATCTCATCGAGCTCTTCAGCCGCTGACAGACGGGAAGCTCAGGCCAGGATACCCTTGATCACCTCGGAATGCCTGACGCCGGTGAGCTTGCGATCGAGCCCGCCGTAGAAATAGGTCAGGCTCTCATGGTCGAGGCCCATGAGGTGAAGAATCGTGGCNTGGAGGTCCCTGATGTGATGGCGGTTCTCGACCGCCTCATGCCCGATCTCGTCGGTGGCCCCGTAGCTGGTGCCGGGCTTGATTCCAGCACCGGCAAACCAATAGGTAAANCCCTTGGGATTGTGATCACGGCCGTGGTTGTTTCCCTGGGAGACCNGCTGGCGACCGAACTCACCTCCCCAGACCACGAGGGTATCCTCCAGGAGACCTCTCTGCTGCAGATCGGTCAGCAGCGCCGAGATCGGCTTGTCGATCTCGGGGCAGTGNATGNNCAGNTTCTCCTCCACTCCGTGGTGCGCATCCCAGTTCTGCTGCTGGTGACCGCCGCCATGGTAGATCTGGACGAAGCGCACCCCTCTCTCAACCAGGCGCCGGGCGACCAGGCATTGCCGGGCGAAGGGAGCCGGGCCGACGGANAGCTTATGCGACGGCTTCGGATCATAGACCCCGTAGAGCTCACGCGTCTTGTAGGATTCTTCCTCCAGGTTGAGAGCCTCCGGGGCCGTCGTCTGCAGCTGGAAGGCCAGCTCGTAGCTCGCGATCCGCGCCTGCAGTTCGGAGTAGCCGGGACGGCCGGCAAGGTGGCTCGCATTGAGCGCGTTGATGGTAGAGATCCTGTCGCGCTGAATCGCGGGAGCCACATCAGAGTTGGGGCTGAGGTTGAGAATCGGATCGCCGCCGGAACGGAACAGGGTGCCCTGGTAGGCCGCGGGCATATAGCCGCTACCCCAATTCGGAGCGCCCGAAACCGGCCCTCCCCTGGGGTCGAGCATTGTCACGTAGGCTGGCAGGTTCTGGTTGACCGTCCCCAGGCCGTAGGCGAGCCAGGAACCGAGCGAAGGATGTCCCTGGATAACCTGCCCGCAGTTCATCTGCAGCAGGGCTGAGCCATGCGCAAAAGAGTCCATGTAGAGAGATTTGACGACAGCCATCTTGTCCATGTGACCGGCGATCCTCGGAAGCGCATCAGAGCACCAGAGACCCGACTCGCCACGCTGCTTGAACTCGCGCCTCGAGCCCAGCAGCTTCTGTTTCTGGACACTCCTGCGGCGGATCTCGACATTGACCGTCTTGCCGTCGTTCTTCTGCAGGTAGGGCTTGTAATCAAAGAGATCCATCTGCGACGGACCGCCGTACATGAAGAGAAAGATGCAGCGCTTGGCCTTGGGGACAAAGTGCGGCTGCCTGGGGGCCAGGAGATTCAGCTCGCCATCCCCGGCGCCTTCAGCGTGGACGTACTTCCTGAAGAACCCATCCTGCTGAAGCATGGCCGCCATGGCGATGCCGGTAAAGCCGGCGCCGGCCTCCCACAGGAACTCTCGCCGGGTACGGCCGCAGAACTGGCTCACCGGTGAGGAAGCTCCCCTGGCCGTTACTCTGTCGGATCTGGATTCCATTTCAGCGCGCTCCGCAGGTCGATCTCTCAATCAATATAAACGAACTCGTTCAGATTTAGCAGCACGAGACAGAAAGAATGAAACGCCTGGCGGCGACTGAGGATCAAGGCCGCGCCCGGGTCCTTCTTCTCGAGCTCCTCCGGGGCGGCGGAAATCCACGTTTCCCCGGTAATGTCAGCTGCTGTTTCCTCACCAGCCGTCCGGCTCACGAACGCCGCCAGTCCGACCGGCGCCTCTCTCGAGCTAAGGCCGACCCGGTCGCCAAGCTCGGCTGGCTTCTCAACAGAAGCCTGCAGCAGCGGCTTCTCCTCATCCCGGGAGCCAGGTCCAATCCAGACCCTTACATCCTGCCCCTCCACAGCCACCCTGACTCGATACCAGGTCCTCGTATCAAGCTTGAGAGCTTCCGATTTCACGGTAATGGGTTCCTTGTCGCCGTGGCGGCGAAGCTCGATTCGATCTTCGCGAGGATCCAGCAGAAGCTCGAGCCCGGAATACAGATCGCCCTTGCTGACGCCGCGGAAATAGATCGAGGCCCCATCTGAATTGGCCTGCAGGAAGAGCTCGGCGGACAGCTCGCCATTCCTCAGCCGAAGCGTCTTGTGGAGCGCGAAAGGACGTCTCTGCGGATCAACCCAGTCGATGTTGTCTCCGGCATCGTACCAGCGCCCCCGGAAATACTCCCAGCCGGCCGCCGGACCTTCGAAAAAGTTCGAGGGCTTCTGGGTATTCTTGAACCCGCGCTCGATAGCATCGGGTACTCCGGGCCTGAAGGTCGAGCGCGTCCGCCTGCCGGCAAAGGCCTTCTCCTGGCGCGCGATGAAGTCGAGGCTCTTTTCTACCTCCGAGGGTTCCGGATCCCGCGACAGAACCACCTGGTAGGCCCGCCTGACAAAGGCCTCCGCATCGGCGCCCGTCTCGGCAACCAGTCGACCGGCAAAGACCGCGGCCTGCCAGTCAAGGAAGGAGCTGTTGAGCAGCATCAGGGCCTGCGGAGCAACCGTGGTCACTGTGCGCGCTGCAAGCGACTGGGCCGTATTGGTATAGTCAAACCCCTCGATCAGGGGCATCAAGGTTCCTCGCTTGGTATAGATATAGACGCTTCGGCGGGACTGCTCCTTCCTGCTTGAAACCCCCCAACCCCAGCCCGGACGGGACCCGCCCGCCAGGACCTCGCGCCCGAGCTTCGGAAAGAAGCCGCGGCCGCCCATCTCGGAGTTCAACCCGCCNCCGACAGCGAGAATCGAGTCGCGAATCGCCTCGGCCTCGAGGCGCTTCATGTTCTGGCGCCAGAAAAGCTCGTTGGAGGGATCCTTGCGCAGCGCCTCTCCCGGCTGGACCCTTGACGACATGCGGTAGGCGCTTGAGAGCAGGATCAGCTTCTGCAGCCGCTTGATCTTCCAACCCCCTCGGATGAAATCCCGCGCCAGCCAGTCGAGCAACTCAGGGTGGGTCGGCGGCAGTCCCCTGCGGCCAAGATCATTCGGAGTCCGAACAATTCCCCTGCCAAAGAGGTGCTGCCAGATTCGGTTCGCCATCACCCGCGCCGTCAGGAAGTTCTCTTCGCCCGCCACCCACTCGGCCAGCTCCCGCCGCAGGCCGGTGGAGGATTTCCCGGGCGGACGGGCGGAGAGGTCAACCCTTCCACCCCCAAAAACAGCGGGAAAGGCCGGCTTCACCAGGTCGCCGGGAGTCGCCGCGTTGCCGCGAATCAGAACCTTCGTCTCCTTTGGACTGGCTCCATGCTCGCGCACGGCCAGCGCCCACTCGTTATTGCCGATGGATGCGTAGGTCGACGAGCTCTTGTCGTATTTCGGCTTGTCGTAATAACGGACGTTGTGCAGAAAGGCCAGGAAGCTGTAATAGTCCTTCTGCGGTATCGGGTCGTACATATGATCATGGCAGCGCGCGCAGCCCATCGTCAGCCCCATGAAGGAGGCTCCGATCGCCACCACCATGTCATCGAGTCCATCGAATTCGGCCATCCGCTTGTCATCGGGCTCATCGTCCCACACTCCCAGGCGGTAGAAGCCCGTGGCGATGATCGAATCCCTGTTNGCATCATCGAGCTCATCTCCGGCAAGCTGCTCGAGAACGAAGCGGTTGTAGGGCTTGTCCTGGTTGAAGCTGCGGATGACGTAGTCCCGATAGCGCCAGGCATAGGGCTTCTCTCCATCCCGCTCATAGCCGTTGGTCTGGGCAAAACGCACCACGTCAAGCCAGTGCCGGCCCCAACGCTCACCGTATTGGGGTTGCGCCAACAGCCTGTCGATGAGGCCTTCGAAAGCTCCGGGAGAATCATCTGCGGCAAAGCTCTCGACCTCCTTGTAGGTTGGCGGAAGCCCGATGAGATCAAAATAGACTCGCCGGATGAGCTCGCGCCGGCTGGCCGGCGCCGCAGGCTCGAAGCCGCCGCTCTCCAGCTTCGCGAGAATAAAGTTGTCGACCGGNTTGCTTACCCAGTCGGCCTTCCTNACCGCGGGGACCGGAGTCTCGCTGACCTTGCGAAAAGCCCACCAGTCACGGTCCTTGTCCGTCACGGCCAGCCCGGGAGCGCGGCGGTCGGGACCTCCGNTNTCCTCCTTCGGCCANGGCGCCCCCAGCTCAATCCAGCGCATCANAATACCGACCTGGTCAGCGGAGAGCCTCTGCTTCGGCGGCATCTTCAGCTCGGGGTCCTGGTACTTCACGGCTCTGACCAGCAGGCTCTCCTGCGGCTTGCCGGGTACAACGGCNGGNCCCGAGTCCCCGCCGGAGAGGATCGCCTCATGCCGGTCCAGGCGGAGCTTACCCTTCTGCTTCTTCTGCCCGTGGCACTTGTAGCAGCTGCCGGCGAGCAGGGGCCTCACCTTCCTCTCNAANAATTGAAGAGCCTCCGGAGATGCNGCGGANTCGGCTCGAAGCCCGCCCGNGAAGNCAAGCAGCGCTGTGANATAGAAGCCGNCGNCGGCTCGATTGAAGGTCATCCCGGTAGAACCTCGAGGTGATTTTCGTGGGGCACGACCAATCGTGCTAACCACCTTAATTTAGCAATCCCTCAGGAAGGCTTCCACCATAAGAACACTGAATNACACNNGGCGCCTCCGAAATACGGAGACNCCCTTGCGTCAGGACGCCAAAGGCAATAGCGTTAGGGTTCTGGAAAATACNAAAAACACTCTCCTGGGAGGCCCGCAGAATGAAGAAGATCGCATCGCGAAGAACGTTTCTAAGGACCGGCGCCGCCGCGNCGACTGGAGCNCTGCTCAGCTCACCGTCAGNTCTGCTGCGAAGCGCNCTGNCCCAGCCGGGCTCTTCGATGAAGTTCGGCCTCGTCACCTACCTCTGGGGACAGGACTGGGATCTTCCGACCCTGATCCGCAACTGCGCCGCGAGCAAGGTTCTCGGGGTCGAGCTCCGGAGCACGCATGCCCACAAGGTCGAACCCTCGCTCAACGCAGCGCAGCGAAAAGAGGTCAGGAAGCGCTTCGCTGACAGCCCGGTGACCATGGTCGGCATCGGCAGCAATGAGCGCTATGACAACCCCGACCCTGCCGTGGTCGCCAAGGCGATCGAAGCAACCAAGGCCTTCATCAAGCTCAGCCACGATGTCGGTGGAAGCGGTGTCAAGGTCAAGCCTGACCGCTTCCACAAGGGGGTCGAAAAAGAGAAGACCATCGAGCAGATCGGCAAGGCTCTGAACCAGCTCGGTGATTTCGCCGATGGATGGGGACAGGAGCTCCTGCTAGAGGTCCACGGCCAGTGCGCCCAGTTGCCGACGATCCGGAAGATCATGGATGTCGCGCAGAACAAGAACGTCGGCGTCTGCTGGAACTCCAACAACCAGGATCTCGAAGGCAAGGGAATCGAGCACAACTTCGACCTGGTCAAGAAGCGCTTTGGGGCCACGGCCCATGTGCGTGAGCTCCAGGACAAGGCCTATCCTTACGAAAAGCTCATGGAGCTCTTCGTNAGAATGGACTATTCCGGCTGGGTGATGCTGGAGGCCCGCGGCAAACCCAGGGACCGCGTCGTCGCGCTGGGCCAGCAGCTCGGCCTCTTCAATTCGATGGTCGCCAAGGCCCAGAAATCCATCGGTAAAAAAGGCTGAGAAATGAAGCCCCTATCTACACTCATCCTGCTCTTTACCTGCGCCTGCGCGCAGGCGGATGACTCAATTCTGACCAGTGAATTGATCTACGAGAAGGCTCCCTTCCCNAGCTGCCATGCCTCAACCATCGCCGAGAGCGGCAAGNCCCTGGTGGCGGCCTGGTTCGGCGGAACGGGTGAAGGAAACAAGGANGTCGGGATCTGGGTTTCGCGCAAGGAAAACGGAAAATGGTCGGCTCCTGTTGAAGTTGCCAATGGAGTCCAGGGTCCCGGCAAACGCCATCCCTGCTGGAACCCGGTACTTTTCCAGCCGCGGAAGCCGGCCGGCAGCCCGCTGCTGCTTTTTTTCAAGGTCGGGCCGAGTCCNAGCTCCTGGTGGGGAGAGCTCGTTACATCGACGGACGGTGGAAAAACCTGGGCGAAGCAGCAGCGGCTCGGCAAGGGCATCATCGGACCAGTCAAAAACAAGCCCATCGAGCTCGATAAGGGCCTCCTGCTCTGCCCCTCATCGACCGAGCACGCCGGCTGGAAGGTCCATTTTGAATTTACCGGGGACCTTGGGAAAACCTGGACCGGCACAGGGATTGTCAACAAGGACACTCGCTTCGGTGCGATCCAGCCAACCATTTTCCGTCACTCCGGCGGGCGACTGCAGGCTCTCTGCCGCAGCCGGCAGGGCCGCCTCACCCAGGCCTGGTCCTCTGACCAGGGCAAGACCTGGAGTGCGATGACCGCGACCTCTCTCCCTAATCCGAACGCGGGGGCAGATGGAGTCACCCTCAGCGATGGCCGCCACCTGCTCGTTTACAACCACACCACCCGGCGCTCCTCTCGTCCCCGGGGACGGGAGATGCTCAACGTGGCGGTCAGCTCCGATGGCAAGGAGTGGCAGGCGGCCCTTGTCCTGGAAAACCAGCGGGGAGAGCACTCCTATCCCGCGGTGATCCAGGCCGCAGATGGGCTTGTTCACATCACCTACACCTACCACAGGCGCCGGGTAAAGCATGTCGTCCTCGATCCGGCGAAGCTGAAGCTCACGCCGATCAAGCAGGGAAAGTGGCCCGGGCTCTCCGGAAAGTAGCCGCCGAGCTTCTCCTCAGATCTTGCTGCTGCCCTTCAGGACGCGAACCTTGAAGCCGAGGCTTCGGCAGACCGACACCAGCTCTCCGAAAATATCCCCGTAGGCCACGGCGATATGGTTGGAGAGATAGTGCGCCATGATGGTCTCCTGCGAGCAGCCAAGATCGGCGGCCATAAAGGGCCACTGCCGGGTGGTTCCCTCCCACCACTCATCACGCTTGGACGCGGGCAATTTCCTCACCTTGCCGCGGCCGATATCCATCCAGAGCTCTTCATCCCGGATGTAGGCGCGCGCCCAGGTCATGTCTCCTGCGCGGCTTTCGCCGGCGAAGGTTCCTCCCGGAATCGGAAAATAACCGGCCGGCTGGCGGTAGGAGTGGACTCCCTTCAGGCTCCCGGGATCGTGGTTGAAGGCGTAGGCGCCGCAGGATCCCGAGTTGAGCAGGACCCAGAGGAAGCGGCCGTTGTGCTCGCCCCCCCACCTTACATCGTGGAACATGACCTCGGGATGCAGACCGCGGCGCAGGAGAATCCGTTTCATCAGCTCCATAGGTACGAGGTTTCCCTGGTCCGCCTCGGTGGCTGTCATGATCGGCCGGCCGCTGGATTCCGGCCTGCAGGACGAGTTGAGCAGTCCCTCGCAGAAATCCGATGGCGGCAGCAGGGGCAGCAGGCCGAGCTGGTACTGCCAGCCAATACAGTCGGCCTGGAATTCATCGACGAGTCCGAGCACCGCGAGGTACATGCGAAGCTGCTCGCGGGTCGCCTCCTCGGTAAAGTCCTCGGCATCTTCCTCTTCCCAGTGAAAACGGACCCCCTTGTCGACGCAGAACTTCAGGGCCTTGTCGACGCGGTCCTCATCAATGTGGGTCAGGCGTTCGAGTATCCAGGCCTGGTCGACCTTGTGCTCGGCGAAGCCGACCTTGTTCAGGAGGCGGGGTCCGAAATAACCGTTGATCATGCCCATGGAGGTGTCACCGAGCATCAGGGCGAGAATCCTGCGTTTTTGAATGTCAGCGACCACCCGGTCTGCGACCTTCTTCGCCTCCGGGCTCACCTCGGCGCTGAGATGGAGCTCATCCTCCCGGTAGCGAATGGCCCCGGTTGAACACCACTCATCGAGCCGGGCCATGAAATCCCTGTCCTTTGTCCAGTCATCCGTATCGCTCCAGATCCTGGAGAACTTCCGGCCAACGCTCTCGAGGCAGGCGCCNGTATTGAGCAGGGCTACCAGCCCCGGCCAGGTGCCGGAAAAATTGCTCGCCAGCAGCAGGGGNTTGTCNTTGCCCACGACTCCATCGCAGGTATGAGGCCCGTAGGTCCAGTGAACGAAGACACCGACCATGGGGTCATCAATCGGCCCGAGCTCGGAGATGGACTGATCCGGACGAGTGAGGAACGTATCGATGAGGCGAGGCTTGCGGCCCAGCTTGCGAAGGGCTCTCTTCAGGTTTCCGACGGTAGCTCTGACCTGGGGCCTGGCCCACTCATTGGGCAGCTCCCGGTAGTCTCCGGGTAGAAAGATCGTGACGTTCCTGGACAATGTTCAGCCCCCTGTTCGGTAGAAAAGCTGGTGGTATTATGCTTATGCTAACTCTTCTTGCAAGGGCGCGGGAGCTCCCTGCCGCCTCATCGAGTCAAACGCGAGCCAAAACAGATGGAAAAAACATACCTGGCAATCGACCTTGGAGCCGAAAGCGGCAGGGCCATTCTCGGGCGTCTCCTGGATGGAAAGCTCAGCACCGAGGAGGTCCATCGATTCCCCAAC